>NZ_KV810579.1:0-25188 GCF_001812845.1 Corynebacterium sp. HMSC065H09
GCTGCGCTGATCACCGCCGGCCCGCACGATGCGGCCCGGCGATCAGTCATGGCTACACCCCTCCCATACGATGTACGTGAAAGTCTCGCCTGACTATTGACAATCCACATAGGGCCCCACGCGGATTGGAACCGAGTGGCGACCGGACGCCGCCACCTAGGCGCCGAACAGGGCCACTTCCGCCGAGCCGTATTCGACGATCCCGAAATCACTTTCCCGAATCTTCATCCCCCGCCCGTGCTCGATGTCGCCGGAGGCCCGGAATTGGAGGCCGAAAACCAGATCCTCGTCGCTCAGTTCCGGCAGGATCACAATCCTCACCAACTCGAACGGCTCATACGCGGAATCCAGGTCGTCGTCGATGGACAGGAAAATCTCCCCGTCCCCCTCCCCTGCCCTCCCCATCGCCGCAACCCCCGTGGTTTAGGAGGGGGAAGAGGGCCTTCGAGGGCTCAGCAGCTCAAGCCCAGGACCGCCGACTTACAGCTCGTCGATGTGCTTGCGCTTCGGGTAGACGCGCGGGCGAGCGCCTGCGATCTCCTCAGCAATGCGGATGACCTGGTTGGAGTAACCGAACTCGTTGTCGTACCAGACGTAGAGCACCAGGTGCTTACCGTTGGCAATGGTAGCCAGACCATCAACGATGCCAGCATGGGTGGAGCCGACGAAGTCGGTGGAAACCACTTCTGGGGAGTGGATGTAGTCAATCTGCTGGCGCAGAACGGACTTCAGGGAAACCTCACGCAGGTAGTTGTTGACTTCGTCGCGGTCGACCTCAGTGTCGAGGGTCAGGTTCAGCACCGCCATGGAAACGTCCGGGGTGGGAACGCGGATGGCGTTACCGGTCAGCTTGCCCTCGAACTCCGGCAGAGCCTTGGCGACGGCCTTTGCGGCACCAGTCTCAGTGAGAACCATGTTCAGGGTGGCTGCGCGACCACGGCGGGAACCCTTGTGGAAGTTGTCAATCAGGTTCTGGTCATTGGTGAAGGAGTGGACGGTCTCGACGTGACCGAACTCGACACCCCACTTGTCATTGACGACCTTCAGCACCGGGGTGATGCCGTTGGTAGTACACGAAGCTGCCGACAAAATGTTGTCAGATTCCTCGATGATGTTGTGGTTGATTCCGTAGACGATGTTCTTCACATCGCCCTTGCCCGGCGCGGTAAGCAGAACCTTGGAAACACCCTTGGACTGAAGGTGCTGTGACAGTCCCTCGCGGTCACGCCAACGACCGGTGTTGTCGATGACAATCGCATCGTTAATGTCGTAGGCGGTGTAGTCAACAGTTGCCGGGTCATTGGAGTAAATGACCTGAATCGGGGTGCCATTTGCCCAAATAATGTTGTTTTCGCGGTCAACCGAGATGGTGCCGTCGAATGCACCGTGGACGGAGTCACGGCGCAGCAGCGAAGCACGCTTGACAATGTCGTCCTCACCATTCTGGCGAACCACAATAGCGCGCAGGCGCGGGCCGTTGAACAGTGCCTCACGAGCCAGCAGAATGCGAGCCAGCAGACGGCCGATGCGGCCGAAACCGTAGAGGACAATGTCGGTCTTCGGGGTCTGTGTCCCGGCACCGATGACGTCGGCAAGCTCACGCTCGAGGAATGCGCGCAGATCGCCGCCTTCCTCTTCGAAGCTGGTAGCCAGGGCGCCCAGGTCAATGGAGGCGGTGCCGAGATCCATCTTCACCAGTTCCTGCAGAATCGGCAGGGTCTGACTCAGGGGCAGCTCCTGCGAGGTGATGCGACGGGCGTAGCGGTGCGACTTAATGATGCCGGTCTCGGTAACGTTTTCCAGTCGGCGGCCGAAGATTGAAGTCACGACATCATTGTTGCGGCGCAGTTGTCCCAGGAGGGGGATCATCTGCTCTGCAAGGCTGATGCGCTCATTCCAGTCATTGCGCTTGATGGGGGCCGAATCCGACATAAATCCTCCTGGCTTAAATGAGTATGAGTTCCCCCTCAAAATACCCCGCACACGCTATTCACCGGCTATCGCCCTCAACTGGGTACCCCGTATTGTGGCCCAGCTTTCACCCAATCGGGGGAGACACCGGGAGACACCTCAAGGAAGAAAATTGAACCCTACTTACCCGTTAGAATAAGAGCCATGACGGAACCCCTGGATATCCAGCAGCAATCTCCCGCCCAGCCGCCATACCGCCTTGTAGTCACGGATATGGACGGGACTCTACTAAATGAAGACAAGGAAATCCCGGAGTCCTTTTGGCCGGTAGTCACGGAGCTGCTCGACCGCGGTGTCCACTTCGCTCCCGCGTCGGGCCGCCAGTACGCAACTCTGGCCGACCAGTTCGCCCCCATTGCACACCGCATCCCAATCATTGCGGAAAACGGCAACTATGTCGCGGATGCGGGCGAGGTGGTTTCGGTTACCAGTATCGACCACGACATCGTCACTCAGTTGGTACACGCGATCCGCCAGTTCAACGACAACCGTGTGGCGGCGGGCCGTACTCCCCTGTCGGTTATTATCTGCGGCGCTGCCAGCGCATACGTGGAGTTTTTCCCGCCGCATTTCAATATTCCGGAGGAAGTTCAGCAGCTGCAGTTCAACGAGGCCGCCAAGTACTACCTGAAGCTGCAGAAGGTCGATGATGTCATCGCCGCTGCCGCCGAGGACGGCATCGTCAAAATTGCCGCCTTTGATCCTTACTCCGTCGAAGAGGAATCGGCCGATTACCTGCGTTCCCAAAGCTCGCACTTGCGCGCGGTAGTCTCCGGTGCCCACTGGGTCGACCTCATCGATGCCAACACCAACAAGGGCACGGCACTCGCCGCCCTGCAGGAGGCCCTAGGTGTCTCTCCTGCCGAAACTGTCTGCTTCGTTGACTACCTGAATGATCTCGAGCTCATCGACCACGCAGGCCGTTCGTTTGCCATGTCCAACGGTCACCCGGAAATCAAACGCCGCGCCACCGACATCTCACCGTCGAACGCGGAGGAAGGCGTCATCACGACGCTGCGCGAGCTGTTCAACCTCTAACTGCAATTGACCCCTTACCCCACTGGAGCGGTAAGTTAGAAAGGTTGAACCCGATTCCCTTATTCCGATTTTCTTTTTAAGGAAAGCGTAGTTTCCCTGTGACCACTCTCGCCGAAGAAGCCGCACGCCGCCGCACATTCGCCGTCATCGCACACCCGGATGCCGGTAAGTCCACGCTCACCGAGGCGCTGGCGCTACATGCTCATGTCATTAACGAAGCCGGTGCTGTCCACGGCAAGGCCGGCCGCAAGTCGACTGTGTCCGACTGGATGGACATGGAGAAGGATCGCGGCATCTCGATTGCCTCTTCCGCGCTGCAGTTCGAGTACCAGCCAGAGGGGCACGACGGCGAGCCGTACATGATCAATCTCGTCGATACGCCTGGTCACGCTGATTTCTCCGAGGACACCTACCGTGTGCTCACCGCTGTCGACGCCGCTGTCATGCTTGTCGACGGTGCCAAGGGTCTCGAGCCTCAGACGTTGAAGCTGTTCCGGGTTTGTAAGTCCAACGGAATTCCCATCGTCACCGTCATCAACAAGTGGGACCGCCCGGGTAAGGCTCCCCTGGAGTTGATGGATGAGATTGTCGCGGAGATTGGACTGCAACCGACTCCGCTGTACTGGCCAGTTGGTGAGGCCGGCGACTTCCGCGGTCTGCTGGAGCGTGGTGAGGACGGCGAAGCCAAGCAGTTCATCGGCTTCGAGCGCACTGCCGGTGGCGCCACTATTGCCGCTGAGCGTCACCTCACCCCAGATGAGGCCTCCGCAGAGCAGGGCGACGCCTGGGAGACGGCAGCCGAGGAGTCCGAGCTACTTTCCGCCGATAGCGCTGACCACGACCAGGAGATGTACCTCGCTGGCGACACCTCTCCGGTGATTTTCGCCTCCGCCATGCTGAACTGGGGTGTCCACCAGATCCTGGACACTCTCTGCGAGCTGGCTCCGGCACCTGGTGCCCGCGAGTCCGACCCGGCTGCCGTTGCCGCTGCAGCGGCTGGCGGCCAGGGGGCTATCGTCGAAAAGCGCGAACCGACGGATGATTTTTCGGGCGTCGTGTTCAAGGTGCAGGCGGGTATGGATACGCACCACCGCGACAAGCTGGCCTTCATGCGCGTTGTCTCTGGCGAGTTTGACCGCGGCATGCAGGTCACGCATGCGCAGTCGGGACGTACTTTCTCCACAAAGTATGCTTTGACCGTTTTCGGCCGGACACGTTCGACTGTGGAGACGGCTTACCCGGGCGACATTGTCGGCCTGGTCAATGCGGGTTCACTGGCGCCGGGTGACACGATCTACGAGGGCCGCAAGGTTCAATTCAAGCCGATGCCGCAGTTCGCGCCCGAGCACTTCCGCACTCTGCGCGCCAAGAGCCTGGGCAAGTACAAGCAGTTCCGCAAAGCTGTCGATCAGCTCGATGCCGAGGGCGTGGTGCAGATTCTGCGCAACGATACCCGCGGCGATGCCGCCCCGGTGATGGCCGCGGTCGGCCCGATGCAGTTCGAGGTCATGATGGCACGCATGGAAAACGAGTACAACGTCGAGACCATCGCCGAGCCCATCCCCTACTCCGTCGCCCGCTGCACGGACGAAGAGACCGCGCCTGAGCTGGCAAAGCAGCGCGGCGTGGAGATCTTCACGCGTTCCGACGGCGCCCTCATCGCCCTCTTCGGCGACAAGTGGAAGCTGTCCTTCATTGAGAAGGAGCACCCGGAGTTCACGCTCGAGACGCTGGTCGCAGACTAGAGTTTTAAGGAGATTTCACCAACATTGAGCCAAACGGTTGAGCTTCCTCCACAACCAAGTGCATGGCAACTTTTTACTGCCTTCCACTCCCGTGCACAGAGATGGCCAGGCGCCCTCCGCGCAGCACTCGCGCTATTCCTGCCGGGTGCCGTGGCACTTCTCACCGGACATGGCTCGGAGATGCTCCTTATCGCCGCTGGTGGGTGCGTGGTCATCTATGGCGAAGGCCACCCCTACCGCAGTCGTCTGCGCGTGATGGCCATCGCCGGGCTATGCCTGATCGCCGGAGTTATGTCCGGCAGTTTTGTCGGATCAGTGGTCCACGGTGAGATCGCTTCCGGCGGCAGCAATCTATGGCTGCTGCTCATTGCGCTTTTTACGACGATACTGGCCACCATCGGCGCTTTTATTCAAAACGCACTGCGCCTGCCACCGCCGGGTTCATTTTTTATTGTGATGGTCTCCGGCGGCACAACAATGGTCGCCCGCCTTGGCTTCAACCCGGTGGAAACCGCCATGTGGGCTACCGTTGGCGTGCTTTCCGCGATAGTCATCGGCATGGCACCGCGGTTGTGGAATCCGCATGGCCCCGAGATGGCGGCTGTCGAATCCCTTGAATCAGCCATCGACGCGATGGAAAAGTCAGACTCGACATCGTTCGCCGTTCATCACCAGGCGCAAACTGCACTCACCGACGCATGGGAATCGCTTGCCGACGCAGGCATCATCCGTGGCAGCAAAATCGTTAAGCCCTCCCACACGGAACTGGTCAACCGTGTCATTGCTGCTCATCAGCGTCTGATTGCTATCCGCACACGCTTGGGCGTGCACGGCAGCGCTGTGGACATCGTGGACACGCCTAACCTCTTCGACGAGACGCAGACAACCATTCCACTCGCGCGACCAAGCGTGAGTTACCGGATCTTCCGCTCTTTCGATCGCTATTCCCATGCGTCGATGACTGCGGCAAAGGTTGCTATTACCGGTGGCTTAGCTGGTCTCATCAGCGTGCTTGTCGGTCTCGACCGGCCTGACTGGGCGGTGGTCAGCGCATTGATGACTCTGCAGTGGGGTCCCGACCGCACCGCTGGTTCGATCCGAGGGATTCACCGCATGGTCGGCTCGATTATCGGCATTTTCCTCTATGCGCTGCTCTTTTCCTTTGGCCTGGACAGCTGGACGCTACTTATCGCGCTTGCAGCCTGCCAATTCGGCGCGGAGATTCTCGTGGTGAAGAACTATGCGCTGACGACAATCGTCACCACTCCATTGGCGCTGCTGCTGGGCGGAAACGTCGCTGGCGAACTCGCACCGATTGTGACCGATCGTGTCTTGGAAGTCGGTATCGCCTGCGCGCTGGCTCTCGCTGTCCTGCACTTCTGGCCAACCGAGAGCATTGAAAAGCACTACCTGCGTCATATTCCGCGCTGCTATCGACAGATGGGCGCTCTTCTCGGCGCGCTGCTAACCGGTACTCCGAATCAGGCGCTCGATATTCGTCGAGATCTCCAGTACGAGCTGCTCAGTGAGCGCCAGGCCATCTCGTCTTTGGCCACCAACGACCCCGAAATCGCCACTCCACACTGGGATGGGCATCGTCGCATTCGCACAGCTGGCTATTTGTTGCTGGACTACTGTCGCACGCATCCAGATATCCGCCCCTCTCACGAGGAGATTTCCAAGCTCGCTGAGGTAGTCCAGGCAGCTAAAGCTGAGGAGCGCTAGTCCTCCGGCAGCGGGGGCTCCTTGCGCAGGTCGCGGGCTGTTGCCCGCCGTACCTCGCGCGGTTCCTCCTCCGAGCCCCGCGAACGGAACTTAGCCGCGATGTCCTTCAGCGAAGACGACAGCGGCGGCAGCTTCTCCAGCGCGTCACGGCCCGCGTCCCACGCGTCGGTAGCAATATTTTCCGCTTTCCGACGGAACTTGCGGACCTTCTCCTCACGCTGCCGCTTAGTCTCTGCCGCGTCATTTTGCCGCTCGCGCTCACGCTCAAAGGCGGCGACATCGCGGGCCTCCGCGTCGGAAAGCCTCTTCGAGGCGTGTGCCGCGGCGTCCCACGACTCCTCCAGCGATTCCGCGAGGTGCAACATGGCATCGATGCGCTTTTCAACTTCGCGCAACTTCTCGCGGTAGCCCCGCTGAATGTCATAGCGGCGCATGATGCGGCGGGCACGAGTGGCCTCATTGCGCCAGGTGATGATTGCGCCCTCAGAAATCGACTCATCGACGACGAAACGCATCGTCCACGGGTCGACATCAGCGCTGGCCAGATTGTTGCGTACCCGCTCCTCGCGGTCGAGGACGTCCTGCACGAGACTGCGGGCACGCTCTTCGGCTTGATGGGCGCGGTTGGTACGGGAGTTATCTGGTCGGAAGCTCACCTGGACTATCCTACCGCTCGGCTGCTGCCAAAGCCGGTACTTGGTCGGTCTCGGAGCTCTTCTGCTGGTCATTGTCGCTCTGGTGCTCGAGGCGAACCCAGGAGACAAAGCCCCAAATAACGAAGCATCCGTAGAAGAGGTACAGCGCCGCCGACGGGTAGTAGCCACCCTTGAGCAGCAACGGCACTCCCACGGCGTCAACGGCAATCCAAATTAGCCAGAATTCGTTCCACCCGCGGGCCATACCCCAGGTCGCCAACATCGAACCGACGAAAATCCAGGCATCGGCCCATGGCCCCCACGAGCCCAGCATCTCAAAGACATTGGCACAGATCACAGTGGCGAAGATAGCCACGGTAATCATCCCAATGCGTTCCGATGCCGTCGCCCACCGCGGCTCAATTGCGACCTCGTCACCGCTCTGATTGCGGCTCTTGACCCAGCTGAACCACCCGTAGAGACTGACGACGATAAACATGACCTGACGCCCCGCCTGGCCATAGAGATCAAGATTTTGCGGCGTGTGGAAAACTCCGCCGAGGAAGACGGTAAACAGCAAGGCATTTCCGATAATGCCGACCGGCCAAGCCCATACCTTCCGTTTCATACCTAGGAAGGCACACGCCAGGCCAAAGAGGTTACCGACAATTTCACGAATCAAGATTGGCGCTCCCGCCACACTGAGCTGTGCAGTGAGGAAACCCACCAAAAAACCCGACACGTATTCCACGAATTATTCAACTCCTTCTCTTTCATCCGGACTATGACCGTCGGTTTCGGATTCCAACCGAAATCTGCTTGTCCCCTACCTGACGACCCTTCTGGCCACAGGTAGGGCGCTCGTGGACTTGTCTGCGTCAGCCGCAGCATCACCACCGGTGAGGAATTTCACCTCGCCCTGAGAATGCGAGTTCAACGTTAGCACTGTCGCCTTGCGCGCATGTGCATTTTATTCAATGAGGTTTCAATATGAGGTTCTAATACAGCCCCGACATAATTACGCATCTACAATGCGTAGTATGAGCCAAAAGCCCCGCCAACCACGTCCTCCCCGCCCCGCCCGCCGCTCCCATCACAAGCGCTCCGCTGGCTGGGTTCCGGACCAGCACGGCGCCTGGTTCATGGTCACCATTCCCCCGCTGACCGCTCTCGCCCTCAACCCCACATGGACAGGCCTTGCCGTCACCGCAACCTGGCTGCTCGGCTACTTCGCATTCTTCGCCGTCAGCGTCTGGCTCCGCTCTCGTCGCCAACGCCGCCACCTCGCACCCGCCGCCACATACACCGCGCTCACCGCCGTCGCCGGCTGCATCACACTGCTTGCCGACGTTTCCCTCCTCACCTGGGTCGCCCTCATTGCCCCTCTTGCCGCTATCGCTATTTGGGAGACCTACCGCCGCCGACCGCGCTCACTTCTCTCTGGTGTCTCCACCGTTCTGGCCGCTAGCCTCATGGTGCCTATCATCGCCGGACCAACCCCGAAAGCTTGGGCAATTGCGGCTATCTACGCTGGATATTTCGTCGGCACCGTGCCCTATGTAAAAACTATGATTCGCAAGCGCGGCAACCGCCAGTGGCTCATTGGCTCGGTCACGTATCACGTTCTCATTACCGCCGTGGCCATCATCGGGTGGCTCGTCCTCCACGACCGGAACCTCATCAGCATCGGTGTGCCCATCGTCGCAATTGGGCTTCTCATCAGGTCTTTTACCATGCCAATCTCCGGCGCTCGCCGCGCTCGGCCGTGGACTCCGAAACAGGTCGGAATTCTCGATGCCTTCTTTGGAGTCGCCGTCGTTCTGGCTGCGTGGTAAAAACGACGGCGGGGACATACTTTGGGGATTTTTGGGGAGGGGATGAAGTCTATGACTTCCACCAAACACGCAGTCAATCACGCAGTTTCCGTCTCAGACTTGGCCGCTAGCCTGAACTCGCGGCAGGCACCACAGTCGGGCTGGCGCAGCTGGGTTCATAAGGCCACCTGGGGCGCAATTTCACCGCGGGAATCATCGTCGGCACGCAAGCAACGCGAGCTGATAGAGCGGGTGCGACAGCCTATCTACGGTGACTACAACATCGCTGTTATCAGCGTGAAGGGCGGCGTTGGCAAGACGTCGACAACCATGTGCCTGGGCGCCACGCTTGCAAGCCTGCGCAGTGACCGAATCGTCGCGATCGACGCGAATCCGGACTTTGGCACCCTCGGCGCACGCGTCACCGCAGCCAATCCCGCATCTATTCGCGATCTGCTCCGAGCCCCGGATACGGACAAATACGCGCAGGTCCGCGCATATACATCACACACGCCGTCACGGCTGGAGGTTGTCGGCAGCGACCAAAATCCGACATCGACGATCGCGCTTTCCGACGGCGAATACTGCGCGGCCCTCGACATCCTTCGGCGGCATTACAACGTGAGTCTGACAGACTGCGGTACCGGCCTGACGCAGCCCATCTCCGCTTCGATTCTGTCTGCGGCCAATTGTCTGGTGCTGGTCACCACGCCTGCACTGGACGGCGTGAAAAGTGCCTGGACGACATTGGATTGGCTTTCAGCGCACGGCTTCGAACGGCTGGTCTCTACCACTGTCGTGGTGGTCAACGAGCTAAATAAACAGGGACTGTCCACAGAGACCGTACACGAGTTATTTGCCCAGCGCTGCCGCGCAGTACAGGTCATCCCCTATGATCCGCATATCGCAAATGGTGCCAATATCGAGCTGGACAATCTCCAGCCTGCCACCACCCAGAGCTATCTCGAATTGGCGGCCATGATTGCCGATGATTTCGCGCCGACGACTGGCCGCCACAGCTTTGTCTAACGCATAGCCAGCTAACGAAGGTGCTGTCGAATCTCCTCGACGTCAACTTCCTGCACGGTAGCGGGCTTAAAGGCGGCGTCGCGGTCCTTATCCACCAACACTGCCCGCACGCCCTCGGCAAAATTGGGGTGCTGACGCATGTAAGCGCCAAGCTTCATTTCCCGGTCTAGCGCCTCCTGCAAGGTGACCTCGTGGGCCGAGTTAGCCGCATAGAGTTCCACGGCCGCTACGAGACTTTCCGGGTTGGCGGGTGCCAGCAGGTCGCGAAAAGTCTCCACTGTTGACGATGCACAGGAGCCCGCCTCAGCGGCTTCGTTGAGAGCTCGCTCAATCTCCGACCAGGTATCAGCCCCAAAGCAAGCCTCAATGCAGTCGCTCCACTCGGCCAACTGCGGATCCCCGAGCAGATCACGAGCCTCAGCTGAGTCCACATCGAGCGCATACTCCGCGAGCGCCGAATCAATTCCATCGCGGTCCAGAGCCGCAACAAACTCGTCCAGCTGCGCGGATGGCACCGCATGTGTCGCCCATCCAGACCACAGCATGTCCGCCGCAGTAAGGCGGTAACCGGTCAGCCCGGTAAACCTCGCGATTGCCGACGAGGGCCCTCCTAACCGCGTGTTCACATGC
Source organism: Corynebacterium sp. HMSC065H09 (assembly GCF_001812845.1). Taxonomy (NCBI): domain Bacteria; kingdom Bacillati; phylum Actinomycetota; class Actinomycetes; order Mycobacteriales; family Corynebacteriaceae; genus Corynebacterium; species Corynebacterium sp. HMSC065H09. Next base: position 10,588 of record NZ_KV810579.1, read on the forward strand.
TGCGAAAAGTGGGTAATGCCGACGTCGGGAATAAAGCCGATTGCCATTTCTGGCATGGAAGCGCTGGCACGCTCGGTCACGATTCGGTGGGAGCCGTGCATAGAAACACCAAGGCCACCGCCCATAGCGATGCCATCAATAATCGCGATATATGGCTTGGACTGCGCGAATTCCGCAATCATCGCGTTCATCTCGTACTCATCCCGGAAAAACTCCTCCCCCTGCTCCGGAACGCCATCGAGCACAGCCTGCCGAACTGCGCGCACATCACCACCGGCACAAAACGCCTTGGGGTGACCGGATGAAACAACAATGTGGTCCACCGAGTCGTCGTCACGCCATGCGCGGAGCCCCTCGACGACCTCGGTGACCATATCCAAATCGAGCGAATTAAGTGCCTTCGGCCTATTCAGCCGAAGGTGACCAGATCGCCCGTGGACTTCTCGCAGCACCTTCGGCTCATCGACCTCGGTGCGTGCAGTGCCAGAACCGTTATCAGTAGCAGTCATGTCACCCAGTGTGACACAGATAACTAACCAGGGAAAGGTTCTGACGACCAGAACCTCACTGAGACTAAGGAGCTACTTCTTCTTGCTCTTCTTGTCCTTTTTGTCCTTCTTGTGCTTCTTGCCCTTCTTATCGGACTTGCCTGCGCCCTTTACGCGGTCAGCCTCGAGATTGGCGGCAACGTCCGGCACATAGCGGAACTCCGTGCGCGGCGGACGCTCGTAGCTTCCCTCCGACTCCGGACGCTCCGGGATTTCCGGAACATCGCGGTGAATGCGCTCGTACGGAATGGTCGTCAACAGGTGGTTGATGACATTGATACGCGAACGCTTCTTATCCTCAGACTCAACCGTGAACCACGGTGCGGACGGGATATCGGTGTGGATGAACATCTCATCCTTTGCACGGGAGTAATCCTCCCAGCGGGTGATGGACTCCAAATCCATCGGCGAGAGCTTCCAGCGGCGCAGCGGATCCTCACGGCGGGACTTGAAGCGGGCAACCTGCTCCTCGTCCGACACAGAGAACCAGTACTTACGCAGGATAATGCCGTCTTCGACCAGCAGACGCTCAAAAATCGGCGCCTGATGCAAGAAGCGACGGTACTCCTGGGAGGTGCAGAAGCCCATGACCCGCTCAACGCCGGCACGGTTGTACCAGGAGCGGTCGAAAATCACGATTTCACCAGCAGTCGGCAGCTTTTCGACGTACCGCTGGAAGTACCACTGACCCTGCTCACGGCTAGTTGGGGCCGGCAGAGCCTCAACACGGCAGGTACGGGGGTTCAGGTACTGCGTGATGCGCTTAATGGCCGACCCCTTGCCGGCAGCGTCACGCCCCTCCATCACGATGACAATTCGGGCACCGGTTTCTACTACCCACTGCTGCATTTCGACGAGCTCTGCCTGGAGCTTTTTAAGCTCGGCCTCATAAGCCTTCTTGTCGAGCTTCGGTGGGCGCTGGACGTCGTCATTATTCATAGTCCACAGTTTACCCGGCAGGGCGCGACGACCCTATTCGCCGGGTTTAACCGCGGGGCCTAATAGCTAACCTTTTTGCAACCCTAGTCGCGTGAGTAAAGACGCAGCGTGACCTGCGCAACAAGCCCAGCGAAGACCATGCCAATAACGACCACGATCGGCGCCACCACACCGATATCGCCGTTGGTCAGCGGCGCCAGGAGCTGTGCCTTGTACAGGTTACTCAGCGCCGGATCGATGACCGTCGCCTTGCCCAGGAACAGCGCACCAATGGCCAGCACACCACCAATCAGCGACGCAATCACAGCCTCGAGGACGAACGGCGCCTGCGTGAACCAACGGCTGGCACCGACCATGCGCATAATCTCAACTTCCTTACGACGCGAGAACGCCGCAATCTGCACCATGTTCGCAATCAGGAACACAGCGGCAACGGCCTGCACCGCAGCCAGCAGGAAGGTCGCATTTCGCACCGAATCCAAGTTCTGAGCTGCAGTACCGATCTCTTCATGCTGGTCAGTAACGTGGTCGACCTGTGGCAGCTCCCGAATCGGATCGAGCGGGCTGACATCGGTCGGATCGCTCAAACGCACCATCACGACAGCCGGCAGCGACTCCGGCGTCGCATTTTCCACGAGCACGGGGTCACTGTCCTTGAACATCTCCACGAAGTGGTCAAAGTTTTGCTGACGATTTCGGAAGGTCACCGAATCAATGCCGTCAGCCTCTTCAAGCTTGCCGACGACGTCAGCGCACTCCGGCGAGGAGCAAGTTTGGTCTTCGGCGGAGATTTGTTCATTCAGCTCAATCTGCACTTCTACTCGATCGAGATAGAGATCCTTCGTGCGGCTGGTCTGCTCAGTAACCAGGATGCCCGTCGCAAGCAGCGCCAACGACACCGCAGTCGTAATAATCATCGCGATGGTCATCGTGATGTTTCGGCCCAAGGAGGAGAAAGCCTCACCGAGGACAAAGCGAGTCTTCATAGGTCAGTAATACCTTTCGAATGAGTTCTTCTACCGATGGACTGTCTGCTAGTTGTTCAGGCCGTAAACACCCGTGGCGTCGTCACGCACGAGACGCCCCAGCTCCAGCTCCAGCACGCGGCGACGCATGGAGTCCACGGCATCGTTGTCGTGAGTCGACACAATAACGGTCGTGCCCATGCGATTGATGCGGTCAAGCAGGAGCATGATGTCACCGGAGGTGCTTGGGTCGAGGTTGCCGGTGGGCTCGTCGGCAAGCAAGATGAGCGGGCGGTTGACGAAGGCGCGAGCAATGGCGACGCGCTGCTGCTCACCACCAGACAACTCGTGCGGGTAGCGGTTTTCCTTGCCCGAGAGCCCGACCATTTCGAGCGTTTCCGGAACTGCCTTGTCGATTTTCGCCTTCGGCTTGCCAATTACCTGCAACGCGAACGCGACATTTTCGTACACCGTCTTCTTTGGCAGCAGGCGGAAGTCCTGGAAGACATACCCCACTTTTTGACGCAATTTAGGGATGTTGCGACGAGAAATCTTGGTTAGATCCTGGTCTGCAACCGTCAGTTTTCCTGAATCCACTTTCTCTTCACGCACCATAAGGCGCAGGAAGGTCGACTTACCAGAGCCCGACGGTCCAATGAGAAAGACAAACTCACCTTTATCTATGTGGACTGAAACGTCGTCGAGAGCTGGTCGGCTAGAAGTCGAGTAGGACTTGGTAACCCCGTCGAAAGTGATCATAAGTAGACACTCTAATCACTTAAGCCACTCAAGTCACTCTGGAATGCGTGGAATTGGTCGCCGTGACGGGATTGCGGGAACAGGCGGCGTCGAACGCTACCCCAGAGCGCGCGACTGCACGAAAGCTCACGCCATAGCGGCATTCGAAATTATTTTCCCCAAAAATCTTTAAATACCCCTTTAATTCGCTTGCCTGTTCGATTACAATGAGCCATGAAAGATTAAACACGAGGATTAAAAACACCGAATAGCATCGCCGAGCTGCTTGAAGCTCGGAAAGTTAACACTCAGAGCTAGTCGAAAATACTTTCCCTACCTCTTCCCTATTCCAACATTTCAACGTCCAGGCCTTATCTTTCAGGGGGATTCAACAATGGCCAGCGGGGAAAATATACCACGCAAACGTACTTACACTGCGGCGATGGAAGCAACAGCGCCACGCTTTCACCATGAGATTTCTCAAACAGCACCAGCACGTCTTGGAATTGACCGCAATCGAGCTGACTTGAAGCTTGCCCTTGCTTGTGTTCCCTGTTCTTCAACAAAAGATGTCGAAGATTACATCGCCAAAATCGCTCCAGCTCTTGGCATGTCACGTGGGAGAACACTCCAGTACATCGATGTCGGAATGCAACTAGAGCGACTCCCGCGGTTAAAAGAGCTTCTGCTCAAACGCGCACAGCTACCGCTTCCCCACATGCGGGTCATTGCCACGGCCATCCTCCCATTGGATGACCCCTCGGCTGTGAGATATTTCGAAGACCATCTCCTTGAGCTGATCACGCCGAGAGTCAATGGTGAAGTTCTTCGCGGAGTTCGGAGCCTTCAACAGAATATTCAGCGACTTATTGATGAAGTCAGCCCGCTATTGCGCCCGAAGAATGAGTACGACCCGCCGATCACTTCGTTTCAAAAAGGCATCGAACAAAAAGCTGGCGAATCTATAAAGTTCGAGTTAAAGGACACCCTCACTGAAGTCACCATGGAACTGATGCCTGAGCGGGCAATTGAGTTTCAGAAGGTCTTGGAAGAAATCACCGCTGATCAAGACTGCGACTTCGTCGAGGCTTTTTCACACCTTCTGCACGGGACTGCTCAGGTCACCGCCACACTGAATCTGTACTGCCCGCTTACCCAAGACAAGCCCCAAGAAGCCTGGATTGGCGGCCTAGGGTGGATCAACAAAATCGCCGCTGAATCCTGGCTCGATCGGGTCACTAGCATCCGGCTACTAGCGGACGAGAAAACGGAAAAGTACTCGCCAACAGAGCGACAGCGTACTTACATCCAAGGTAGAGACGGCACCTGTCGCTTTCCCGGATGTGATGTCGATGCGACGAAGTGCGACATCGACCACATTCAGCCGTATAACCACGAGAATCCCGACGAAGGTGGCCAAACCGAGACGCCCAACCTCCATTGCCTATGCCGTCGCCACCACAATCTAAAAACGGCCGGTCTTTGGAATGTCGTGCGCGATATCGACGGCGTGGAGTACTGGACCTCCGCCACTGATCAGAGCGCTGAAAAAGCTGCCCTAATCAGCACAGAATCAGGGCCGCTCTCCGGCCACGGTCGCTACTCCTTCGACCTGCGCAAGACAAAGAAAGCACAGACACTCAAGGAGTACAACGAGCAGAGGTTGGAAAACCTCCGCGAATCACAGGAGCTGACAAATCAGGCTCGCGAAGAACTGGGAATGAACAAAAACAAGAGAAAATCAGAAGCCGACGAGCCCACCACACCGGAAGCACCGGAAACTCCCGAGACACCGGAAGCACCCGAAGACGAACCGCCGTTCTAGCGCTGCTCCCCTTCGGACTGCTGAGCCATGCGCCAGCGAATACCGGCCTCAATGAAACCGTCGAGGTCACCGTCGAGGACCGACTGCGGGTTGTTGACTTCGTATTCGGTACGCAGATCCTTCACCATCTGGTACGGGTGCAGCACATAGGAGCGCATCTGGTTACCCCACGAGGCATTGCCGCCTGCGCCGAGAGCGTCCAGCTCCGCGCGCTCTTCCTGGCGCTTCTTCTCCAGCAACTTCGCCTGCAGAACACGCATGGCAGATGCCTTGTTCTGGTGCTGCGACTTCTCGTTCTGACAGGTCACCACGATGCCGGTTGGGACGTGCGTAAGTCGGACCGCGGAGTCCGTGGTGTTCACCGACTGCCCACCTGGGCCGGAGGAGCGGTAGACGTCGATACGCAAATCTGACTCGGGGATGTCGATGTGATCCGTTTCCTCCACAACCGGCAGCACCTCAACCTCAGCGAAGGAAGTCTGGCGGCGCCCCTGGTTGTCGAAAGGACTAATACGAACCAGACGGTGCGCACCCTGCTCGACCGAGAGGGTGCCGTACATGTACTCGCCATGGACGACGAAAGTAGCGGACTTAATACCGGCCTCTTCAGCGTAGGACGTGTCGTAAACCTCGACCTTATGCCCATGCTTGTCGGCCCAGCGCAGGTACATACGCATGAGCATCTCGGCCCAGTCAGCGGCATCCACGCCACCGGCACCGGAGCGGATGTTGATGACCGCCTCGCGCTCGTCGTAAGGCCCCGAAAGCATCGTAGTGACCTCGAGGGATTCGATGTCGGCACGCAGCTCAGCGCGTTCGGCATCGGCCATCTCGACGGCGTCGGGGTCGCCCTCCTCTTCCGCGAGTTCGTACATCACAGAGAGATCGTCGAGGCGCCCGCGCAGCGAGTCGATCTTTTTCTTCTTCGCCTGCGCCTGCGATAGTGCGCTGGTGACCTGCTGCGCGTGGTCGGGGTCATCCCACAGCGACGGGTCGGCGGCCTGGGCTTCCAACTCCCTGATCCGGTCGGAAAGCTCGTCGACATCGACCACCTTCTCAATGGTGGTCAGCGTCGCGTCGAGTTCTTTGAGGTCAGCATTCAGATCCGGGTTCACGGGTACTACCTTAGCTATACCGCCTGTTTCGGTGCACAATAGGACGTATGTCTGAATCCACCGCCAGCCAAGATTCCAGCCAAGACCTAGAACTCTTTCTCTCCCAAGTATCCGAGTCGATTGTGGCATCGGATACCAGCGTTGCGGTTGCCATCGTGAAGCGTGCCGCTACCATTGCCGCTCGTATGCGCGACGAAGGCCTGGTCACGGAGTACAAGACATCGATTTCCGACGTCGTCACCGCGGCCGACCGCGCAGCGGAGAAATTCGTCGTCGAGGCTTTGGCCGCGCTCCGCCCGGAGGACGGCATTCTTGGCGAGGAAGGGTCCGCGAAGGAGTCCCAGTCTGGTCGCACGTGGGTGATCGATCCTGTCGATGGCACCTACAACTTCACCACTGGTTCGGACTACTGGTGCAGCGCATTGGCGCTGGTTATGGGCGATGCGAACAATCCGGATGAGGTCGTCCTCGGCGCGGTGCACCGCCCGGCAACGGGCGAGAGCTGGATTGGTGGCCCCAATCTCCCGACCACTCGTATCAACCTCGATGGCACTGTTGATGACCTCCGGGTCACTGACCGCCCCCTCTCGGAAGTCTGCGCAGCGACCTACCTCCACACCACGGTGGTGAGCTCGAGCGAGGAATCCGAGGCCACGGCTACAAAGTCCTGGCTGGATGCGGTGTCCCGCAGCGCTACCTGGCGCATGCTGGGCTCAGCGTCGGTGGATATGGCAGGCGTTGCCGACGGCCGCATCGGCGTATGGTTCCAGCGCGACGTCGCAGCCTGGGACTGGCTGCCTGGGTATGCGCTTATCTCGGGCGCAGGCGGCGAATGTACGTCGGTGGGGCGCTGGAAGCTTGCGGGCTCGAGTGGCCAGGTCGCAGAGCTGAGTGAGGTTCTGCGCTAGAATTTCGGCCATGACCACCTCTTACTCCGAAGATCTCGCCCTCGCACTCTCGCTTGCCGACGCAGCCGACGACCTCACGATGTCCCGCTTCGAGGCGGCCAATCTAATCGTCGAGTCCAAGCCCGACCTGACTCCGGTCTCCGATGCCGATATCGCGTGCGAGAAGCTGCTCCGCGAGATTCTGTCGGACAAGCGCCCGAGCGATGAAGTTCTCGGCGAAGAATTCGGCGGCGAAGCTGTGTTTGAGGGCCGTCAGTGGGTCATCGACCCCATCGACGGCACCAAGAACTTCGTGCGCAATGTCCCGGTCTGGGCCACCTTGATTGCCCTGCTGGAGGACGGCAAGCCGGTTGTCGGCGTAGTCTCTGCCCCAGCACTGGGCCGTCGCTGGTGGGCATCCAAGGGCGACGGCGCATTCAAGCGCACCCACGTCGGTGGCCGGGAAGCCGCTCAGCGCCGCATTGAGGTCTCGAAGGTGGCAGACATCGCGGACTGCTCAATTTCCAACTCTTCGCTCACCGGCTGGGCCGAGCGCGACCTGCGCGACAACTTCATCGGTCTCACCGATGACGCCTGGCGCCTGCGTGGCTATGGCGACTTCTTCTCCTACTGCCTGGTAGCCGAGGGTGCGGTCGATGTCGCCGCAGAGCCGGAGGTTTCCCTGTGGGACCTGGCAGCGCTTGCGATCCTGGTGGAGGAAGCTGGCGGCCACTTCACTTCCCTAGTGGGAGTCGACGGGCCGCACGGCGGGGACGCAGTTGCGACGAATGGGGTGCTTCACGACGCCGTCGTCAAGCGCCTGGGCGGGTAAACAGGGTTTTCCAACCTATCGCAATTTGCGACGAGCGGCTCACTATCTCCCGTCCGCGTGACCGATATCCAGGATACGTCGCAGCTCAGCAAATACCTCAGGGCGTACCTCATGGGTTACCACCCGTCCACTCTTAGACCTAGTTAGCAGCCCGGCATCCGCCATGGTCTTTAAATGATGCGACACCGTCGGCTGACTAAGCCCAGAAACAGCGGCCAGCTCCCCTACGGTCATCGGACTACAGCCAGCGGCAGCGAGCTGAGACAAAATTTGCAGGCGCGCCGGTTGCGCCAGCGCTTTGAAGAGCGTTGCCGCAGCCTGCGCTTCCGCCGCGTCGAGAGGCCGACCGCCAAGTGCACAGCATTCTGAGATTTCGTCCATACCCGTTGAGGCTACACGGCCTCCCCTCTAAATATATTGACAATCATCGATATATTGATTACACCGGAAACTATGACACAGACTACAAAGTCACTCAGCTTCCTAGACCGCTTCTTGCCGCTATGGATTGCAGCTGCAATGGCAATTGGCCTCATTCTGGGCAAAATTGCACCGTCACTTGTGAACTGGCTGGCAGAGGCAAAAATTACGACAATTTCCGTACCAATCGCCATCGGATTGCTGGTCATGATGTACCCACCGCTCGCAAAGGTTCGATACGACAAAACGGGCAAAATTTTGACATCAAGGAAGCTGATGGGCATCACAGTCTTCCTCAATTGGATTCTCGGCCCCGCACTGATGTTCACCCTTGCCTGGATATTCCTCAGTGATAGTCCAGAACTGCGCACTGGCGTGATCATCGTCGGTCTCGCCCGCTGCATTGCAATGGTTTTGGTCTGGAACGACCTATCTTGCGGCGATACTGAAGTCGCTGCCGTATTGGTGGCCGTCAACTCGCTATTTCAAATTTTCATGTTCGGCGCTCTAGGGTGGTTCTACCTGCAGATTCTGCCCTCCTGGTTGGGACTGGAAACCACTTCCGCCACCTTTTCTTTTTGGGCAATCGCACTATCTGTAGTGGTATTCCTCGGTATTCCGCTTCTGGCTGGCGCGGCATCACGCATAATTGGTGAACGCACCCGTGGTCGCGACTGGTATGAAAATGAGTACTTGCCCAAAATCTCACCATTGGCACTTGCCGGCCTTCTATACACAATCGTGTTGCTCTTTGCGCTTCAGTCACAGCAGATTCTTGAGAATCCCTGGACCGTTGCGAAAGTGGCACTACCACTAGTGATCTACTTCCTCGCCATGTTCGCGATCGCTCTCACTTCGGCCAAGGCCGCGGGCATGAACTACGCAACCTCCGCATCGATTGCCTTTACGGCCGCCGGAAATAACTTCGAGTTGGCAATTGCGGTTGCGATTGGCACCTTCGGCCCATTGTCCCAGCAAGCACTTGCGGGAACGATTGGACCACTTATTGAAGTACCCGTACTCGTTGCACTTGTCTACGTCACCCGCTGGCTCGGGCCGCGCCTTTTCCCTAATGACCTTTCCGTACCGGACAAACTATAGAAAAAGGATTCTGAAATGAAGGAAATCCCGAAGGTACTTTTCATCTGCGTGGCAAATGCCGGTAAATCCCAGATGGCCGAGGCCATTGCGCGTGCAAAATATGCCACGCAGTTCATCGCCCTTTCAGCAGGAACGAACCCCAAAACTACTACCAATGCGCTTGCAGCCAAATCAGTTGCAGAAATCGGCGCCTCTATGGACAGTGCATCACCAAAGCCCATTGCCCCCACGATTCTCCGGACTGCAGATCGTGTTGTCATCATCGGCGATGCCGCTCATGTAGAGCTCCCCTCGGACGCTCAAGGCTCACTCGAGCGTTGGCTTACTGACGAGCCCTCAAAACGAGGCATCGACGGAAAAGAACGCATGGACCTGATTCGCGATGACCTCGAGCGCCGTATCGACGAGTTAGCTGTCGAACTCCGTTCCACTAAGAATCCCTAAGCGGCAGAATCCAACAAAAGCCGCCTTATCGCCAGCGTAAGCCACACGACTGCGCCGACGCCTGCGATGAGACCGAGGAGCAGGAACATCAGGCCGACTGCCCAGAGCCCGGTGGTGTCGTCGGTGCCGGCAATGATGCTCCAGCACAGGGCGTAGCCGGCGACGGCAGCCCACCAGGTGGGCAGCAGGTTCAGAGTTGGGGCGGGCACGCGCATCATGGCAGAGGCAGTGAGGATGACCATCGCAAAGCCGCTGCAGAAAACCTGCCACGGCGAGTAGTCGTATTCGCCCTCAAGTGTCCACGCGAGCGTACAAAAGCAGATTAGGAATGCTGCGACAAAGACGAAAATCGTGTGCCCAAATGCGATACGCTCGCCGTATTTTTTGGCCAACCATGCGGCACCCACCCATGCGAGAGCGATGGGGATGGCAATGATTAATAGGTACGCGAGGAAGACGCCTGGCACCTCTGCCCAGGTGAAACTCGTCAGCATCGATGTCATGCCACCAGGTTACGCCTGCCTCTTAGCTTTTTGAGCGCGCTAGTTTCCCAGTAAAAACACAGACGAAACACCATGATTTACACATAGTCACTTAATGTATTGTCAGGTTCGGTTGCTACAACTAGAAAGTCGTTTTCAATACGCCGTTTGTAGAGAGTGCTTTTTACCAAAGAGCACCTCCCTATAAGTTGTAGTAAAGGAGAAATCCGGGGTGAATAAACCTACCCGAATTGTGGGGCTCGATATAGCGCGCTCACTCGCCATCATCGGCATGATCATTGTCCATATGGCCTCACTACTTTGGAGCACAAAGGTTGTGCTCTCTGGCCTACCCTCATCACTGTTCGCCATTATCGCCGGCGCCACAATGATGATCATCGGCCGCAATTACAGCAGCACTACCTTCTTGCGCTTGATCACTCGCGGCGCCCTAATCATTCTCATCGGCCTGGCACTATTGCCGGTGGGTGGAGAAATTCAGGTGGTCCTCGTCATCATGGGCCTGGTAATGATGCTGGTTTCCTGGATGCCAGCGCTCGGAACCTGGTGGCGAGTCGGCTTCTTCATCGCCGCCACCATCGCCGCCACAATTAAGTACGCGCCTATGACGCTGCCGCAGATCTATCCGCTACTCGCGTGGATCGCATATTTCATCGGCGGCATGCTGCTTTACGACGTCTACCTACGCCGTCGCCTGCAAGACACTTCCACCTCTGAGAACAGCGCCAATGCTCGGTTGAGCTGGATTGTCACCGCTGTCAGCGTTGTCGTCACTGCCGTCGGCATGTACTTCCGATTTGATCCAGAGATTGCTGGCTGGCTCCGCTTTACCGGACACACTGGCGTCTTCGGCGAAATCATTCTCTCCGTCGCTGTTGCCGCTATTGTGTTGCACTTGTGCCTGTTCGTAGGCGATCGTTTCCCAGCTGTGGTTTACCCATTCGCGGCTATGGGAACAATGTCACTGACTATCTACATCCTGCACGTTCTCACCGCGTTTTATTGGCAGCAGAATGTTGTATTGCATTCCACGTTGTCCGCAGCCGGTTTCATCGTATTCTTCCTCGTCATTGCTAGCCTCTGGAAGAAATTTGTCGGACAGGGCCCTGCCGAAAAACTCGTTGCCACCGCAATCAAGGCCATTGTTCCTTCTGGGAAAGGGAAATAACCGTGAAGAAAACATCTTTTTCCATCGCAGCAATTGTTAGCAGCACCCTGCTTCTATCTGCAGCCCCAGCTCTTGCATTGGAAAACGGCGAACCCGCACCTGCGAATGCTGAAAGCAGTTCTGTGGCCGCGCTGAAGATTGGCAAAATCGGCAATTTCGGCGACTGCACAGGCACCCTGGTTGCCGATCAGTGGGTGCTCACCGCACGCCACTGCCTGGAGTCTGTGAACAACGAAGGGACCCAGGCCCGGATCGGCGGGAAGGTCTACGATGCCGATTCTTGGGCGCTTTCTCCAATGTCTGATGCGGGATTGCTTCACCTGACCCAAAAGGTCACCGACGCAACCCCGGCGAAGGTCTCCCGCGATATCCCCACACCTGGACAGACGGGAACTCTCTACGGCTGGAGCAGCAGCTCGTCCATGGCACGATCCGGGCAGCTTCCGATGACCAAGATGGTCGTCAATGAGCTGCTGGGCGGCGGGCCGACTGAAGGAACTCCAGGTGAGGCTGCGCCTGGTGGTGCTGTTCCGGGTGACGCTACTCCAGGCGAAGCTGTTCCGGGTGAGGCTATTCCGGGCGGCGCTGTTCCGGGTGACGCTATGGAATCAATGGAGATGCAGCCAGGAGCTGCCATGCCAGATGACTCCAAAACCGAGTCGATCCCGGCAGGGACAGAAAGTATCCCAGCCGACGCTGCCATGATGCCAATGATTCGAAGCGCCATCCTGGACGCACATTCCGTTTCTGGCGCGGGTATGCAGGGAGGCGACTCCGGCGGCCCATTCTTCGTCGACGGAAAGCTCGCTGGTCTCGCTACCGCCGGAACCTCCAATGGCGACCCTGACCTGCCCTCCCCCAGCGCGGCTATAACTACCCTCGCTGGCACTGCTGACTGGATCGATGACATCACCTCCGGCCGTGACACAGAAAGTGTGCTGACTGCGGAGAACACTCCTGCTCCGCCAAAGACCATTCAGACCAGCGGTGATCACGTGTGGGCCTACCTCGCCATCGCATGCGCTGGCGTGGTTATCGCGGCGGCTTGGTCGCGCATTAGGAATGGGCGACAGTAAAACCGTCTGACCTCAACCAAAACCACCTCCCAGAAGGAACTGGGTAGGTGGTTTTTCTGCAAAGGAAGTGAGCTCAACTGGGGCCGAAGCCTCAAAATCTCGCGGTAGCTAACATACAATCGCAACGTATCCCTATGGTTCTAACCCTTTTCTTAGAATCCATGATGTGGTTCGCATAATTGTTAAATGGTGAAACCCCACCTACGAGAAAGGCAATAAGTTCACGTGGATGGCTACACACCCTTCGACGTCTTGATGGATATCGGTTGGATCTCGCTGCTGCTCATCATCGGTAATTTGATGCGACGGTTCATCCCCTGGTTCCAAAAGCTTCTCATCCCCGCACCGATTACTGCGGGCTTGCTCGGCTTGCTGCTAGGCCCCAACGCTTTGGGAATAATCCAGTTCAGCGAGCATTTCGGCGACTACGCGACCATTCTCATCGCGGCAGTCTTCGGTGCCCTGCCATTCACAATGGATTTCGATGCCAAGGTGCGCCAGCGCGCGCGAACGATGTGGTCCTATTCCGTAGGCATGTACCTGGCGCAGTGGGGATTCTTCGCGCTACTCGGCGTGATAATTTTCGCCCCACTGTTCAATACGCCGGACTGGTTCGGCATCATGCTTCCCGTTGGTTTCGTCGGTGGCTTCGGTGTGGCCGCCGCAGTTGGTGGCGCGCTGGACTCAGCAGGCATGACCGAGGCCACGAGTTTGGGTTTTACGGCCGCAGCGGTGGGCATGTTCTCCGCAATTATCGGTGGCGTGATTTTCGCCCGATGGGGCTCGAAGAAGGGCCATACCAACGAGCTGCCAGACTTGGATAAACTGCCGGAGGATATGCGGACAGGCATCATCTCCCTTCCTGGTCAGCGCCCAAGTGTGGGGCGGGCGACTACAAGCCCGTCCTCAATCGAACCAATCGCGCTGCACGTTGCAGCACTAGCGGTGACGCTCTTCCTGGCAAATATCCTGACCAACTGGGTCAATGACATCTTCCCTGCACTGAGCTTCCCACTATTCGCAATGGCATTCCTGGTCGGCCTGGCAGGTGTAGGCGTGCTGCACCTGATTAAGGCACCACACTACCTGGATGCAAAGTTGATGGGTTCGGTCTCCGGCGCGTCGACGGACTTCCTGGTTGCAGTCGGCATCGCGTCGATTGTGCCGGCAGTGGTGGCCACCTACATCGTCCCGCTAATTATCCTGTTCGTCGTGGGCCTGGCCTTCTGCCTGGTGTTGTTCTTCTACGTCGCACCACGCATCTTTGAACATGGCTGGTTCGAGCGCGCCGTATTCAGCTGGGGCTGGGCAACTGCCTCCGTGGCCACGGGCATCGCCGTACTGAAAATTGTGGACCCGGAGCAGAAATCCGGCACGCTCGAGGAATTTGGCATGGCCTATGTGGGATTCGCGCCCTTCGAGATCGCGGCAGCCATCCTCGCACCCATCGCAATCCTCGCCGGACTGGTGTGGCTATTCGGTGGAGTCGCGCTTATCGGCGGGCTAGCCCTGTTGATTCCGCCGATGATCATGCTGAAGAAATCGAAGACCAGGGCTTCGTAGAGTTCTTTATAGAGGGCGGGGACAGGAAAAGTTTTCTCCCGCCCTCTACTGTTGCGACCCCACCGTGGACTGACTAGGCCCGTCTGCCAGCTATTTTCTAGCGCTGCGCTCACTTATCGATGCATAATTCACCTATCGATGCGCTCCAGCGTATCCATAAGTGAATAACTCATCGATATGTGAAACCGAAAGCCAGCAGCGCGTACATGAGCTGAGGCAAATCGACCGGAATCAACCCAGCACCCCCTCAAGCTAAGTACCTTCAGGCCGACTAATCGAGCAGCGCCTCACACCGCATTTCTGATGGCCGCCCCTTTAATGCCCGGTTGTGCAGTGCGCGAGTTCGTCAGACCCAACGGCTACCCAACGACTTACCCCCCCCAAAAAAAACGGTGAAAAACGGTGATTTGGCCCCAGAATAAAGAAGACCCCTACCGGCGTTGCGGGTTAAGTAGCAAAAAGTGTGTCTGACTTTCA
>NZ_KV810580.1:0-75164 GCF_001812845.1 Corynebacterium sp. HMSC065H09
GCATGCGGACACACTTTTCTTTACTTAACCCTATGCCGGGGCTGCGGGGAGGCGGGGAACTGTCATGAAAGCTGTCACGAAACTGGTCACGGATCTTGTGGCGGCGCTGCATAAAGCCGCGCGGTGAATGCTTGTGGTGTGACTTTTTGCGTGGGCCTGTAGTAGGCTGTCTTCACGGATCCCATGTGGCGTCCATCTCGTGAACTCCCCCAGGGCAGGAATGCAGCAAGGGTCAGCGAGCTCTGACGGGTGCGTGGGGTCCCCTTTTTTTATCCCCGGCGTTCTTCTGGCACTTATGGCTAGGTTTCGGGCACTTGTCGGCGGTTTCCTGTGACCTATCGATGTTTTTTCGGCACTTATCCCCGCGAAATTGGCCAGGCCATTTCACCTATCGATGAGCTATTCACTTATGGCCACGCTGCAGCGCATCGATAGGTGAATACCTTGGCCACAAGTGGTCGCGTTCGCTGGTCTGGAAGAATACTGTGCATGAGCGATGCAGACGACACGCGAGTGCCACCACAGACAACACGAGAACCGCTAGAAACTCCAGGACCACCAGAAACCCGAGAAACCCCAGCGCCAATGGGCGTGTGGGACTCCTTCCGGTTCGCAGTTTCTTCACCGAAGCGCCTGCGCACCGAGCTGCTGGCCGGTGCTGCGGTGTCGTTCGCGCTAATCCCCGAGGTCATCTCGTTTTCCATCCTGGCGGGCGTGGACCCGGCGGTGGGGCTGTTTAGCTCGGTGATTATGGCCATCGTGATTGCCTTTACGGGTGGTCGCCCGGCCATGATTACTGCTGCCGCTGGTTCGGTTGCGCTCGTCGTCGCGCCGTTGTCGCGGACGTACGGGATGGATTACCTCATTCCAACGGTGCTGCTCGCGGGTGTGTTGCAGATTGCTTTTGCGGCGCTGGGTATCGCTAAGCTGCAGCGTTTCATTCCGCGCGCGGTCATGATTGGCTTTGTCAACGCGCTGGGTATCCTCATTTTCACCGCACAGCTGGAGCATCTCATCGATGTGCCGTGGTTGGTGTATCCGCTGGTCGCTCTGGGCATTGCGATTATGGTGTTCCTGCCCCGCGTGTTCACCGCGATTCCGGCTCCGCTGGTGACTGTGCTCGTCGTCACGCTTGTTGCGGTGGTGGCGGATTGGCGCGTGCCGAACGTGAGCGATATGGGCGAGCTCCCGGAATCCCTCCCGCAGCTGCTGATCCCGAATGTGCCCCTGACCTGGGAGACTCTGCAGCTGATTGCGCCGTATTCGGTGGGCGTGGCGATTGTCGGCATCATGGAATCGCTGATGACGGCGAAGCTCGTGGACGACATCACCGACACGCATTCGGACAAGACCCGCGAGACGTGGGGGCTGGGTGTGGCGAACATCGCGGGCGGTTTCTTCGGCGGTATCGCTGGCTGCGCGATGATTGGTCAGACGATGGTGGGTGTGAAGGAATCGTCGGGACGCACTCGCTTGACGACGCTCTTTTCCGGTGTCTTCCTGCTCATTCTGGTCCTTCTGCTCAGTTCTGCAGTTGGAGTGATTCCGATGGCGGCGCTGGTTGCGGTGATGGTCGTGGTGTCGGTGGACACGGTCGATTGGCGCTCGATTTCCCCGCGGACGTTGCGCCTGATGCCGCGTTCGGAGACGGCGGTGATGCTGGTGACGGTCATCGCCACGCTGGCGACGGATAACCTCGCCATCGGCGTGATTTCGGGCGTGGTCGTGGCGTCGCTGATGTTCGCGCGCCGTGTCGCTCATCTGGTCAGGATTGACGTGCTTGACGACGATCCCAGCGCCCACTCCCGGACGTACAAGGTGCGGGGGCAGCTGTTCTTCGCCTCCAGTAACGACCTGGTGTACCAATTCGACTACACCGATCCTGCGCAGCGGATTGTCATCGATATGTCGGAGGCTGAGATTTGGGATGCCTCCACAGTGGCGGCATTGGATTCGGTGCGGGTCAAGTTTGCTGACCGGGGCAAAGAGGTAGAGATTATCGGCTTGGAGGGGCCGAGTAAGCAGCGTCTGGATGCGCTGTCGGGGAAGTTGTAGAAATCCCAATCCGGGGTATGCCTTACACTTGGTTGCAAAGCCGGATGCGGCGCGGGGAAAAAGTTTTCCGTGCCAGTTTTGTCAGGTTTTAACTTATGTCCGATACCTGGGAGGGTGCGTACACCATGGCCGTGGATTCCTTCGATGTTCAGCAGTTGGCGGCACACAAGGATGAGTTTGCGAAGGCATATGAGGAACTGAAATCCCGTAACCTCGCACTGAATTTGACTCGTGGTAAGCCGTCGTCGGAGCAGCTTGATTTCGCAAACGCCCTGCTGGGGCTCCCGGCGCCGGATTACATTTCGGCTTCTGGGGAGGACGTCCGCAATTACGGCAACGCCAAGGGCATTACTGATATCCGCGCTATCTGGGCGGAACTGCTGGATCTGCCGGTGGAAAACGTCCTGGCACAGGATGCTTCCAGCCTGAACATCCAGTTTGACCTGATTTCGTGGGCTATGCAGTTCGGCAACGTGGACTCGGAGCGCCCGTGGAACGAGGAGCCGGTGCTGAAGTGGCTGTGCCCGGTTCCGGGGTATGACCGGCACTTTTCCATTACGCAGCACTTTGGTATTGAGATGATCCAGGTGCCGCTGAACGAAGACGGTCCGGATATGGATGTCGTGGAGAAGCTGGTTGCCTCCGATCCGCAGATTAAGGGCATGTGGAATGTCCCGATGTTCTCCAACCCGACGGGCGTGACCTACAGCGCTGAGGTCTGCCGCCGTCTGGTTGAAATGGAGACTGCCGCTCCGGATTTCCGTCTGATGTGGGATAACGCCTACATGGTTCACACGCTGACGGATGAGTTCCCGGAGGTTCACAACGTCATTAAGTGGGCGGAAGAGGCCGGTAACCCGAACCGCGTGTGGGCTTTCGGCTCGACTTCGAAGATCACCTTCGCAGGCGCTGGCATTGCTTTCTACGCTTCCTCGGACGCCAACTTGGAGGATTACCTCAAGCACGCTGGTATCCGCGGCATTGGCCCGAACAAGGTCAACCAGCTGGCTCACGCCAAGTTCTTCGGTGACGCGGAGGGCGTGCGCGAGCAGATGCGCCGTCATGCAGGTTCGCTGGCTCCGAAGTTTGAGAAGGTTCTGCAGATTCTGGATGAGCGCCTGACGGAGTACGGCGTGGCAGAGTGGTCGAAGCCGACCGGCGGTTACTTCATCAACCTCGACGTGGTTGATGGCACTGCTCGTCGCGTGGTGGAGCTGGCTAAGGAGGCCGGCATTGCGCTGACCGGTTCTGGTTCTTCCTTCCCGCTGAAGCAGGATCCGAATGATCGCAATATCCGCCTGGCACCGTCGCTGCCTCCGATGGAGGAGCTCGAGGTTGCTATGGATGGCGTCGCTACCTGTGTGCTGCTCGCCGCCGCTGAGAAGGCGACTGCGTAGGCCAAGTAGGCCGGTTAGGTCGGGATAGGACTATATGAACTTCGAAGAGACGAAGTTTTGGATCTCCGGGCTTTTCCCCGGAGAACCCCAGGTCGGCGAGTATGTGACGGAGCTGCCGGCCAGTGGTCGGCACGGGCAGGAACACGATTCGGCTCCGCTTCGGGTCGCTGAGTTCTCGCTTTACGACGGGCCGGACGGCCAAGCGAACGAGCGTCGTCCGGAAACGGCAGCCGCCACCGTGGAGTTGGGCCGCAACTACTGTGGTCTGACCGGCGCAGCAAAGACGGATATCCGCGTGGAGCTCTTCTCCGTCGCATACGCTGATTTTCCCGTGGCCACCATGGTCGCGGCCGCGGGAGCGCTGGTGGAGGAAGAGCCGGAGTTCCTGTCGCCAATTCCGGGCCGTGTCATTCCGAATGCGGTGCGGCTGGCGGCCGATCAGGTGGCCGAGGTAGGGGAGTCGTCGTCAAGCACTGCCTTTACCGTGGCGCACGTGCTGTGCACGGTGCCGTACGTGTGGAGCGACGGGGTGCCGAATGTGTCCGAGATGCCGGGCAAGATCAGCCTGCATGAGGGTGATGTGGAGTCCCCGCAGGGACGCATGACCACGATGACGCAACTGGTGCCAATTACGGATGCGGAGCTGGTGTTTTATGAGCAGCAGGGGCCGCAGGCGCTGATGCAGAAGTTGGCCGAAGTAGATGCTGACCTGCGGGATTGGTGCCGTGAGTCGGTTGTTTCCCAGGAGGGTTCGAACTAGCCGATCCGGGGTGGAAGGTAGGCTGAGCACGTGGCTCTGTATAGGAAGTATCGTCCGGCATCGTTCGCCGAAGTGGTGGGGCAGCGGCACGTAACTGACCCGCTGTCGGCGGCGTTGGAATCTCGGGATGCGCAGGGGCGTCCCAACCGCATTAACCATGCGTATTTGTTCTCCGGGCCGCGTGGCTGTGGCAAGACCTCGTCGGCGCGCATTATGGCGCGCAGTTTGAACTGTGCGGAGGGGCCGACGGCCACACCGTGTGGCCAGTGTGCGTCGTGTCGTGCGCTAGCGCCGGGCGGTCCGGGCAATTTGGACGTTATTGAGCTGGACGCGGCTTCCCACAATGGTGTGGAAGATATGCGTGAGCTGCGGGAAAAGGCTATCTTCCAGCCGGCGGAGTCGCGCTATCGCATCTTCATTATTGACGAGGCGCATATGATTACCGCTTCGGGTTTCAATGCGCTTTTGAAGATTGTGGAGGAGCCGCCGGAGCACCTCATCTTCATTTTTGCGACCACGGAGCCGGAGCGTGTGCTGCCGACTATTCGTTCGCGTACGCATCACTACCCGTTCCGGTTGTTGACTCCGCCGGATATGCGCGGGCTGCTTGAGCGTGTGGTCACGGCCGAGGGCGTGCGGGTAGAGCCGGACGTGTATCCGCTGGTCATCCAGGCCGGTGGTGGTTCGCCGCGTGACTCGCTGTCGGTTATGGATCAGCTCATTGCCGGTTCCGGCACCAATGGCGTGGATTATGAAACGTCTGCGGCCATTCTCGGTGTCACTGACAGCGTGATCATCACGGATGCGATTGAGGCGCTGGCAGCGGGCGATCGTGCGGCCATGTTTAGCGTGGTCGGGCGTGTGATTATGTCGGGTCAGGATCCGGCGCGGTTTGCCTCGGATCTGCTTGGCCGGGTGCGTGATTTGCTGGTGCTGTCCGCAGTGCCGAATGCGCTGGAGCAGGGCTTGGTGGAGATCCCGGAGAGCCAAATCGACGGTGTCCTGGAGCAGGCCGGGACAATTCCCCCGGCGACGCTGACGCGCTTCACGCAGGTGCTCTCTGATGGTCTGCGGCACTTCCGCGGCGTGACGTCGCCGCGCCTGCTGCTCGAAGTCCTCTGTGCGCGCATGCTCCTGCCCGCCACCGAAGACTCCGTGGAGTCGCTGCTGCAGCGCGTAGAAGCGTTGGAGCACGGCAGGCCCGCGCTTGCCGACGGCTCGGGGGCCGCAACCCCCGCAGCGGCACCGGTGTCTTCCGATGCGGGTGCGGCTGAAGCGTCGCCGATGCAGTCTGGCCAGTCGGCTCGGGAGGCGTGGCGCCAGCGGAATGCCCAGCGTAAGAAGGGTGCGCAGTCGGCTTCGGTCACTCAGCGCGGACGTACTGAGCAGGCAGCGCCAGCGCAGGCACCGTCGCAACCTCAGCCCCAGCCGGGACCGCAGCCTAAGGTTCAGTCGGAACCCGTTGAGCAGCAATCGGCACCAGCGGCAGCGGTGTCGCAGGAGTCGGTAACTGAGCCGAAGCCTGCACCAGAAGCACCTACTGCGCCCGCTGAGCAGCCTGAACAGCCTACGCAGGCTACGCCGGCCGAATCAGTTGAGCAGCCTCAGCAGGCTGAACAACCGCAGCAGCCTGAATCGGCTGAGCAGCCGCTGTCCGAGGAAGAGGCTCAGGCAGAGAAGATTCGTGAGTTCCGTCGGAAGATGGCGGAGCATGCCCGGATTAGCGAGCAGCAGACTCGGGCGCAGCTTGCACAGGAGCGTGAGCAGCAGACTCGTGAGCGTGAGGGGGAAGGCGGCTCCATGTCGATTGTCGAGGAGGAGCCAGTTGTCTCTTCCTCGCCAACACACTCTGAACAGCTAACCCAGCCGACTCAGGCCGCACAGTCTGAACAACCAGCCCAGCCCGAGCAATCAGCCGAGTCGGCACGGCCAACTCAGGCCGCCCAGCCCGAGCAGCCTGAACAGCCAACGCAGACTACTCAGTCGCCAGAATCGCAGCCGGAACCGCAGGTTCAGCCAGCACCAGAGCCAGCACCGCAACCGGAACCAACACCACAGCCGGAGCCCGAACCTGCACCCGCCGGTATCGAGCAAATCCGCGAGCGCTGGCAGGACATCCTTGCAGCTGTTGACGGCCCGCACGCGTTCCCCATTCGCGTGCTGGCTGAACAGGCAGTGCCACTCGATGTCGAAAACGATACGCTCATCATCGGCCACAGCACAGGAGCGCTCGCTACCAGGCTCAATACGCCTGATTACGAACAGGCACTGTCTGCTGCCGTAAAGCAGGTGACGGGTTTCAACGGCCAGGTGCACTGTGTCGTCGGTACGCGCCCGCGCGCACCGCGTTCAACAGCTACAGGTGGCGTTGCTGGGGAGGATGATTCGTCGTCAAGAGGTTCGTCCTCGCCGAACGACACCGCCCCTGCACCGACACCAGCAGCATCGGCACAGCCGAAAGCACCCGAGCCCGAGAAGCCGACGCAACCGGAACCGCAGGCGCAGCCAGAGCCCGCACCGCGCCCTCAGCGGTCGTCGGCCTACGCATCTGTTGCGGAACGCCGCGCAAAAATCGAGGCTGCCAAGCGTGCTGCGATGGGTCACCAGGCAGGTCACGACCAGCCAGCGCAGCCACATCAGCAAAGCCAGCCAAGCCAACCGACTCAGCCGAACCCGAACCCGGTCCATCAACAGCCGCAACAGCAGCCAAACCAGCCGCAGCCGCAGTCGTTCCTGCGCGCGGCGCAAGTCAATGCCCAGGCAAATGCCCAAGCTCAGGCCAATCAGGATTCGGGCTTCGGCGGCGTCCCGCTGCCACCAGAGCCCATGGAGGAGTTCGCTCCGCCAGAGGGCGCAGAGGGCGCAGGGGGCTACGGTTCGCGCACCCCGTCCAACGCCAACACCACCTACAACCCGGTTTCCCAAAACCTGCAGGACAACAACTACGAAGAGGACACCTCCGAGTATTTCGAGGCCGCGAACGAGGTCGGGTCGCTCGATCACCGTTCGCTAAAGGACGTGGTCATGGAGATGCTGGAAAAGGAGCTGGGAGCCAAACCGCTAGAAGACCGCTAGAGCCGTTAGAATGGGGCGGCGATGCGCGTCGTAAAGCAAGGGCGATGAGCCTTTAAGCGTGCGCGTAACTATAAATCAGCACGTAAAAAGCACAATAGTTAGGAAAGTTAGTTATGACTCAGCCAGATATGAACGCAATTCTGCAGCAGGCACAGCAGATGCAGGCGCAGCTGCAGGCAGCACAGCAGGAGATCGTCGCCTCCACCATCGTCGGTGAGGCCGGTGGCGGTCTGGTCAAGGTGACTATGCAGGGCTCGGGCGAGGTCACGGACATCGCCATTGATCCGAAGGTCGTAGACCCGGAGGATGTCGACGGGCTGCAGGACCTGGTCCTCGCAGCTTTCCAGGACGCTACCGCTAAGGTGCAGTCGCTGGCAGAGCAGAAGATGGGCCCGCTGTCCCAGGGCTTCGACGGTCTCGGTGGCCTCGGTTTCTAAATTAGCTTTTCAGACCAGTAATTGTAGGTAATTATCATTGTTCGAGGGACCACTCCAAGATCTCATTGATGAGTTCTCGCGCCTGCCGGGCATCGGCCCGAAGTCAGCTCAGCGTATCGCTTTCTACTTGATGAAGGCGGAGCCGGAGGACATCGGGCGACTCCAATCCGCGCTGGGGCGGGTGCGCGAGGGTGTGCAATTCTGCCGGGTCTGCGGCAACATCTCGGAAAGCGACGTGTGCCAGTACTGCTCGGACACACGCCGCGACCGTGGTCTGGTGTGCGTCGTTGAAGAGGCGCGCGATATCCAGGCCATCGAGCGCACGGGGGAGTACAACGGTCGCTACCACGTGCTCGGCGGGGCGCTCGATCCGCTCGGCGGCATCGGTCCGAACGAGCTCAATATCCGCACGCTGCTGCAACGTATCGCCGGCGTGCTTGACGACGTCGACGAGACCGAGCCCCCCGAAATCCACGAGGTCATCATCGCGACTGACCCCAACACCGAGGGCGAAGCAACCGCGACCTATTTGGCCCGGCTGCTCCGGGACTTCCCGGATCTCGAGGTCACTCGGTTGGCCTCCGGCATGCCGCTCGGCGGTGACTTGGAGTTCGTCGATGAACTCACCTTGTCCCGCGCGCTGACGGGCCGGCTGAAGGTCTAGGCCCGCCAACCGGCCGCTGACCAGTCAGCTCGGCCGGTCGCGCGAAACCACAAAAACTAGCGCTCGCTCTTCGGACGCGGCTTGGACAGGATGCGCTCTTCGCGCAGCTTATCCACGACCTCAAGGTCCAGAGGAGCCAGGCTCGACAGGTCCTGGTCGGTCGCGCGGGCCAGCATCAGGTCGGCCAGCTGCGGATTGCGGGCCAACACAGGTCCGTGCAGGTAGGTACAGATAATCGAGCCCTGCACCGCGCCCTCGACGCCACCGGCGGGGTTAAGTGCAGCAACGTCTACTCCCGGAGCAATCCCGGAGTCCGCCTGCTCTACCTCAGGGCCGGAGTTGCCCACGCCACGGACAACCCGACCAAGCGGCTTCGCATCGGCTCCCAGGGTCGTGCGACCCATGTGGTTTTCGAAGCCAGTCAGCGGGCTGGCGTCGACGTCGTCAAGCAAACCGTTCGTGGGATCGACGAGCGTGCAGATTTCGCCGATTGCGCGCGTGGGCAGCGAATCGGTGGTGCAGTCGACAAGGCCGAGACCTGCGACGTCGCGTCCGCCCGCGCGGAAGGAATTGCCGAAGATCTGGAAGCCCGCGCAAATCGCGAGGATCTGCTTCCCGGCCTCGGCTGCCTTTTTGATGCCGCCGTCATTGATCAGATGCTCCACCGCGATGGTTTGTGCGACGTCCTCGCCGCCGCCGACGGTGTAGATATCCAGGTCGGTGGGGACGGCATCGCCCAGCTTGATCGGGACAATCTCGGCGTCAATCCCACGCATCCGCGCGCGTTGCCGCAGCACCAGCGCATTTCCGTCATCGCCGTAGGTGCCCAGCACGTCCGGGAGGATCAGGCCGATAGACAGCTCGCTCATTTACTTTTCCTCCTGTGCTCGTTCGATGTCGCGCTTCAAATCGCGGAAGGCGGTGTAGTTCGCCAGCACCTCAACTCGGGTGACGCTTGACGACGACCCCCGCGCCTCACACGACCGGATCGCCTGCAGCGGATTTGCGACCAACCTCGCATCGATGCCCGCATACAGCAACCGCACCGCGAGGTCAGTTCCGCGTTCGCCCGCGGACAGCACATCCATGCCGTCGAAGTCCTCGAAGCGGACATCCCACAGCCAGGACAGATCCTCGCCGTCAGCGACGTGACCGTTGACTGCGATGACCACTGCATCTGCGGTGCGGTCGACCATGGACAGCGCCTCCTGCCAGCCGGCCGGGTTCTTGGCCAACAGCATGCGCACGTGCTTCTCGGCGCCTTTGTCATCTCTCACAACCATGGTGGAGTAGCGGCCCGCAACGTTGTCGACGGTCTCGGTGGCCCGGAGGGATTTCTCCAGGTCCGCGCCCATATCGACAGCGCCCGCAATCGCCAAGGTGGCGTTGCCGCGATTGGCGTTGCCCGGCAGCGTGAGGTTCATTGGCAGGGTGTCGCCAGCAGGCGTGATGACTCCCTCCGCAGTGATGCGGTAGTCCGGCTCTGGCCGCTTGAACTCCGAGCCGTCCGGGAGTGGCTTCACGGCGTACCAGTTGTGGCCGTCCTGGATGATGGGGCCGCCGGTGCGCGGGGAAGAGGTGGCATCGTTGGTCCAGCCACCGCCCGCGGAGACCCAAATAACCTTCTTGGCATCCCACGCAGCCGACGCGATGAGTGGGTCGTCGCAGTTGGCGATGACCGTCGCCTGCGGGTTAGCGTCCACCGCAGCGCGGAGTGTGGCCTCAATCTTGTTGATCTCGCCGACGCGGTCGAGCTGGTCGCGGGAAAGGTTCAGCAGCACCAGGACCTGCGGTTTCAGGTCCTCTGCGATGTGCGGGACGTGCAGCTCATCGACCTCCAGGACCAGGCTGTCCGCATCGGGAGTGGCGAGCAGCGCGGAGATAATACCCGCGTCCATGTTGTCGCCGCCCTCGTTGGTGGCCACGTTGTGGCCAGCGGCGCGCATGGCGGCCGCGAACATACGGGTGGTGGTGGACTTGCCGTTGGTGCCAGTGATGATCGCGGCCGGGCGTCCCTTGCCGAGGGAAGCCAGAATGCGCGGGTCAATCTTCTGCGCAATCAGGCCACCAATCATGCCACCCGCGCCGCGACCGGACTTCCGGGAGGCCCAGGTGGCGGCGTGAGCGGCGGATGTGGCGAGGCCGGCGCGCAGGCGGGCGCCGGTGTCGCGCAGGCCACGAGAACTATTCGAGTCGCGGGAGCCACTCGAAGCAGTACCGTGCGGGCTGGCATCCGCGCTATCAGCGGAATGCGATTGCGGAGAGGTGCCATTTGTCATGTGTGTAAATATTACGCGCACGAAAGGGCTAGGCCTAAGAAGCAGGCCTGTGAGGCCTGATGGGATTTGTGGGAGGTCTCCCTGCGGAGCCTTGAAATCTGAACTTTGAGGTGATTGCGATCATGTTGATCTTCGGGGATTAGGCGGTCATGCGGCGGAAGAGAGGAAGGAGATTACCGAGGTGAGAAAGCGTATTTGAGGAATCGAATTCAAGCACTGAATCAAAGAATTATTGTTTTGATTCATGTGTTGCCCTATACTGTCCACTAGCAGATAAGGGGGAAGAGGTATGGCTAATACAGAAAGCAACTTCTTCGGCGCGCGCTTGCATCAGTTGCGCACAAATCGTGGCATGACCACACGTGATTTGGCTGACGCCACCGATGGTGTGGTGTCGCAATCTGCAGTCAGTCGCCTGGAAAATGGCAAGGCGACTTACTCACTTGAGCAGGTTATGGCGCTTGCGTGGGCTCTTGGCGTGCCGTTGGATGAACTTGTGGAGGAAAACCCGGTCAGCCAGCGTGTGCAGGCCGTGGCCCGCACTTCACAGGATGGCGCGAGTGTTAAGGGAGCGCGGGAGATGCTTTTGCCTTACCTGCAGCTTCGAGTGCTGCTAACTCAAAATTAAGGAGGGTTCCCCATGTGCAGTGCGAGCAAGGAGGGGCTCGACCTTGCTATAGAGTTCCGCAAGAAGCACACCCTAGGAAATGATCCAATCGCCGACATCGCTGGCTTTATGCAGTTGGTTAATGCAGATTTTATGATTCTGGATTTACCAGCCAATGTTGATGCACTTGCTTTGCGTGACCCCGTGACGGGAGCGACAGTCATTGGAATTGCGAAGTCATCCGTTCCTTACCGTCAGCGGTTTACCGTTGCGCATGAAATTGGGCATTTTGTTTCCAATGATTTCGAGTCCTCGAAAATCGTTGCAGATGATGAGCACTCTGAGCCTGGAATATACGCCTGTGGCAAGCGTGATTATCAGGAAGTTCGTGCTGATGCCTTCGCTCGTAATGTGCTCTGCCCAACTGATGGGTTGAAAACAGACCAGAACCTCCGCGAGCTTATCGGTGGAGGTGACGTCCTTGCTGCGTTGTCCCATGTCGTTCGCAAGTATCAAATTTCGCCGCGAGTCGCACTTATTCAGATGAGGCGCGCAGACCTCATTAGCGAAGGGCAATCGGAAGAACTGAAAGGTGTATCAGCTCCCACGCTGGCTGCCCGGTATGGCTGGAAAGCTGACTATGACCGCGCGGTAAAGGTCTCCGAACTAGTGCAACCATCAGCGCGGTTGGTGAAAGACGTATATCGCGCTTACGAACAGGGGATAGTCGACCTTCCCAGCATTGCTTTTGCTGAAATGAGCAGTGTCGATGAGGTGAAGGAGCTGATAAGTGCATCGCAGTCACAGTTACCGCCATTGAGGCATGATGCGAATGTGCAGAATCAGGATGCGGCTGACACGGAAGCAGATCCCTTCGCGGAACTAGACGCTTTCTTCGGCGATGGTCCCGATAGTTTAGAAAGCGCCCAATAAACGATGGCTGGTTACCTCCTAATAGCTGATACAAGCGTACTTCTTAATTTCGTATGTTCGAAGAATCACCAGTATTTGCTCGACTTCGCAGGCAAGATGACCATCAGCATTCCAGGAGCAGTCAAAAATGAAGTCGAACGCAAATTGGATAAACGGCGCTTCAACTGCGGAAAGAGACACTGGGATTGGTTTCTGGGGCACCCGAATGTCGAAGTTCTCGACGATGACCACAAAAAACTTTATCCCTATGTTCGCCTCTATTCTGGTCCTGGCTATACCTTTCAAGGGGGCAAAGCTAAACACCTGGGAGAGTACATCGCTATCGCCCATTGTCTTTATGCGAAAGATCAGGGTAAGGGCGTAGCCACTGCGCTCATCATGGATGATGGTGATGCCTGTGAGCTAGCGCGGAAGCAAGAAGCTGGATACATTTTCAATACCGAGCACGTGCTACTGCAATGCGTGAAGTCGGGCTCTATTGGGTCGCGCGGGCAAGCCAAGGAAATTTGGGAAGACCTCCAGAAATTTGATGTCCTAGTCAATTTTGAGCACACCAAACTTAATGGCAAGAGTCTGTATAAAAAGGCCGCCGAAAAATGATGAACCCTGACATCACTTTCTACTACGACCGCGATTGTGGGTTCTGCGAGGCAAGCGTGACCCTTCTGGCCAAACTCAGTGGTGTCCGCATGATTGGTGCTAGTCCCGAAGACCAGTCCTTGCCAGAGGAAGTTCGTCAACACATCTCAGCTGAGGCGGTCGCCATGCTTCCAACCCCGGCGGTCGCCACAATCCCAGCCGAAGCAGCAGTCGGTGAACCTGGTGCTAAGAGCGGCCGAGAATTTCGGTACGGCCACGAGGCGATAGGTATCGCCTTGCGTGAGGGCGGCACCAAGGCACTATTCCGATGTGCGGGCACATTCCTGCTCTTCCCGCCACTGACAAAACTGTGGAGCTTTATCTATAAGGTTGTCGCTTCCAACCGTCACAGAATCAGCGCGGTCCTGGGGCTTAACGCCTGCAAACTAGACTCCACAAGATGACTATCCGGCAGGCCCGTTGCCCCAGTGCCACTGCAATTACCCAATGAGCAGCCACCGAGTCAGCCGTTAGCCTCGTCCTTCACAGCGGCCGGCGACATCTCTCCGACCAGTCGCAAGAATGCCTCATCGGAAACGATCGGAATGTCCTTCCGGTGGGCATGCATGGCCTTGCCCGTCAGTTGATCCGGTGTCACATCCGCAGGTCGGTTACACACCAGCACCGATGACTCTCGCGTGACCTTCTCCGAGTAGGCCAGCCCAGCCCGCACGCCCGCCGCAATCAGCTCATCTGGGTCCACCGACACCTCTGGTGCCACGACGAACTCCATGCCCTCCGCGAGCTTCCGCCCCGGTGTATAGCGGCCGGGGTTCTCCACGGGGCGCGGTGCCTCCATCGCGTCGACACGCACTGCCGAGCGCTGCAGACCCACAATGTCTTCGCGCAGCTGGTCGGGCGTGTACATGTTCAGGGTTGCGCCCGCATCGAGCCCGCCCTGTGCGCGGAACAGCGCAAGCGTGGTGGTGACGTCATCCAACGTCCGCACTCGCTCCGGCACCGAGATGCCAGCAATCGATGCCTCGGGCGAAGGCACATCGAGGCCATAGGCGCGCGCGACGGCGCGCAGGCGTGCGTCGTCAAGCCGTTTGCCCTGGCGACGCGCCGTTTCCAACGTATCGGCAATCCGTGCGGGCGCCGGAATCCGCGCGACGCGAGTGCGCGTACGACGACGCCCCCGCTTATTCCGCGCGGACCGCTCACGATTCGCTTGACGACGGGCCCTCTTGGCCTCGGCAACTATAAAACCCCAGACCAGCGGCGCATTATGAGCAACCAACGTGCGTCCATCGAGCGCGTGCGCGAGCTTGGCCTGGATCACCCCGAATTTCGGAGCCCCCTCGAAGTCCGCGGGCTCGAGGCCGTGGAGGTGTGTCGGGCCGGGATCTTCGGTGGGATTGATGACGACATGCCAGGTGTCCACGATGTTGCCGCTGCTGTCGGCGGTGGATACTCCCAGACTGACCAGCCGAGACGTCTTGGGGTGGATGCCCGTGGCCTGGATGGACACGATTGCGTAAGGAGCTTCCTCCGCCGACGAGAACTGCTTGTGCTCGTCAGCGGCCTTTGTTGCGGCGGTCTCGGCTGTGGCCGGTGTGGGTGTGGCTGTGGCCGGTGTGCCAGCGGTACTCGCGCCGGTTGCGATTGCGCCGGTAATAGCCGCGCTGGTCGTGGCCGCGTCGGTGGTGGTTGAGGCCGGCGTAGCTGCGTTGGTCGTGGCTGCGTCCGTTGTGGTGGAAGCCGGTGCAGTTGGTGGTGTTTTCGCGCCCGCTGCCGACGCGCGTTGAGAACGGCGACGATTCCGCCGCCGCCTCTTCGTCTGAGAAGAGGTCCCAGTCGCTTTGCGCTCCTCGCGCGCCGATTCAGTCATGCCTCAAGACTAGCGGGTGCGCTCACCCGCGGAGAAAGTGACTAGGTTTATGACACTTTGAGCACAAAATTTGCCACGAAAGTGTCATAAACCTAGTCAGTAATTTGGGCACTAGCTCGGCCTCAAGCTCAGTAGGACCGTGGGGCACGGTCATACGGGTCCCGTAAACCACGCAAACTACAAAAACCACGCAAGCCCCAAAAGTTTTCCCCCGACTGGGTGCTCAGCCGAAAAGGAATGGAACCGCGAGGGCAATTTCCGCGCCTTATTAAATAGGGGCCACAAAACAGTGCCACAAGCCAAGGCCACAAATAGCGCCACGAAATAGAGCCACAAAACAGTGCCACAAAAATAGGGACGAAATAACTACCACGGGGCAACAGCCACAGGACAACAACCACGGGGCGGGGGAGAAATGGTCAACAAGAAACGCAAGCAACTGGTGGCGGACCAGTTTGGAATCATTAGGCCAGATGACCAGCCGGGGAATGGATACCGCGAGGTCGCAAGGCAAGCGCGGGCCGGTTATCTGGAGCGGCTTTGCCGAGGTCACTATGTAGTCGCGCACGCCTGGGAGGGGCTCCACCGCGAGAAACGCCTGGCTATTACTGCTTTGGCGGTGGTCTCCGAGACGTCGTCAGGCGTTATTTCGGGAGCTGCAGCGCTGGCCTTGCACGGTTCGTGGGTGCTGGTGCGCGATGCGAAGATTGTGGTCGTGGGCGGGAGTCAGGAGTTCCACGGCATCGACTATTGCATGCGCCTGCGCTCGGAGATCCATCTGGATCACACGCAGGGGCTCGCGGACCGGCGGATCGCGGTGCTCGCGCGTGCGGCCTTTGATGAGTGTCGCGTCCGGTTCAGGCAGAAGGGGCCGGAGTCCGTGTCGTGGCGGGCGGCGGTGTTGGCTGTCGAAGGTGCGCTGCGGCATGGCGCCACGCGCGATCAGCTTGAGGAGCTCCCGGTGCATTATCCCAGCGTGCGGGGCCAAGAGCTGTTTCACCGTGCGCTCGCGGTCTGTCATGGTCGTTGTGAAACGCCCGGTGAGGCGCTGACTAAAGCCGCTCTTCTCGAACTCGGCCTGAAATTCCACGAGCAAGCCGAAATTTGGTCGCGCGGCACCAGCCACGATCCGCCGCACTTTCTCGCCCGCGTGGATTTTTATATCCCTGACCTGCTGCTTGTCGTGGAGTTCGATGGCCACATCAAGTATTCGGCGAGCGAGGTCGCGCCGACGCCCGCGGCTCAGTCCGAGCTCCTCACGCGGGAGACTTACCGCGAGCGTTCGCTGCGCGCAACGGGGCTGGATGTCGCGCGGGTGGTGTGGAAAGAGGTGGAATTGCACGCAGTTCGCTTATCGACGCTCCGTTCAATCCTCATCGAGCGCGAACGCGTGGTAGCCGCAGGTGGGGTGACTTTCCGTGCGGATGTGCGCAATGCCGGCCCGTTGATTGGGTAGTTGGGTAATTGGGTAGCGGGGCCGAGGGACCGCTGGATAGTTTGCCCCAAAAAGAAACTGACTAGGTTTATGACACTTTGAGCACAAATTTTGCCACGAAAGTGTCATAAACCTAGTCAGTAACTATGTGGAATTTAAGCCAGTGCGCGGTTGACCGCGCTGGTGACTGCCTTCAGCGATGCGTAGGTGATGGAACCAGCGATGCCGGAGCCCCAGACCTTGGTGCCGTTGACATCTGCGAGGACGTAGGCCGCAGCCTCGGCGTCGTCACCTGCGGTGCGAGCGTGCTGGACGTATTCCTGAACCTCGACGTTGATGCCGAGCTTCTCCAGGGCGTTGGCGTAAGCGGCCAGCGGGCCGTTGCCGACACCCTCGACGGTCTGCTCCTTGCCCTCGTAGACGATGTGAGCCTTGATCTTGGTGGCGTCCGACTCGTTCTGAGGGGCATCGACAGTCAGGGCAATCTGCTCGAGCGGAACCTCGCGGTCCAGGTACTCACCTGCGAAGATGTCCCAAATCGCCTTGGAGTTGACCTCGCCGCCCTCGGCATCGGTGACTGCCTGCACAACGGACGAGAACTCGACCTGCATGGAGCGCGGCAGGTTCATGCCGTGGTCCGTCTTCATGATGTAGGCCACGCCGCCCTTGCCGGACTGGGAGTTCACGCGAATAACGGCCTCGTAAGAACGACCGACGTCCTTCGGGTCGATAGGCAGGTAAGGAACTTCCCAGGTCACCGCGCGCAGGTCCTCGTCGGAAAGCTCCTTGACGGCAGCGCCCGGGCGGACCTTGTCTGCCATTGCGTCGAGGCCCTTGTTCACGGCGTCCTGGTGGGAACCGGAGAAAGCGGTGAAGACCAGGTCGCCGCCGTACGGGTGGCGCTCCGGAACGCGCAGCTGGTTGCAGTACTCGACGGTGCGGCGGATCATATCGATGTCGGAAAAGTCGATTTGCGGGTCGACTCCCTGGGTCAGCATGTTCAGGCCCAGGGTGACCAGGCAGACGTTACCGGTGCGCTCGCCGTTGCCGAAGAGGCAGCCCTCGATGCGGTCGGCGCCGGCCATGTAGCCCAGCTCGGCGGTGGCGATGCCGGTACCGCGGTCGTTGTGCGGGTGCAGCGACAGGATGATGGAGTCGCGGCGGTTGAGGTTGCGGTGCATCCACTCGATGGAGTCTGCGTAGACGTTCGGAGTGATCATCTCCACGGTCGACGGCAGGTTGATGATGATTGGGTTCTCCGGCGTCGGGTCGATGACATCAACCACGGCGTCGACAACTTCCTTGGCGTACTCAACCTCGGTGCCGGTGTAGGACTCCGGCGAGTACTCCCAACGCCAGTTGGTGTCCGGGTAGTCCTTCGCGATGGTCTTAATCAGCTCTGCGGCGTCGGTGGCAATCTTCTTGATTGCGTCCTTGTCCTTACGGAACACAACATCGCGCTGCAGGATCGAGGTGGAGTTGTAGAAGTGAACGATGACGTTCTTTGCGCCGGCACATGCCTCGAAGGTGCGGCGAATCAGGTGCTCGCGAGCCTGAACCAGAACCTGGATGGTGACATCGTCCGGGATCATGTTCTTCTCAATGATCTCGCGCACGAAGTTGTAATCGGTTTGGGAAGCGGACGGGAATCCGACCTCAATTTCCTTGTATCCCATCTGGACCAGCAGCTCGAACATGCGGCGCTTGCGCTCCGGGCTCATCGGATCAATCAGCGCCTGGTTGCCATCGCGCAGGTCGACGGCACACCAAACCGGTGCCTTAGTAATGCGCTTGTCCGGCCAGGTGCGGTCCTTCAGCTGGAAGTCCTGAACTTCCTGGTCGTAAGGCAGGTAGCGGTTGGTTGCCATCTGTGAGTTGCGCTGCTTATTCCAAGCAGGCTGTCCTTCCGGAATCTCGCCAGCAGGAGTGGAGATTACAGAAGGAGCGGAAATAAAAGCGTCGGAAGGAGACATGTTGTGGGCCTTTCTAATTCGGACTTTTCTTGTAGGCCGGCACAACTTACCCCGCGACGGGGAGCCGGCCTTAAACCCAAGCCCCGCCGCGGCATAGAAGCAGTAGTCCGCGTTGCATGTGATGTACCTTACCCCGATGGTTATATGAATTTCATCATTCGGGGGTTTTAGTGGGGGAAATATGCTCAGCCATCCACACGCCACCCACCCCGCCCATCGATAGTTCTAAAGCTAGGACCAATGTATTTAGCGGGGTAAAGATGATAGCGTCCTTAAGGTGCAAACTAGCTGGTCTATTCTGAAGCGAGACTTGCGCCGTCTCCGCAATAGCCCAAGAGTGTGGGTAATCATCATCGGCGTGATGATCACCCCTGCCTTGTACTCCTGGTTCAACATCCCGGGCTTCTGGGATCCGTACGAGCACACCGAGAACATCGGTGTGGCAATTGTGAATGAGGACAAGGGCGCGAGTTCCTCGGTTACCGGAAGCCTCAATATCGGTAACCAGGTGGTCAAACAACTAAAACAAAATCATGAACTGGGCTGGCAGTTCCCCGATGCCGAGAAGGCAGACCGGGACCTAAAGCGCGGCAGGGTCTATGCCGAAATCACCATTCCGCCGAATTTCTCGCAGGAAATGGTTGACCTGATTCAAGGGCAGGGGCATCCAGCAAAGCTGAAATACCGCGCTAACCAGAAGATCAACGCGATCTCGCCGCACATCACGGCGCAGGGCGCGTCCGGTATTGATGGTCAGATTTCCGCTTCCTTTAATAAGGAGATTGCGAAGGCGGTCACCGAGGAGGTTAAGGAAGCTGGCGGCCTGCTGCAGGGCCGGTTCGATGCGGCTCGTCTCAATTCCGCTGACGCTTTCCAGGATGTCGCCGATGCGGTTGCCAATAGCCGCGATGAAGTCGGTGCTATCCAGGAGCAGATTGGCAATCTGCAGCCGACGATTGCGCAGATCAAGAAGACTCTCGGCAGCGTGGACACGGCCCTCGATGACGCCCAGGATGCGTTGACGCAGGTGCAGGCGATTACTGGTGAGCTCAACAACGAGGTCCTGAATTTCTCCGCGGATCTCAACGACGCCTACTTGCAGGGCAGCACCGCTCTGGTGGAGGGCACCGGTAACGCCAACGCCGCGATTGGCGCGATGACTGGCAATCTGCAGGGCGCAATTTCCCGTTCGGATTCTGCGACGGCTGCGGCGGAGGACATCGTCAACCAGGCGGATCAGGTCATTGGTGGGCTGAATTCCCTGCTGGAGGCCAACCCGCTCAATGGCCCGGATAAGCAGGCAATCCAGCGCACCATCGATGCGCTCGACGAGAGCAACGCCACCAATAAAGAGCTGGTGGAGGGCCTGAAGAACGTCTCCGGCTCGGCGCAGGGAACTCTTGACTCCCTCAACGCCACCAGCGAGGCATTGGCGCAGGCCACTAAGGACGGCAAGGCCGCCTCGGATCAGATTCGTCAGGCGTCCCAGGACGCACTCCCGCAGTTGAGCAAGGCGCTTAATCAGCTCAACGCGCGCGTGGGTTCGTACGCGGCGGCGCTGGGCGCGCAAAAGGACACCGTCAAGGAAACGTCCGCGCTTCTCGACGCTACGAGTGGGCAGCTTTCCGCTGCGAATCAGGTCCTCGAGAGCTTTAAGGCCGACCTTGATGGTGTACGCGATGGCCTGGAAACTGCGCGTCTCGATGTCCTTACCCTGGGCACCACCGAAGAGCGCGAAGCCATGAACATGGTCAATGACCTTGATCCTGAGGGTATCTCGCAGTTCCTGAGCGATCCGGCTGAGGTTAAGACGGAGGCCGTGTTCCCGGTGGATCACTACGGCTCGGGTATGGCGGCGCTGTTTACCAACCTGTCGTTGTGGATTGGTGCGTTCATTCTGATTGTGATTTTCCGCGTGGAAGTCGACGCGGAAGGTTTCAAGGAAATCACGGTGGGCCAGGCGTACATGGGCCGCACATTGCTGCTGGGCATCATCGCTACTTTCCAGGCGCTGATTGTCTCTATCGGTGACATCGTCATTGGTGTGCAGCATGTCAGCGCGGTTGCGTTCGTCCTCACCTGTGTCGTGGTGGAGTTGTGTTATCTCGCCATTATTTACAGTTTGGTGGCGGCGTTTGGCCACGTGGGACGTGGTATTGCCGTAGTGCTCGCGTTTATTCAGATTCCTGGCGCCGCCGGTCTCTATCCAATTGAGATGACCCCGGACTTCTTCCAGGCGCTGAATCCGTTCTTGCCGTTGACCTACGGCATTGATGCTCTCCGCGAGACCATTGGTGGTTTCTACTCGAATTACTACTTGAAGAACATGCTCACCTTGATGGCCATGGCAGTGGTCGCCTACGTGGTCGGTTACTGGCTGCGCCGCAGCCTGTCCTCGGTCAATGTCTTGGTTAACCACCAGCTTGAAGAGGGCGGACTGGTCAACAACGAAGAAGTCCACCTGGTCGGTAGCGGATACAAGCTCAGTGACCTCGTCTTTGCGCTGCGTAACCGCGAGGAGTACCAATCGCGAGTCGACGAGCGGATGGAGAATCTGCGTGGCAGCTACACGCTGTTCATGCGCATGGCCATTGGCATCGCCGTGGCCGCCCTGGTGGTGCTGGGTATTTTGGCCCGTAACTACCCGGATCAGAAGGCCCTGTTCTTCGGTCTGGCTTGCCTGTTTGTGCTGCTCTGCCTCGCCTACATCGCGGTGCGCGAGTACGTCAAGCAGTCTGTGATTCACGCCCAGGAGCTCAGCGAGCTGTCGGAGGAGGAGCTGCGCGCCTACATGGAGCACCAAACTTCCCATCCGCATGCGTACTCGCTGGAAAATGCTGGTGATTCGGTTGAGCCACAGGCGAAGGTGTCGTCGGCAAGCGTGAAGACTTCCTCAGAAGGTGAAGCCTAATGAGAAACGTTCTTGAAATTGTGCGGAATGACTTTCGGGTGATCCGCCAGAACACGATGACCGGCATCATGGTTTTCGGTCTGGTGCTGATTCCGCTGCTGTTCACCTGCTTTAATGTGCTGGCCAGCTGGGAGCCGTTTGAGAACACCGAAAAGCTGAAGATTGCGGTCGCCAGTAATGACCGTGGTCATCGCACGGATATCGGTGCGATTGACGTCAACTTGGGCAATGAGGTGCTGTCGAAGCTGAGCCGTAACCACGAAATTGACTGGCAGATTACGGATTCTGAGGACGCCATCGACGGCACTAAGTCCGGTGACTACTACGCGGCAATCGTGCTTCCGGAGAACTTCAGTACTGAACTGATGACCTTCTACGTCCGGGGCACCAAGGCGCCTAAGCTGACGCTCTATACGAATGAGAAGAAGAACGCGCTTTCGTCAATCATTACGAGTAAGGGCGCGAGTGGCGTTATTCAGGAGATTGACAAGAACTTCACGCAGGTCGTCGCCAGTGTTGGGCTGGGCGTGATCACCTCGCTGGATGAGTATCTAAACACCTCCGACTCCAAGCAGGCACTGACGCGCGTGCAAAACCGCGTTGATGACACCGCCGCGCGGCTGCGCTCCGGTGCGCAGACTGCTCGTTCGCTGTCCACGCTGGTGGAGACCACCGTGCCGCTGGTGGAGACCGCGGATTCCATTTTGGAAAACGCTGGTGCGCGGATGGACATTCTGCGCAATGGTTCGGGTGACGGCAACGTCGCAGGCGATCTGGAAGCCGCGGTCGGCAATGTTCGCGACTCGGTTAGCACGGCGCTCGACGCAACGCAGTCGAGCTACGAAGGCGTGCGCGACCGCGTCAACGAGCTTGTCGACGGCACCCAGGCCACCAGCGGCGCGACCGCAGATACCTTTGACGCGATGGCGGCCAAATTCGGCCAGCAGGCCGATGGCCTGACTGCGATGCGCGACCGCCTGGAGGACACCGTTGGGGCAGTGGTTCCGGGTGTCGCTAAGCCGGGCTATGACCGCGCGATTTCCGATCTGAACACCTCGATTGCTCGCACCCGTGGGCTGCAGGAGAGTTTCTCCGCCGTGGCAGCGGATTTGCGTGGTGGCCGGGATACGGGATCGTCGATAAGCCAGGCGAAGGACGCTTTCACGGCTGCGATTGCCGCTGTGGAAAATGCCAAAAACTCCTACGAGCAGAACCTGCGCCCGCAGATCGACGCGCTGTCGGAGCCGGTGTCGCGTCTGAGCAACGACATCGAGGTCATTGGCGAGGACATTCGCGGCATCCGCGGTACGATTTCCGGCTCGCCGGTGGACACGCTGCGTAAGACCAGCGCCGCCACGATGGGTCTGAGCAACCGTTTTGATGATCTGGCCGCTCGCTTCGACGAGATTCACAACGCGCTGGAAGAGGCGAAGGACACCGGGGACCTCTCGCGAATTGCTGAGGCCGTCGGTGATGACCCAAGTGCCCTGGCAGCGCAGTTGGCCGCGCCGGTGCAGGTCGAGGAAGACCCCGTCTTCCCAGTCCAGAGCTTCGGTGCGGGTATGGCGCCGTTCTATGCGACCCTCGCGCTGTGGATCGGTGCGCTGCTGTCGTCGGTGCTGATCCGCACCACGGTCCGTAGCCGCGGCGGTCAGAAGGTCGGCGATGATGAGGCCGAGAATGTGGTCAGCGATGCAGTCGATGATGCGCAGGGCGATGCAGCCAGCGATGAAATCGACGAGCCGACCAGTGACGCACAAATCAACGCTGCGCAGGCCGATGACTACACCCGCGTCGAGAAGTACTTCGGCCGGTTCGCCACCTTCGCCAGCGTGGGCCTGGTTCAGTCCACACTGATGGTGTTGGGACTCCAGGTGTACGTGGGCATCGAGCCCGCGCACCGATTCCTGATGCTGCTGGCCGGCTGGGTGATTTCGCTGGTGTTTATGATGATCGTCTTCTCGTTCGTCTTCACCTTCGACAACGCCGGCAAGGCCATCTGCGTGCTGTTGCTGGTGATGCAGGTCTCGGCCGCAGGTGGCGCGTATCCGCTGCCGCTGGTGCCACAGTGGGTCCAGAACATTAGCCCTTGGCTGCCGGGTACCTACGCGATCGATATGTTCCGCAGCTCCATCGCCGGTATCTATGAGGCAGACTACTGGAAGCTGATGTTCATGTTGGCGCTGTTCATCATCCCGTCGCTGATTCTGGCGCTGGGCCTTCAGCGCATCTTTGAAAAGGGAATCAACGAGATCAAGAACGCAATCGAGGAGACGAAGGTGATGGCGACTTCGTAAGGGGGCCTAATCCTCCGCCTCGTCATTCTCTGTCTCGTCGCTCTCGCGCTCGGCTTCCGGCTCGCCCTTGCCGTCGCGCGAGAGCTTCCGCAGCCACCAAATCAGCAGCGCAATGATCACCGCCGCTGCTGCCAGGATGGCCCACATCCACCACTGCCACTGCGAACCGCTGCCGTCGAACACGGACTCCTCGTCAGGATCCATCGGCACCTGATGCCCCGTCACCAGCAGTCGGTGCGTGTTAATGCCGTAAGGCGTGCACGTAATCAGGGTGATCAGGTCTTCTCCGGGGACGCGTCGTAAAGCATCGGTTTCATCCGGCTTTACGACGGCTACGTCGTGGACCTCATACTTCAACTTGTGACCCGCGACTGCGATGTAGAACGCGTCGCCCTTCTTGACCTTGTCGAGGTTGTCCCACAGCGTCGCATTTTGCAGACCCGTATGCGCCGACAGCGACGCGTGACGACCTTCACCCTCGCCCACTCCGCCGACCGGGAAGTCGGTGCCGTAGAGGTGACCGACACCGCGCGAGAGCGACTTTTCCGACGTGCCGTGGAAAATGGGCAGGTCAGAGTTGATGGACGGGATGACGATGCGGCCGAGCGCGTCGGTCTCGCCAAGCACGTCGAGGTAGTGGCGGTAGCGCTGGTACTCCGGGGAAGACTCGTCATCGGAGGTGGTCCAGGCGTCGCCGGGATTGACCTCGCCGAGGCTGGCGTTGTACTCGTGGGCCTCATTCCAGGCGGTGTCCAAGACCTCAGGAGGAGCGGATTTCTCCAGCTTGGAGTATTCATCTGCGGCGCGGGCCTGCAGGAAGTTGTTCCACTGCGTTGCGACAACCGGGTACAGCAGCACTCCCAAACCACCAATGATCAACAGCAGGGCGATGATGGTGTTCGAGTTGAGCTTCTTGCCTTTTTGGGGCTTTGCTTGGGTTTTGGATGCGGCGCTGGCGTTAGTATCGTTTGCGCGTTCGGACTTCCGCTTAGATGTCGGTTTAGATGCCCGCTTGGAAGTTGCCCGCTTGGAATGGGAATGACGCCCCATCGAGTCCTACCTTTGGTGACCTTGTGCATAGCGGCCACGGGTCTTTCTCACCAGGGACAGTTCCCGGGCAGGGATAGCCAGGCCGACAAATCGCTAACGACTTAATAAGTGCACATACCAATTTAGGTCATGCAACCCGGGAGAGCTGAACTCTACTCACCGTGCTGTGGCATCGGTGGAATCTGTGGTGGTGTTTGCGGTGCTTGTGGTGTCGGTGTCTGCGGTGTTTGCGATGCTTGGGGCGTCGGTGGTCGCGGTGTCTGCGGTGTTTTCGGTGCTTGGGGCGCTTGTGGCGCTTGTGGAGGTCGCCTCTGCCGGCCGAGCCGCCAGGGCAATAGTGGCAGAAATCATGGTCGCCAGTGCGATAAACAGCGCCACCCACTGCACACCAACTGCCTGGAAGCGTTCACCAAGAACGATGTATCCCAAGCTGAAGGCAACAATCGGCTCCACGACGGTCATAGCTGGTAGCGAAGCCTGCAACGGTCCCGCGTTAAAAGCCGCCTGCTGCAGGCCGACGCCAATAACCGCCAGTGCCACCAGCAGCCAGAGTTCCCAGGAGAGCAGGAGCTGGACGAGTCCGCCGTTGACATAGGTATCGACCACCGACTTAGACAGCAGCGCGACGAAGCCGTACAGCCAGCCGGTTGCCGTGCCGAGCAGCAGGGCCTTCGGGTTCTGGCGTAGCACTCCGCGCTGTTTCGTGTCTGAGGTGCTACCTGTGCTGTTGTCGGTGCTGGAGCGGTCTGCGATGGCTGGGCTGTCACTCGTGTTGGAGCCGCTACCCGTGCCGGTATTGGGCCACTGAACTGCAGCGGCGTACAGTCCGCAGGTGACCACGCCACCGGCGGCGAGAGCCCATCCCCACAGGTAGGTGGGGATATCGGTGGAGCCGGCAGTCGGCTTGCCGAGCAACACCAGCGTCGCCACCGCAAAAGTAAGCGCCACGGACCAAATCATCTCTGACCGCGAAATCCGCCGACCATTGACCTTCGCCGCCAGCGGGAGCGTGAGCATCAGCTTCATAACCAACAACGGCTGTACCAGGAGCAACGTGCCAAATGCCAACGCTGCGACCTGAAATACATACCCGGCAATCGCCAAAGTCGAGCCTAGCCACCAGCGTGGCAGCTTCAGGGTCTTCGCCACTCCGCGAAGTGTGCTGGTGCCCTCTTCCAGTGTTCCGGAGAGGTTGTGGCGGATGACGGTTCCCCACGCGATGCTGAGCGCGGACAGCAGTGCCAGTATCGCAGCGAGAAGGTCATTGTTCACGTAGGAAATGCTAGGCATGCAACACTTGTCATGTCCACTTCGCAGGGGTTGGGCGGGGCAGTGTTTGGTGCCCGCAGCGCCGCGGGGAGTAGCTGGCGGATTAGCTGGCCCGGCCAAGATGCTGACGGATACCGGGAGTTCGGGAGTGACACTGACTGAGCCCGGAGTGGAGCTGACTGAGCCCGGGCCGGGGAGCCCGGAGTGGAGCTGACTGAGCCCGGGAGTTCCTGGCGCAGTACCGAGAGTTACTGACCTAGTTTATGTCAGTTTTGACAAGTTTCAGGGCTTATTTTTGTCATAAACCTAATCAGTTTCACATTTGCAGCCCGCTGGCAGCCCGCAGCCGCGCCCGATTCACACCCAATCCACACCCAACCGACACCCCAAACACCCCAAACACCCCAGCCGTCACACCCTCGCCGCGCAGTCGCGCCCAATCCACACCCCAAATACCCCAAACACCCAACCCACACTCGAAAACCAGCCACGATACCCCGCAACCCCTACGCAACCCATTCCAAACCCTCCACACAACCCCCGCAAGCTACGTTTTGGTAACCCACTATGTAATTACGAATGCGACTCAAGTAAATTGAGTCAATAATAGTTACGTGCATATAGTTGCCTAGTTTTTGGAGGTTGCCGACCATGGCACTGGTTGTGCAGAAGTACGGTGGTTCATCCCTGGAGAGCGCCGAACGCATTCGTCGTGTTGCAGAACGAATTGTGGAAACCAAAAAGCAGGGCAATGACGTCGTGGTTGTCTGCTCGGCAATGGGCGACACCACCGATGAGCTTCTGGACCTCGCTGAGCAGGTCAACCCGGTCCCGCCGGGACGCGAGATGGATATGCTCCTGACCGCCGGTGAGCGTATTTCCAATGCGCTGGTCGCTATGGCAATCGCAAGCCTCGGCGCCTCGGCCCGTTCTTTTACCGGTTCGCAGGCTGGCGTGATTACCACGGAGCGCCACGGTAACGCCCGCATCGTCGAGGTCACTCCGGGCCGTGTTCGTGAGGCTCTCGATGAGGGCCATATCTGCCTGGTGGCCGGTTTTCAGGGTGTAAACCGCGAGACTAAGGACGTCACTACGCTGGGCCGTGGTGGCTCGGATACCACTGCGGTTGCCCTCGCGGCAGCTCTGGAGGCAGACGTTTGCGAGATTTACTCCGACGTGGATGGCGTGTACACCGCGGATCCGCGCATTGTGACGGACGCGCAGCGTTTGGACAACATTTCCTTCGAGGAGATGCTGGAGATGGCTGCGGTTGGCGCGAAGATTTTGCAGCTGCGAAGTGTCGAATACGCCCGCGCGTTTAATGTCCCGTTGCGTGTGCGTTCGTCGTATAGCAATGAACTTGGCACCCTTGTTGATGGATCGATGGAGGATATCCCTATGGAAGAAGCAGTTCTGACTGGTGTGGCGCATGACCGCTCCGAGGCGAAGGTGACCGTGCTGGGCATTCCGGATGATCCGGGCCAGGCGGCGAAGATGTTCCGTGCGGTGGCGGATGCGGAGATCAACATCGATATGGTGCTGCAGAACGTCTCCACCGTCGCGGATAACCGCACTGACATTACTTTCACGTGCCCGCGCGAGGATGCTCCGAAGGCGATGGCGTTGCTGAAGAAGCTGCAGGCTGACAACGACTGGAAGGACGTGCTTTACGACGATCACGTGGGCAAGGTCTCCTTGGTCGGTGCTGGCATGAAGTCCCACCCGGGTGTGACTGCGACGTTCTGTGAGGCGCTCGCTGATGAGGGTGTGAATATCGATCTGATTTCCACTTCTGAGATTCGTATCTCGGTGCTGGTTAATGACCAGGATGTCGACAAGTCTGTGAAGGCCCTGCACGACGCTTTCAATCTCGGTGGAGACACTGAGGCTGTTGTTTACGCTGGTACGGGACGTTAAGGAGTTTTCATGACCACGATTGCTGTTGTTGGTGCCACTGGCCAGGTTGGTCGTGTGATGCGCACTCTTCTGGCGGAGCGTAATTTCCCGGCCGATAAGGTTCGTTTTTTCGCTTCTGCTCGTAGTGCGGGCAAGGAGTTGGAGTTCCGCGGCGAGAAGATTGTTGTCGAGGATGTCGCGGCTACTTCTGACGAGGATCTGAAGGGCATTGATGTCGCGGTGTTCTCCGCTGGCGGCACGCTGTCGAAGGAGCAGGCTCCGCGTTTTGCGGCTGCTGGCGCTGTTGTTGTTGATAACTCGTCGGCGTGGCGTAAGGATCCGGAGGTCCCGTTGGTGGTCTCCGAGGTCAACCCGGATGCTTTGCAGGACATCCCGAAGGGAATTGTCGCTAATCCGAACTGCACCACGATGGCCGCGATGCCGGTGCTCAAGCCGCTTCACGACGAGGCCGGGTTGCAGCGTCTGCGTGTGTCCTCCTACCAGGCCGTCTCGGGTTCGGGCCTTGCTGGCGTGAATACTCTGGCTGGCCAGGTGCGCGAGAACATCGACAACCTGGAGAAGCTGACCACTGATGGTTCGGCTCTGGTAGCGGAGGACTTTGGTCCGTACGTCGCACCGATTGCTTTCAACGCGCTGCCGGTGGCCGGCAACTTTGTTGATGATGGTTCGCTGGAGACCGATGAGGAGCAGAAGCTCCGCAATGAGTCCCGCAAGATTCTGTCTATCCCCGAGCTGGCTGTTGCTGGTACCTGTGTGCGTGTTCCGGTCTTCACTGGCCACACGCTGGTGATCCACACTGAGTTTGAGAATGCTCTGTCCGTGGAGAAGGCTACTGAGCTGCTGGAGTCCGCGCCGGGCGTGAAGGTCGTCGACGTTCCGAATCCGCTTGCTGCCGCTGGTGTGGATGAGTCCCTGGTGGGTCGTATCCGTGTCGATCAGTCGGTTCCGGAGGGGCGTGGCC
Organism: Corynebacterium sp. HMSC065H09; assembly: GCF_001812845.1. Taxonomy (NCBI): domain Bacteria; kingdom Bacillati; phylum Actinomycetota; class Actinomycetes; order Mycobacteriales; family Corynebacteriaceae; genus Corynebacterium; species Corynebacterium sp. HMSC065H09. The sequence continues at coordinate 28,491 of NZ_KV810580.1, forward strand.
TGGTGATGGTTGTCTCTGGCGACAATCTGCGTAAGGGCGCTGCGCTGAATACCATCCAGATTGCGGAGCTGTTGGTCGCTGACCAGTAGTTGAGCGCAGTACTTAAAAGCGCAAAAAGTTAAGCCTCGGCACTTAGCGAACTTCGTGCTCTCAATGACAACTACTCCCCACTAGTCGGTAACTGATTTCTCAGTCCAACTAATGGGGAGTAGTTCACATTGTTGCGGTAGGGGGCCTATTTTTTCTTATTGACGCCCACGCTTTCCGCTTGGCTGCAGCGCCAGCGGAATGTGAGATTGTGCGAGCGCAGTGCTGGGGGGGGGATTGCGTCACGGGAGGCGCCGGCGCCCTATTTGGCGGCGTGAGGATGTGCAGATGTCGCTAGACCGGGGATGCGTGGCCGACGGCGCCGTATTTGGGGCGCTAGCAGGGGTGAATGTCGCTAGAACGGGAATGCGTTAAAGACACTGATTTGCAGCTCCGCAAAACTGCAGGTCAGGGAATTGTCGCAAAATTCGGAGGCGCGCCTGTGCTGACAGATTCCCGTTCTAGCGACATTTCGACCTTCGAAGTGCAACTTTTCCGACAGTTGGTGCCACGAGTTGCAATAGCGCGAGCATCTCGGCATTGAGAGCCAGGGTGGCTAGGGTGGCCAGGGCGGTGACAGTGGCCAGGGTGGCTAGGGTGGCCAGCGTGGCGACGGTGGCCAGGGCGGCGATGGAGTCGGTAGCGGCCGAGCAGGAAGCGGACTAATTTAGGGTAGCCTGTTGTGTGGTTAGCCTTACCTGTGTAATATAGGCTCGATTGCTGTGTTGGCCGTAGCCGAAAGAGGCCATCAGTCTCTTGGGGCTACGGGTACTTTACAGCGTTTCAAAGAGTTCCTTACGCGTTAGGTTTTCACATGTTTCGAAACAATTCGCTGACCCGTCGAGCGGCGCTGAAGACCGCCGCTGTCTTGGCAGCATCCACTCTTGTTCTGTCTGGTTGCTCCCGAGGCGACGACGCGGCGGCGTCAAAAAATGAGGGCACCGGGGACGAGCGCATCGCCGCAGTTGGCCTGGGAGACAGCGATACCTTGCTCGCTCTAGGCATCCAACCAGTCCTCGTAGCGCCCTGGGGTGCTGAGGGAGATGTTGATGCATCTGGCGTCGGCCCATGGGCTACCGAAAAGCTCGGTGACAACAAGCCTGAAGTGGTTTACGGTACTGCCAACGGATTCACTGCTGAAATCCTGGAGAAGATCTCCGCCGCTGATCCGGACAAGATCATTGCGGTGAACTCTGCCGTAGACGCGCAGGCGAAGAAGGCGCTTAATGACATCGCCCCAACCACCGTTAAGCCAGACGGTGCCACGGACTGGCAGATCCCCTGGCGGGATCAGGTCAACCAGATCGCCGGCGCTGTAGACAAGCAAGAAGAAGGCGACAAACTCGTCGAAGAAACGCAGAAGGCCTTCGATGATTTCCAACAGCAGCACCCTGAGCTCAAAGGCAAGCGTGCGGCTATCGTCATGCCTTATCAGGGAAAGATCGGCCTGTACACCTCCGGTGACGGTCGCGGGCAGTTTATCAAGAGTCTGGGCTTCGAGATCCCGAAGGAGCTCGAAGGTAACGGGGGCGAGTTCTACCGCGACATCGCACCTGAGAACTACAGCGACCTCAACAACGTCGATTACCTCTTCATCCTTGATTACCAGGGTGCCGCCGATACCTTGAAGAAGGATCCAACATTCAGCAAGCTGGACGTTGTTCGCGAAGGCAAGGTCCGCTGGATGGACGAAAACGTGGGCAATGCAATGAGTATGCCGAACCCATTGACCATCCCCTGGGCAGTCGACAAGTTCTCTGACGCAATTTAATTGAAAGTGTCCGTTTCAAGAACTCGACATTCTTTGGTGTTTTCCCGGCGTTTGCTTACTTCGGCCGCACTCGTTGGCTTGGCTTTGCTGCTGCTTGCCTCCCTGTACTTGGGTTCCAAAGATCTTTCCATTGGCGAAGTGACCAGCATCCTCATGCATGGTCCGCACCCATCTACGCAATCCGGCATCATTTGGGACTTGCGCGTTCCGCGCACCCTCTTGGCTGTGATCACAGGCGCAGCCCTGGCTATGGCGGGTGCCATTGCTCAGAGCTGGACCCGCAACCCCCTGGCAGATCCCGGCATTATCGGCGTGAACGCTGGAGCAAGTTTCGCAGTCGCTGCGGCACTGACCTTGGGCTGGGCAACGACGGTCGGGGAGCGGACACTTGTAGGGCTCGTCGGGGCGGCCGTCGCTGCCTTAATCGTGCTGTTGATTTCCCGCGTATCGCGTAACCCGCTAACTCTGGTACTCGTGGGCGTGGGAGTTACCTTCGCCCTGCAAGCGGCCACGAATATGCTGAGCCTCTATTCTTCCGACACCCTGGAAGGGCTCCGCCGCTGGACCGTTGGCTCTACAGCTGGGCGGGGTATGGAAGACGTGGCCTTAGCTGCTTTAGGTCTAGCACTAGGTGCTCTATGTGGTGCGCTTGCAGCACGCCCGCTGGATCTACTTGCGATGGGAGAGGACTCCGCCCGTTCCCTTGGCAGCTCGCCCACGAGAACCCGCTTGTTGGCTGCCGCAGCGGTGATCATCCTCGCCGGCTCGGCGACAGCCACTGTGGGGCTTGTGACATTCGTGGGCTTCGCCGTGCCACACCTACTACGCCCGTTTACCGGCCCGTCCCTGACTCGCCTCTTGCTGCCGACCGGCATTGTTGGTGGCGCGGCTGTGTTGCTAGCCGATATTGTGGGCCGCTTCGTCCTGCAGCCTAACGAGCTGGAAATGTCCATTGTCTTAGCTATTGTCGGTGCCCCAGTGATGATTCTGGCGGTGCGACGTAAGAAGAGTTCACCGACCTCGAATGACTCGGAGCTGACGATATGAGCGATATGACGTCTATCCGTAGTATTAAGCGTTCACGAAGCAGACGCGTCCTGGCGGCTTCGGCAGGGTTCGCCCTCATAGCGGCTCTTTGTTACTGCTTAATCCTGGGGCAAGGAGCGGTGAAGCTCAGCCCGATGGAAGTCATCGAGGTTCTCACCGGTGGGGGCACACAGCAAGCAATCAACGTGGTGTGGGATCTCCGCCTGCCTGTAGCAATCGCTACCGTTCTGGTCGGCGCGGCTCTAGGGCTGGCAGGTGCGTGGACTCAGACCATGGCCCGCAATCCGCTGGCCAGCCCGGACATTCTCGGTGTATCCGGCGGCGCGGCGGTTTTGGTTGTGGCGGGCACCGTAGTTACCCGCCCTGCATGGAGTGAGGGGGTGCCGACGTTCTGGTGGCGTGCTGCACTCGCTTTGCTTGGCGCACTAGTGATCGTTGGTTTGCTCGTTCTACTCGGTGGCTTCGGGACGTCGCAGCGCGTAGTGGTCATCGGCCTGGCACTGTCTTTCCTCACGCAGTCTTTAGTGCAGTATCTCCTGCTCCGGGCTGACTTAACTCGTGCCACGGATGCCCAAACTTGGCTCGCTGGGTCTACCGGCTTTGTGCGTATGGAAGCTTTGTTTCCTATGGTGTTGGGCCTGTTGCCCTTCGTAGTTTTAGGCCTTTGTGTTACGCGCGATGTCCCTCTTCTTTCTCATGATGACGCCACCGCGTCCACACTTGGGGTAAATGTCACGAGGGTGCGCGCTATTTTGCTCATTGCCGCAACGGGCATTGTCGCGGTGGTGGTTTCCTTTGTCGGCCCAATTGGATTCGTGGCACTATTGGCTCCTCAGCTGGCCAAGCTGGTGGCCGGAACGCCCACGCCCCATCCGTTGTGCTCTACTTTTGCAGGCGCTGCTCTATTAGCTGCGTGCGCCGTCGTGGCGGGCGCACTGCCATTTACATCCCCTGTGGGTTTGGTTACCGCCATCATCGGTGGCCCCGCGTTGGTGTTGCTTGTGTGGTTGGCGGCCCGTCGCGGAACTCTGAAAGGAATGGTTCAATGAACGTTCAAGTTGATCACGTCACCGTGGGCTACAACGACGGCCCAAGCATTGTTAAGGACGTGTCTTTCACTGCAGAGCCCGGGAAGGTCACCACGCTCTTAGGCCCCAATGGTTGTGGCAAGTCGACGTTGCTCAAGACGCTTTCTCGGCTGCTTGCTCCCGCCGAAGGACGGGTTCTTGTAGAGAAAAAGGACGTGCATAGTTTGCGGTCGCGCGAAGCCGCCCAACTAATTGCGCTTTTGCCACAACACCCGCTGTGTCCGGCGGGATTGACCGTTGGAGAACTTGTGGAGCGCGGACGGCACCCTTATCGTCGATCGCTCTGGGGTGGGGGAGCGACGGCGTCAGAAGATAAAGAAAAAGTGCGCGAGGCGCTGAAGAAGACGAAGGTTGACCATCTTGTTGCCCGCGACGTGGCGGAGCTTTCTGGCGGCCAGCGGCAGCGGGTCTGGATGGCGATGGTGTTGGCGCAGGATACGCCAATTGTGCTGTTGGACGAACCGACTACCTACCTAGATCCGGCACATGCGATAGAGATTCTAAGTATCGTGCGGGAGCTCGCTCAAGAGGGCAAGACGGTGATTACCGTACTTCATGATCTTGGCCTGGCGGGAGCTTTTAGCGACGAGATGATCGTCATGAAGGAAGGGGAAAAGATCGCCGAGGGTTCTCCAAAGGAGGCTCTGACGGTGGATGTGTTGCGCGAGGCATATGGCCTGAATGCCGAGGTGTGGGAAGATCCCCGCGGTATGGCTCCGATTATTGTGCCGCGAGGGATTGTGGCTAATTAAGGCCGTGCCCTGCCTAGGAACCAATAGGGGCACCACTGCACGGATTCGCTATTGAGGCCCCAGGTGTGAATTGCGTGGCGCCGTACTTCCTTGCAGAGCTGTCCTTCACCCGCGACCCAGACGTACTTCGACTGTGTTGCGGGGTGTTCGGCACGGTCCAGTTGCTGTAGGTGGGACATCACTGCCGTGCTGAAGTCCGTTGTAGCGCTAAACAGCACTTCTAGGCTGCCCAGCTTGCTCTCCCAGTCGGCGACGAGGGATGGCTCGAGGTCACCATGGTTCTCGGCGACCACTACGAGGTGTATGTCGCGCAACTGTTCCGGGGCAAACGCATCCGCGTAATCCAAAATGGCGCGAACGGAAGGTACGGCAGATGGGTCTGCGATAAGTGTTTGTGAACTTTGCGCGCGGTGCCAGAGGCCCTGGCATGTCCAGATGCCTACCTGGTCGCCAACACGAGTTGCAAGAGCCCAGGCGAGCCCTGGTCCGACGTGCTCATCCTTTGGATTTTTGACGCCATGTGTCGCCACGTCGAAAGTTATCTGTCCGCACTCGGGATCGAGTGAGCGTACGGTGTACCAACGTAAATTTGGGCGTTGGGTCTCCGGCATGGCTGTAACGCTTGCGCGGATATTGGCGCCACCTCCGTGGAGGGGTAAATGGAGATTCTCGCCGGGCTTAGCCGGCATAAAGAGGCCAAAGAATTCGTCCGGGCCGGAAAGCTGAAAGCCGACTAGCTCGGGGGAGCGGATGACAATCCTCTGCAGGTTTTCTGCCGGGGCGCTGACGTCATAAACAGTGGCGCGGATGATTCGATGGTGCGGTTCAGAAGGGGCGGCCAAGAGTAGGTGGTCAGAAAAGGCCGCGCGGTAGGCGGAAGTGTTCGTCGGAGTGTTCAGGGTAACTGGGTTCGAGGTCATAGTGGGAGTTAACTTACCCTTACCTAAAGCAAAAGTGAAAGGGTGAGGGGCAGAAAAAGCCCCGCGGGGATCCGAGGTGAACTGGTCCCCGAAAGTTGGACTGGTTTAACTCTAGGCGGTTAGGGCTTCAAGGGTCTGATTCCGATATTGCATCGGGGTCAGGCCCTTGAGTCGTTGTTGGACGCGTTCGGTGTTGTACCACTGGATGTATTCGTCGATTACTTGGTTGAACTCTGCGACCGTGTCGAAGACTTCTCCGTGGTACATCTCGGTTTTCACGTGGCCGAAGAAGTTCTCCATGACCGCGTTGTCGTAACAGTTGGCTTTACGCGACATCGACTGAACACCGCCGTTGTCGCCGATCAGGTCACGCCACGAGGCATGCTGGTACTGGAAACCTTGATCGGTGTGCATCATCCACCCGGGTTCAGGTGCCCACGCCGCGATCGCCTTGGACAAAGAATCGGTGGTCAACGCTGTCGACGGCGATGTAGCCACGGTGTGGGCAACGATTGAACGGTCGAACAAGTCCATCACCGGTGACAGGTAGACCTTGCGGCCTGCAACCCTGAACTCGGTGACGTCGCTGACAAAGACGGTATTTGGCTTATCTGGGGTGAATTTGCGGTCAAGCTTGTTGTCGGCAATGCGGCTGATCGTCCCGGTGTAGGAAACATAAGGTCTACGTTGGCGGATCTTGGCTCGAAGCCCCATCTGGCGCATGAGTTTGTAGACGAGTTTGTGGTTGACCACCCACCCCTGGTTGCGTAGGTCAAGTAGCACTCGTCGGTAGCCGTAGCGATGCTTGTTACGCTCGAAGCTTTCCCGAATCGCTTGCTTGAGCTCGGCGTGGTTATCTGGCTTACTGAGTCGTTGTTGGTGGTAGAAGAACGTCGACCGTGGGATACCTGCTGCCTCTAGGAGGTACTCCAAGCGGTGGTGAGACTTGAGGATGACAATCGCCTGGACTTTCAGGCGCGTCCCTGATTCCTCAAGTCCCGCATTTTTTTTAGATAGGCATTTTCGGCCCGCAACCGTTCGTTTTCGCCACGCAGCTTGTCTTCCTCCGACAGCGGCTTCGGCGTGACCGATCCTTTGGGTCTGCCCTTCGGCTTTGGTTTCAACGCGTCATCGCCGTCTTTGCGCCATTTCCACGACCACCCGCGGACCAGCTGCTGTGATGACAGGCCAAATTCACGTGCAAGATCCATCGCTGTCTCGCCAGCAAGGTGGCGTTGGACAACTTCCTTCTTGATCTCGAACGAGTACTGCTGCTTAGTCGGTTTCTCCACAAGACATAGCCTGCATGCAGCTTAAACCGACGACAGAGCATACGGGCGGCATACTTGGAGACACCAAGGGCATTGGCAGCGGCTGTATAACCCATGCCTTGCTCAAATAGTTCAACCAACTGCTCGCGCTGATATTCACTTAGCGAACTTCGTGCTCTCAATGACAACTACTCCCCACTAGTCGGTAACTGATTTCTCAGTCCAACTAATGGGGAGCAGTTCATTAGGTGCCGAGGCTTTTCTGCTGGAAAAGGCGAGCCTGGTTTGGGGTGACCAAACGGCTAGCAATGTGACCCGTGACATGCGACGTTTGGGCATAAGTGCAGGTTAAATTTTGCCGTTATTCTGTTTCCAATTTCCTGGCTGAAGTGGGTCGAATTTCTATATTGTGACCGTTTTTCATCACCGGTACGGTTTTCGTGTGAGCACGGCAGTGGCCGCAAAGGAGAAGGCGAGAAGCCCTTTACCTTCAGCTCTGGGCATCGCGCCACACCATTTATCTACACTTCATTTTTCTAAAGGATCATCATGGATAACCTGTGCAATATCTGCGAACTGATTTCCTCCTTGCCAGCACCGGCTCCGCTGCCGGTACCTGAGTTCAACGTGAACTTCCCGGAGGGCCCACTGGTTCAGGTCGACTCACTGTTCCCGAACTTCCACTCTCTGACTGAGGGCGGCAACCTGGGTCTGCAGAACGTCGGTGGCGATCAGGACAACGCTCTGCAGAACGTTGGCGGCAACCAGGGTCTCCAGAACGCTGGCGGCGATCAGCTGAACGGCGGAGACCAGATTGGCGGCGACAAGCTGGACAAGGGCGACAAGGTCGGCGGCGACCAGGTTAACGACAAGGGCCAGATTGGTGAGCGTCAGTCCGGTTTCCAGACCGGTGGCCAGGACCAGAGCCTGCAAAACGTCGGTGGCGACCAGGGTCTGCAGAACGGTGGCCAGGAGCAGGGTCTCCAGACTGGCGGTAAGAACCAGAACGGCCTTCAGACTGGCGGCCAGGAGCAGGGCCTGCAGACCGGTGGTAAGAACCAGGGTGGCCTCCAGACTGGCGGCCAGGAGCAGGGTGCCCAGACCGGCGGCAACAACCAGGGTGGCCTGCTGGCCGAGGACGGTGCGGGTGACAACCTGCCAGTCGACCTGGACCTCACCGGTGCAAAGGCTATCTAAGGCCGTTTAAGCTGACTTAGGCACTGCACTACAATGACACTGCGCAGCTATTAGCTCTCGCGGCTATTAATACGTAACAGCGCACGAGCGCCTTCTCACTCCTTGCGGAGTGGGGAGGCGCTTTTTTGTGTTTATAGCTGGCGACGTTGGGTCGATCCGAGTTACTGACTGCGTTTATGTCAAAAATGGCCCGAAAAATGTCCTGAAAGCGTCATAAACTCGCACAGTTTCACATTTGCAGTCCCCTATTCAGTCGCGTTTTACATAACGTGATCTGTTGGAATGCCGTGAATCAGACCCATTTTTGTCTATTAACCGCGGATGGAGAGGTTGGGGCGGAGAGGCGATTATTTATGCAGCCGCAATTAGCACACAATTATGTGGCTTATTAAATGATGTCCGGGGATTCTTTTGTAAATAGTCTTGAGACATCATTTTTGCTCTTAGAGATTTATTGGCTTGCATTTTCATTAGGTGGGGGTGGGGTGTCATTTGTGCCGTAACTCACAATTATGAAAATCGTGACATGGGAGACATTCTAACCCAAATTAATGGGCGGGGATTCATTGAAAAAACTTCATATGCGCAGGTTAATCGTGATTTTATGGGTTGAATGGCTAGGTGTCGTGGCGAAAGGTGGAACTTCGGCATGTGTGTGGTGTCCAAATGTCCACCCCAGAAAAAATATGCAAACAACAATTATTGACATTGAAATAAAAGACAATAGGGGTGGCAATTAAATGGCTCAACAAACATAAAATGTATTTGTTATATTCGGGGACGGCCAACGCTATAAATGAGAATTAGAAGGCGATGTCAACTGGGCTACCTGTGATGGGGGCTGAAGACGCTTATGCGTGGTCATTGATTGTTAATTGAAGGCTGGAAAGGTAGCGAAAGGTGTATAACGCACTGAAATCGAAGGAAGGGGGAGGGCTCATGTTCGGTCGTTTTACAAACGAGAAGCGCTGGTTGGCGCTTTTTAGCTTCGTGGCTGTGCTCGCTCTTTTCTTCGCTAAATCTCCAATAATTGCGCATGCGCAGGAGGCAGAAGACACTGGCGAAACCCTGACGATCCAGAAGATTTTGAGTGTTCCTGGAACAGTTAAGGGTGTTGAAGCCAATGGAAATGTCCGTGATTTTGGGCCACTCATTGCGGCATTTGACGAGGCTGCAACTCCATTTGGTAGCCACAAAATGGGTTACTGCATTGAGGCCAGCGTCGCCGGTGATCTGTATGACACCGGTCGTGTGCAGAACTTCAGTCAGTTCTCGCGCAGTACAGATACCAATAACAAGCTGCGGAACGACTTTGACCGATACCGGAAGCTCAACTGGATTGCGCACCACGGTTCTCCAGCTGTTGGTTTGGATGAACTGGGGAAGGCAGCTGGAGTTAAAGGACGTCTGAATGTGCTGGACGCCAATAACGCAACTCAATTCGCTCTGTGGCACTTCTCCGATGACATTGACTTCTCCAAGGGCATTCACAACCCATCGACGAAGGCTGTCTACGACTACCTCACTGGTCCGGCTAACGTCGGTCAGGACACCGTCGACGGTACGAACCGCACTGGCTACATTTTCAACAATGGTAAGAAACAAGACATCATCGTGATTGATAATGTCACTCCGTCTTCCGGTGAAGTTCCGGCAGAGCCGACGAAGCCGTCTGAGCCAGAAAAGCCAACCGAGCCGGAGAAGCCGACTACTCCGACCACGCCTGCGGAGACCACGACCCCGTCCGAGTCGACCAAACCGTCCGAGCCGGAGAAGCCGACCACGCTTAAGCCGTCGATTTCCACTCAGGCTCGACTGAACGGCAACAAGATTGTCGCGGGTGCTGTGGTTAAGGACATCGTGAAGTTCACTGACCTGGTTCCGGGTAAGAACTACCGCCTAGACGCCACCCTGGTGGACAAGGCCAATGCTGATCGCATCCTGGGTACCGGCAGCGTCGAATTCACTCCGGAGACCTCTTCGGGTGAGCAGGCTGTCATGATTACCGTCTCCGATGATGTAGATGAGCCGGTTTCCGCTGCTGTTGCATTTGAAAAGCTGACCTCGACAGAGGTCACCGCTGATGGACAGGACAACACCGATGGTCAGCGGGCAGAGATCGCCTCCCACGAGGACATTAACGACGCAGCTCAGACCGTTCACGGCGAAAAGCCGGAGCAGCCGTCGACCTCCGAAGAGACCCCGACGAGCGAAGAGACGACCGAGGAGACAACGGAGCCGTCGTCCAGCGAGACCGCTACTTCTGAGACCAGTGAGTCTGAGACTCCGACGACGTCGGAAAGCGAAGAGCAGCCGAGCTCTTCGACGACTACTCCTAACACCTCCGAGTCCACGAAGCCGGCCGCTCCGACGGAACCGACCGAGCCGACTGACAGCACTGAGTCGCAGACCACGGAACCGACCGAGCCGACTGAGACTACCGAACCGTCTAAGCCGAGCGAGCCAGCTGATACGCCGCTGGAGCCGGAGCTGCGCACGGTAGCCGAGCTTCAGGGCAACCGCATTGAGGCTAATGCCAAGGTTGTCGACACCGTGCATTTCGAGGGCCTGGTGCCTGGTAAGAACTACACCCTCTCCGGTGAACTGGTTAACAAGGCTGATGGCTCTGTGATTGGTCATGGCGAGGCGACGTTCAAGCCGACGTCGGCAAGCGGTACTGTGACTGTCACTCTTGAGGTGTCTGGCTCTGTTAAGACTCCTGTTGCCGAGGCTGTCGTGTTCGAGCACCTGACCTCTGATGAGGTTGACTCGACTGGTAAGGAAAGCGCTGGTCAGGTCAATGAGATCGCTGACCACGCAGACATCAACGACGCTAGCCAGACCGTGACCGGCGAGGTTCCGGAGAAGCCGGAAGACACCCCGACTGAGGAAAGCGAAACTCCGTCCGAGGAGACGACCGCACCGGAGACCAGCTCGACTGAGCCGACCACATCCACGGTTCCGGCAACGCCGAGCGACGATGAGCCGTCCGAGCAGCCGGAGACGACACAGCCGGAAGAGCCGTCTGAGACCACAACTCCGTCTACGTCCGAGTCCGAAAAGCCGAGCAAGCCGACGAAGCCTGCCCAGCCGGAAAAGCCGAGCAAGCCGACCAAGCCTGCCCAGCCAGAGAAGCCGAGCAAGCCGGTCAAGCCTGCCCAGCCGGAAAAGCCGAGCAAGCCTGCCCAGCCGGAAAAGCCGAACCACCCGAGCACCCCAGCGCAGTCTGAGGACAACCCAGCCATCACGACTACTGCCGGTATTGCCGGCAAGGGTCTGGTTGAAAAGGGTGCTGTCGTCATCGACACCGTGCACTTCACTGGCCTGAAGCCGGGCACGAAGTACACGTTGACCGGTGAGCTGATGTGCAAGGAGACGGGCAAGTCCACTGGCGCTAGGAGCCGCCTGCACTTTGTGCCGACGGCATCCGCCGGCACGGTTGATGTTCCGATCATCATCACCGACGGCGACTGCGCTTCTCAGGTTGCCTTCGAGACTCTGACCGATGCCAATGGCAAGGAAGTTGCTGTTCACAAGGACATCAACTCTGCGGAGCAGACTGTCACGAACGGCAAGACCCCGGAGAACACGCCATCTGAGCAGCCGAAGGATGAGGGCGAGCAGAACACGCCTAACGACGATTCCTCTGCACCTACCAGCGACTCTGCCACCCCGACCACTGTGATTAATCAGCACTCGGAGCAGAACAACACCAACGTCACCATCATCGGTGGCACTGGCCAGGACAAGCAGAAGAATCACGGAAAGCCGTTGGCTCCGAACTCGGAACGACGTGCAATTAGTTCGGTTCCGTCTGGCCCGACCGGTTTGGCTACTCACGCTCTGCCGACGGTAGCCACGAACTAAGGAGATCCCATGACTGATCAGTTTGGCTCGGACGAGACCGGCAAGGAACCTGGCAACACACCAGGATTCGAACCGGAAACCGAAACCGGCGCACTCGACCACGTTGATCCGTTTGACCAGGACAAAGACCAGGTCGACGGCCAAGTAGAAGACCTGCAGGACGTGCCTTGGTGGAAGCAGCCACGGGTGTATATCGCCGCTATCGCATTAATCGGCGTTATCGCTCTGCTGGTGATTGCCCAGATCAATCGCAATGATTCGACGCTCGATGGCGCGCAGGAGAATCTTCCTACTCCAGCACAGGGTTCTCGGGGAGCTGTGCACGAGATGGAGATGCTCATTGATGGTAAGTCGGCTCCGATTGATTTCGTTCAGCTGACTGATCAGGGATCTCTGATTCCTCCGACCGATGTTTCTCGCCTGGGCTGGTATTCCGCCTCAGCGATTCCCGGTGAGAAAGGTGCTGCTGGATCGTCCGTCATTACTGGTCACGTCAATGAGGTGGATCAGGGTGATGGTTATGCTGCACGTTTCGCTGACTTGAAGGCTGGTGACACTGTCACGGTGAAGGTGGATGGCGAAAGCCGAGACTTCACCGTCAGCAAGGATCCGATCCAGGTGGTCAAGGGCGCTCAGATGCCTGAGGTCGTCAACGATGCAGTTGGTGAGAACCGCTTGGTCCTCATTACCTGCGGAGGCGAGTTCGTCGGCGGCACTTTAGGTTACGCCGACAACATCATCGTCGAGGCCACTCCAGTGCGCTAATCCAGTGCCCTAGCGCACTAGGGCGCTAGGGCACAGCCTCGATTCATTGACCAATTTCATTGGCTACGGCTGTTGAACGCCGTCGAACAACGGCGGCGCCGGCAGTCGCAGAAAAACACAGAACAAATCTGCAGAAACCCTGCAGAAACACAGAAGATAAGGAAGTACCTATGAGCATGTTGAAGAAACTCGGTGTCTGGGGTGTGGGCGCACTCGTGCTTGCAGCTCCGGTTGCTACCGCCGCACAGGCAGTAGCTGCACCTGCAAACTCTGCTGACACTGCAGTTGTCGCTCCGGGCAAGGGTGGGTTCCTCCACTCGGGCAAGCTGGCCGTCAACCGCTACGTCTTCGAGCTTGAGCACCGCGATGGCAAGGACTACGTCAACATCACCTTCACCGGCGATCACAGCGCTGACGTGCAGATCATGCCGGATGGCATGACCCCTGAGGGCAAGAAGAAGGTCGATCAGATTGGTGACGTCCTCAAGCTCAACGGCTACAACGATGTTCACTACTGGGCGGTTCTCTAAACGTCCCTACTGACGCGGCAGGGCGCCCCGTGTCGCTTACTGCCTCTGTGCTTTTACGGGTCCTAGCACAGGGTGGTGCGCCGCGGGGCGTCCTTGTCCCAAAGGTTTTTGCTTTCGCTTGCCGACGATGATGTGACAGCAAGCACGAGAAGGTTGATAAGTCCTCATTTTCCCGGCGTGCGCTGCGGTGATAGTGGTTGCACATAGGGGCCATCGCTATAGGGCAATTGTTTACCCCCATTTTTGGGGTGGGTTTGATTGTGTGGAAATTGAGAGGGTTTTGGCCTCGATTGGAAAAAACCGCTGTGACCTCGATAAAAAGATATTAATCTCTTGCGATTCTTACGTTTGCATAGGTTTTTCGGGTGCTCGGCTTGGTGGCGTTTCTGTGTCGGGTGTCAACGAAGTGCTGAACAGGTTAAGTTATTTATAAGCGGTTCACTGAGCGCTGTTAACCGGGCGAGCAATGGGCTAGAGCTGCAATGTTTGAACATATAAACATTAAAGTTCATAACGCTTAGGCTTAAAAGGTTAGACAGACTGGTCTTTCCCTTAAGGAAAATCTCAGTTTTGGCAAGTCGGGGAACGTTGGTGTCGCCGTCTGGAGTGAATCGCGCGACGTATTGAAGCGTGTCGCTTCATTTTGGACTTCTGTAAAGGACCTGTTTTCGTGAATAAGTTCTCTCGTACCGCCCGCTCGGTAACCTTCGCTGCCATCGTCGGTCTGTCGATGGGCGTCTCCGCCCCGGCTGCAATTGCTCAGGACACTGCCATCAACCAGGCTGCCGGCGACTCCCCGTTGGTAAATAAGGACGCCAAGGGCTCACTCACCATTCACAAGTTCGGTAACCCGACCAGCGAAGGCCAGCCGTCTGGTACCGCAGCTGACGTCGAGGATGTTCAGAAAAACGGTGGCCAGAAGCTTGAAGGCGTCGGCTTCACCGTCTACAAGATCAACAAGACTGCAGATGGCAATACCCCTATCGATGTCACCACTAACGAGGGCCTGCTGGCTGCTTCGAAGCTGAAGGCTGGCGAGTTCGCTACTGGTACCCAGGCGACTCAGGCTCTGATTGACAACGGTACCCTGACGCAGGTCGCAACCGGCACGACCGATAAGGACGGCAAGTGGGTTGTTTCCGAGAATCTCGATCTCGGTGCTTACCTGGTTGTTGAGACCGGCCCGAAGGAAGGCTATGACCCGGCTGTTCCGTTCATCGCTTTCGTTCCGATGACTAGCAATGGCAAGGCAGGCGACGAGACTCAGGGCACCACCTGGAACTACGACGTTCACGCATTCCCGAAGAACTACAAGGACGAAGAGCCGACCAAGACCGTCAAGGACAAGGACCAGAATGCTGGCGACGAAGCACTGGTCTACACCGTGACCGGTACCGCTCGCCAGCTGAAGCCGGAGGCCAAGCGTACCCAGTTCCAGATCACTGACCAGATTGACCCGAAGCTGGAAGTCACCAAGGTTGATGTCAAGGTTGTCAAGGCAGATGGTACGGAGCGGGCTCTGTCTACCGACGACGACAAGGACGGTAAGTTCTTCGAGGGCAACAAGGTCGATGTCGACCTGAAGCCTGAAGTTGCTGAAACTCTCGTGGCCGGTGACAAGGTGGTCGTTACCATCACCACCAAGCTGAAGGCTGAGTTCGCGAAGGACACCGACATCGCGCCGAACAAGGCTCGGGTCTTCCAGAACAACCCGGACGGTTCCCAGAACAGCACCCCGAAGGAGACTCCGGAGGTCAAGACCTACTGGGGCGGCCTGCAGTTCAAGAAGGTTGATGGCGCCCGCAACGGTCTGGAAGGCGCCGAGTTCCAGATTGTCCGTCAGACTGCTGGTCAGAAGTGCTCCGACATTGACACCACCAAGAAGGACTCCTGGACTCCGGTGAACGGTCAGCAGGGTGGCGAGGTTAAGACCACCTTCGTCTCTGGCCAGGACGGTATCGTCAAGATCACTGGTCTTCACGTCAACGACTTCGAAGACAACGCCGAGGTTGTCGAGGGCGAACAGTCCCACTACTGCCTGATTGAGACCAAGGCTCCGAAGGGCAAGGAGCTGCTGCCGGAGGCACTCGAGTTCAAGCTGGTTGCTACCTCGACTGACCCGGAGCGCGTCTACCAGCTGGCTTCCGTCCAGGTCGGCGCTAACCCAGGCGAGGTTGTTAACTCCGACGACACCACCCCGAACCTGCCGATGACCGGTGGTGCCGGTGTCGGCATCCTGGCTGCTATCGGTGCAGCTATCGTCGCAGCTGGTGCATGGTTCGCCCGCCGCGGTTCCAAGAACTAAATCCGAGTAAAGGCTCGGTCACTGGAGCGCTTTAGCTCCAGTGTTGAGGGAATAGCGTGCGTTCAACAGCGCACGCCATTCCTGTAGTTTGCGCATCACTGAAATTACTGTTGCGGCCTTTCGATGTGCTCTTTCTCAACCGCGGGAATCCCCATTCCGGTGAGAAAGAGAAAGGCCACATCCCTTTTTGATTGACTTCTTGGGAGTTCCTCCGTGGGTAAACACTCTGCGTCGACTCTGACGCGGGACGCATCAGCTGAGCAGCCTGAACAGCCTGATCAGGCGAAAAAGAACAGCATGGTTCTCTCCGCAATTCTGGTGATTGTGGGTTTGCTTGTGATGCTGTACCCGGTTGTCTCCACGGCATTGAACAACTACGGCACTTCTAAGGCGGCCAAGGAGTTCGCCAAGCTGGAAAAGTCCGTACCCCAAGACGTTAAAGATGAACAGTGGGAGCGCGCGCACGCTTACAATGAGCGCCAAACCACCGGCCCGATTCTGGACCCGTGGCTTAACGAAGTTAATGACCACAACCCCGAGTACGCCGCTTATCTCGATCAGCTAAACGCTACCGACGTGATGGCGCGTCTGATTTTCCCAGAGATTCAGGCCGACCTGCCGATTTACCACGGCACCAGCGATGAGGTGCTCGCCAAGGGGCTCGGACACCTATACGGATCCGATCTTCCAGTCGGCGGTGTTGGAACCCACTCCATCATTACCGGTCACACCGGACTTACTAACGTAACGCTCTTCGATAACCTGCGGAAAGCAAAAGAGGGAGACGCCTTCTATATCCAGGTCGCAGGCCACAAGCTGAAGTACGAAATTGATCAAATCAAGGTTGTACTTCCGCATGAGACCGATGATCTTCGTCCCATTGAAGGCCAGGACTACATCACCCTCATCACTTGCACCCCTTACGGAATCAACACGCATCGTCTGCTAGTGCGTGGGCACCAAGTGCCGATGGATCCGTCGGAAAGCAATGTCTTCGACCAAACGCACGGAGCTGGATGGCAGTGGTGGATGTACGCCCTGCTCGTAGCGGTGTTTGTGCTTGGCACAGGCTTTGCGTGGTGGCTCTGGCGCCAACGCCTCGACGCCGACGAAGAGCTTGACGACGACGCCGAGAACGCGGACGTCGAGACTGCTGATGGCGACGCAGACAGCGATGAACTCGCTGACGGCAGCGAATCAGCGTCCGAGGATAATAACAACACTTCGTGGTGGGAAAACGACAATGAATAAATATTTGACATCCACCTGGAACCGGATAGCTGCGTTCTTAGCTGCCTGCGCTCTGGTTGCAGTGATGGGTGCAATCGGCGCGAATGACGCCAACGCGGCCAGGATTGTTGGACGCGTGGACGCTCCGGGCGTTTCAGCAACGAGCGGCACTGACATTGTGCGAATTACCTTGAGCCCAGGAAACCCGGACGATGATAATTCGTCGGCATCGGGCTCTATTTCTGGCGTGACCATTCATCTGGAACGTCTCAAGGGAATCTCGCCGGCGAGCCAGCAGGACCGCGAGAAGGTGGAAACGCCACCGCAGCTGAGCTTGCCGAGTGGCCGAAAGACCTCCACTTCAGCCAGGTCACTGACGAAAACGGCTCTGTTAAATTCAGTGATTTGCCGGAGGGCATCTATCTTGTGACCTCGACGGCTCCGAATGACAGTTACCGGGAGATTAATCCCTTCCTAGTATCGGTGCCGTTCTATGGGCTGGATTATGACTCCACTCCTGTAGAGGGAGTCATTGTGGCGAAGTCGCATAAGCCGGGGGAGACGCCACCACCGTCGACACCTCCGACAACTCCGCCGAAGACCCCACCAACGACGCCGCCGGCAACACCGCCGAAGACTCCACCGACGACGCCGGGCACATCGACTCCGCCGAAGACCCCGCCAACGACGCCGACAACACCGGGTGAACCGGGAACCTCGACGACCCCGTCGACTACCTCCACGCCACCTGATGAGCCGGGGACCTCGACACCTTCGGACTCTTCTGGATCCTCGTCGAGCTCCGGAAGCAGCGGAAGTTCCGGCTCGCTGGCGCTTACCGGTGTACAGGTGGCAGGGCTGGTAGCTCTCGCCGCAGCCCTGATTGGTGGAGGATTCGTCATTATCGCCGCTAGCAGGAAGAACTCAGAAAGTAGGAAGAACTAATGTTTTCGACAACATTCCGCTTGCCGGATTCACTGCGAACTGTGCTTCGCATGTTCTTGGCTGCTTTGCTAGCGGTAGCTCTCGTTGTCAGCGGTC
Organism: Corynebacterium sp. HMSC065H09; assembly: GCF_001812845.1. NCBI lineage: Bacteria > Bacillati > Actinomycetota > Actinomycetes > Mycobacteriales > Corynebacteriaceae > Corynebacterium > Corynebacterium sp. HMSC065H09. The sequence goes on from NZ_KV810580.1 coordinate 46,362, forward strand.
AGGCGTTTGCGCCCAACGCGCCGCAGGCGCAGGCGCAGACGGAGGTCATTCCGACGTCTCCGCCGAAGTATGAGTTTAAGAATATTGATGCTCGCCCCACTCCTGAATACGAGTTCACAATCGATAGGGATGCGACTATTGACAGCCTGCAATTCAACGTTGGTGGGAAAGGATGGATTCAGGGCTATAGTTTGAAAATCAATGGCAGGGCAATCGACCCGCAGATCACTCGTAACGATAGTGCTCGACAGGCGCCACTCGAATTCGTACATAAGGGGTTGAATCAAACGGTAAAGTTGGGCGACAAAGTCACGCTCAGCCTTCACTACACTACCCCGAAAGGAACTGGCGACGTGGCCATAACCCTTCGTGGTACTCCTGACGGCTCCACTGAGCCCACCGATCCAAGTGAGCCAACAGATCCGTCAACGGACCCGACGGAGCCTACCCAGCCGACAGATCCAACAGAGCCGACTGAGCCCACCGAGCCAGAGACCCCGGAACCGGAACCGGAACCAGGAGCGGTAACTCCTGCGGACCCAACTCTTGTCGACCCTGCAACTGCACCGGAGTGTGTGGAGAAGGCTTATATCAATATCCCGGACACCAAGGGAGTTGATTACTACCTCAACGCAAACAAGGCACCTGCCGGACCTCATGTCTATGAGCAGAACAAGCCAGGAACCGTAAAGGTCACTGCTGTAGCGCAGCCAGGTTTTAAGCTTGCTCCGAATGCGCGTACCGAGTGGACTTTCAATCTAAGCGGTGAAGTTAAAGACTGCTCAAATTCTGAAGACCCCAAGCCACCGGCTGTCGATGGGCGGCACTTTGATGCCATCGGTCACGAGTTTGCAGTGCAAGCTGACCCAGTAGATCCGAAGCAGCCCAATGCTTTTACGGCTAAGGTGACTGAGGAATCTCACATGAAGTACGCAACGGTGCGTATCGAAACTGACGCGACTTTCTTGGATCCGCAGAAGTACAACCTCACGCTGGACCAAATTGAACCAGGTGTGACTTTGCTGAAGCGCAACGTCAACATCGGCAATGGGTTCATCACTATGGATGTCGTACCGGTAAAGGACGGCAAGCCGGTTGACTCTGCTCTCGTGCCTAAAGATGCAGTGTTTACCTTCACCAATAATCTTTCACAGAACAAGAACCTGAAGGTGACGCTCGATGTGTACGGAGAGAAAAAGAGCACACCAAAACCACCGGAGATTATCTCTCCGCCGGATGGAGCTCAGTGGGTTCACGGACGTGTCGCTAATCCGCCGATGCCGCAGCGCTGTGGCCTGCGCATTGCTGTGGTGGCCGACCTGTCCACCTCACTGAATTACGCTGATTCAAATGGCTTTACCGAGTCGAAGCGGGCGGCAAATGCTTTGATTGATTCGCTGGCTGGAACCCCTGCAGAACTGGGTATCTACAACTTCGCGGGTGGAGCGCCACGTGCTGCAAACGGCTCAACCTATGGGCAGAACCCTCCTTACATCTCGTTGCAATCAGAACAAGGTGTAAACCGGGCAAAGAGCATTGTCGCTAATTGGCAAGGCGACGGCTCGACCAACTGGGAGGCAGGCCTCAAGCAGGTCGCGGCAGGAAACTATGACGTGGTGTACTTCATCACCGACGGTATGCCGACATATTCCTCGAAAGCGCCCGGATTAAAACTTGGTGGCGAATTTGTTCAAGAATCCGCCCTTAACCAGGCAATTGATGCAGCTAATGAGCTGAAAGCGGCCGGAACTCGCATCGTCCCGATTATGGTCGACCTGACTGTAGGTGGAAAGTATGCTCAGCGCACAACTGTTACTCAGGATCTCGTACTAAAGAATGTACGTTGGTGGAAGAGTGGCACAAGCATTTCAGAGCCCGGACTTTATTGGCAGTTCACGAATAAGTACGTAGATGCAGCAAGTTATGTGGGCGATGATACTACTGCTAACTTCGAGATTGCGTATAAGAATGGTGGTTTCAAGGTTTGGGAGCGAACCCCACAAGGCAGGAATATCGAGATTACGCGTGATCAATCCAAGTGGACCTATGGTCCGCGTGGGGTCAAGACCATGGGTGAGGATATTTCTGGCACCGGTGACACCATCCGAGTCGAGCAGTACTCCAAGCTCGCCGCGCAGATGAAGCAGATTGGTGAACAACTTGCTTCTCGCTGTAACGGAGTTGTGAAGGTCAAGAAGCGCATTGTCGATGAAAACGGCAAGGTTCTCGAAGACGGTGCCCCTGGCTGGGAATTTACCCTTGCCGCAAATGACAATGTCATCGGCACCGGGTCCGGTCCGCTGGTCCATCAGTCGATGAAGGTGACCTCCGGATCCGAATCCGACAAGGGTACTGCATCGTGGAACATTGAAAGCGAACGTGAGCAATCGCTGGTTCTCACCGAAACGCAGAAGCAGGGCTACACCCTGTTCCGTCGCGGTGACACGTTAGATTCCACCGGTGATTTCAACGCGGTGTGTACTCAAACCCGAGGCGGGAAGACCTCACCACTGAAGGTCGAAAACGTCGGCGAGTTCGGCTTCCGGGTGAAGATGTCGGAATCCAATAAGGTCCTATCTTCCATTTCCTGCGTGGTCGATAACTACGAAGCGCCGGACACCAAGCCAGGCAAGCTGACCTTGGAAAAGGCGGAATATGTCGATGGCGAGGGAGTCAAGGTTCTACCGGGGCTTGGTGGTGCGACCTTCGATATCTACCCCTCGGCAGGTGGTCAGCCGGATTTCAGTGGAGGACCGGTCTACACCATCACCCCAGATCAGAAGTCAATTGAGATTAACGAAACTGGTACTTTCTACCTGGTAGAGACTAAGTCGCCGGCAGGGCTTAACCTGCTGCCTGAGCCAGTGGCGTTTGAAATCTCAATTGACCAGGAGACTAAGGAATACACCATCTCGGTGGTGGGTGGCAGTAGCCCGCTGATTAAGGCCGAAGGCTCCGGCGAACTCATGATCATGCAGGTGACCGACACCAAGACCGGCAAGCTGCCAAAGACCGGTGGAAACGGAGTCCTGCTCTGGACACTGTTCGGTGCGGTAATCGCAGCCTGTGGTTGGTTCTGGACTCGTCGCCAGCAGTCCTAATAACAAAAATGGGGTCTGTGCAGTTGCCTGCACAGACCCCATATGGCGGCAAAAAGAATTAGGCTCGCTTCCCACCTACTAGGAAGCCCTACATCACCAAAGCCCTCTTACCAGGGTGAGTTCGCGGTGATGTAAGAGCCAAGCTGTTGTCCGTTCCCATCGATGATGTTCCAGGTAGTCGATACAACCCCGACGGCGCCTTTTTCCGGTACCCATACTGGGCCACCGGAATCGCCGCGTTGAGCGTGCACATTTTGAACCTGTAGAGCACTGTCCTCGGTTTGGTATGCCTCTCGGTCAGCGGCTAAACCGCAGGTCACTTTCCCCGTAGTGTTTCCGTAAATGCAGACTGTCTCACCAGTTTGAACATCTGTCGGGGATATTATGGAGTCACCCGAATACGAATTCTCACCGGCAGTAGCGGGGTCATCAAGCGAAACAACTCCGATATCGTTTCCCGTATCTAGTGAATGGTCATAGGTGGGAGACGGTTGGAATACTCCAATTTTCTGGAAGGTCCCATCCGTCACTGTGTCTCCTTCTTGTCCACAATGACCTGCTGTGTAGATCTGAGAGTTGGTTTTGTCGACGTAGCCAGCTGTGCAGACACTGGCTTGTGGCCCATTAGCGTGAACGATAACAACTGGATCACCTTGGTTGATGGTGGCAGCGTAGGCCGGTAGTCCGGTTGTAGCCGTGATAACGGCAGTGACAGTGAAAATCCATGAAGGTCTATTCATGGGGAAATCTGCTCCTCAGTGAGTTGGTCGGTGGCGGCCCAAAAACTGGTTCTGGCGTTTCCAGGCCGCACATTGAAAAGCATTTCCTCTGGTTGATTTCCTAGAGGGCGAATACGAACGCGCATGGTAAGCGTCCAATCATCCTAAAGATGCCGAAAAACAAAGCTAATCTCGTCGAAAAAGATGGAACTTATGCGTGCCGGGCAGTTTATATACCCGTTTCGTATCGCGAATATAAGGAAATGTATAAAACTATCAGTTAAGGCAGAACCTACGCTCAACTGAGCAATCATGTGCGATAGTGCTCCAAAAATGGGGTGGCAAAAAGGGCAACGCCTATCGGGGGGGGGGGGAGCGGGTCTAAACAGCTGCACTAACCAGCAGCAGAGGTGCCGCTGGCACTGTCGCCGTCGTCAAGCGCGGCAACCAAATCGTGGCGCGCACGAGTTCCAATCAGGGGCGGTACTGATCCACCGTCGAAATATGGAATAGTGCCGCAAATTGCACCTTGTTATACAAAGTTGTTGGATTTGTTAGCATTCTGCAGGCAAGTGGGGGCCGCTCGTAACATCAGAACCGTGAATGGCAGGTAAAAACTGCCGTCACGCAGGAGTAATCCAAAAATACAAAAATACCCGGAAGGCTGTGGACAAAAACAAATCAAATCTGCGATCCGGTTTTCTAAGAATTTTTTATAACGAAAGCCGTACTAGACGGACTCTCGCACAGCCATGTGCCCAGCTCGCACTGCAGGTTGCCTGCGGCAGTTATAGCATCGGCGTTGTCCAGACATTTCGTCTACATCACTGAGAACAGGAACGGCATATCATGGCTGACAACGCAAAGAACACTGCTAAGAACACCCCGGCAACTCAGGCTGGCCCGGACTCCGCGAATAAGGGAACCGGCCACGGCCACACTTCTATCGACGACAGCGTCGTCTCCAAGATTGCAGGCATCGCTACCCGCGAGGTCTCCGGTGTTTACGACCTTGGTGGCGGCATGGATCGCTTCGCTGGCTCCGTCCGTGAGTTTGTCTCCGGCGGTAGCGCCAACGTATCCCAGGGAATTGCTGTTGAGGTCGGCGAGCGCCAGGCTGCTGTCGACGTCACCATCATTGCTGAGTACGGCGTTGCCATCCATGAGCTGGCTGAGGCTATCCGCCAGAACATCATTAGCTCCGTTGAGCGTATGACCGGACTCGAGGTCACTGAAGTCAATGTCGATGTTTCCGATGTTCACACCGACTACCAGACCCCGCAGGAGCGCGAAGAAGAGGCCGCTAAGCAGCGCGAAGAGCAGCGCAAGGCCATCGCGGCTGCTAACGAGTCCAAGGAGCAGCCACGCGTTCAGTAGTTAACAACTATTGCGCGTCGAAGCCGGGCAGGATGGGCAGGTAAGCCCGTAAAAAGGGGAATTTCATGTTCGATAATTACACAAAGACCTTCGCGACGATTGCCGTTGTCCTGTGCTTCGCCGCAATGATTGGTGGTTTTACGGGCTTTCTTGCGGTTATTGCCTTCGGAGGTCTGGCCGGTGCAGCCGGTGCGGTACTCGATGGCAAAATCGACGCGCCCGAGCTCAACCGTAAGTTCAACCGAGGAGGCCGCCGACGGTGACTATCCACGTTCCAGCAACGCGTGGCACCACCGTCGTAAGCGAAAAGGCAATCCGCCGCATCGTAGAGATGGCCGTGCGCGCGGTTCCCGGCACCCTCGACCAATCCCGTGTGCTAGGGCGCGACTATCCAATTGTCTCAATCGACAGTGAGATTGCCCCTAGTTCTGCCACTACAAACGTCGTTAGTGCAGTTCGAGTCGCAGTTCGCGCCGTTGCATCATGGCCGGCGCCGACAGCGGAAATTGCGGTGCGCATTCGTTCCAGCGTTGCCACCTGGCTCGCTGATATGGCCGGTCTTGAAAATGTCACCGTCGATGTTGACATCGACAGCGTCGAACCCGGGCACGTGCGTGTCACCCGACAGGACTTAGCGTACTTTTCAGATCACCCGCAGTTGACACCTGTCCGGGTGAACCAGCAGGTAGTGACCGCTCCGCAGGTGCGGCGGGTCCCAGAAGTGCAGTCCATCGCCGTGCCGACGCCGCAGCCAGTGCGCAGTATTTCAGTACCGCAGCCACAGTCAGTGCGTAGCATTCCATCGGTGACACCGCAGCCGGTACGCAGCATTACTCCGCCGCGTCCGGAACGAGTACGCAGTGTCCCAGCACCTGCTCCACAATCGGTGCGCTTCATCACGCCGCCGAAGCCACAACCAGCTGTGGCTATTAAGGCACCAAAGCCGCAACCGGCCCGTCGCATTGTTACGCCGCCGCCGCTGCCAGTGGTTCGCACCTCGGCACCGAAGCCGAAACAGGTGCGTCGCACACCAATTCCACGGCCCATACAGCTGCGAAAGGTCACAGCGCCAAAGCCGTCGTCCTTGGTACAGGTGAGCGTGCCCCGGCAGCCAAATCTGCGTCCAGTACGCGTGCCGTCGCCACGCACAATTAATGTCAAGGCGCCAAGACCAGCGCTACTGCGTCCGGTTAACGTGCCGCGTCCAACTCGGCTGAAACAAGTTCGCGCACCGCGAAAGGAGCAGCTGCGCCCGGTATCCGTGCCGCAACCACGCACCGTGGCGGTAAGCATTCCAGAGCCACGTCCACTGAAAAAGATTGAGGTGACACCCTATGACGCCGACTGAGACGGCTTCGGCCGCGATGGTCTCGGACGAGTCGGTCGAAACTCGCCAGGGACGTGACCCGCGTCAATCGCCAAAGGTCCGCGGGCTAGGAGTTTTCGCTGGTCTGTTGATAATCGCAGTGGCCGTAGTTGCAGGTAGAGAAGCAATTATCAGTGCCAATGGCTCGGGTGGCACCTCATGGTTACAGCCGGTATTCGACTGGTTCAGCAACCCACTGGACTCAGCCGCGTCGTGGGTGCTGCTTCTCGTCGGAATCCTAGCTGCAATCTATGGGCTGGGACAGCTCATCGCAGTGTTTCTTCCTGCCCCGCGTCGGTATGTACGCGTCGATGACGATGGCAACCTGCCAGTGTGGATGCACAAGTCTGACTACCAAGAACTCCACAATGGCACGGCACTTGCTTCCGGAGTTCGCGGCGAATACGAAGGTGATGACAAGTGAAAACATCAGTAAGCGTATTCGACCGAATTGTGCTGTTTCTTTTCTCAGCACTGCTACTGCTGGTAGCAACATGGGCAATTGCGAGCTACTTCGACGTCGCCCCCGCACAGTGGCTTCATGACTCCGGACGGATGGACTCCTGGGGAAAAATACCTGAGCAAAGCTGGTATGTTCCCGTCCTCGGTGTGGTCACAGCGGTTCTAGCGGTCGTCGGCTGTATCTTGGTGGTCGCTAATCTGCGCTCGCACCGGTTCAGCACCGTCGCCGCAGCGGAATCACAAGAAAAACTGGGAGAGATCTCGCTGCCGGTCGCCGACGTTGCCGATGCGGTGTGCACCGATCTAGAGCGCAACGCACACATTAATCAGGCGGATTCGCGGGTCTACCGCGATAATGGAATTCCTACCTTGGAAGTGACTGTGGCAATGTCGCCGCACGCGAGCCTCCCCGCTGTTGTAGCTGCCCTGAAAAACGCGGAGCGTGATATGCGGGATGCCATCGGGCATGCTGATATCGCCTCGACTTACAAAATCGAGCTGGACCGTTAGTCAGCTAGTCAGCTTCGCGGGGAGACAACCTAGATCGGCCAGCTGGGTGCGCTGGCCGGAGGGAGCTAAACAGCAGCAGAGTCGCCGGTGGCACTATCGCCGTCGTCAAGCGCGGCAACCAAATCCCGGCGCGCACGAGCGACACGGGAGCGAATGGTTCCCACACGACACCCTGCGATTTCCGCGGCCTCCGCGTAGGAGTACCCCAGCACCTGCGTCAGAATGAGTGCCTCGCGGCGTTCCTCCGGCAGCTGCTCCAGCAGCACGCGGGCATCAGCGAGCTCCGACCACGACTCGTCAGTCGTAAACTGCTCGGCAGCGTTTTCCACTTCCACCGCAGACTTCTTCGGCCGCGCCGAATCATGGCGAACCGAATCCACCCACACACGCCGGGCCAGCGACAATAGCCACGTGCGGGCAGAAGAACGCGCCGCAAAACGGGGGAGCGCCCCCATCACACGCAGATACGTCTCCTGCGTTAAATCATCCGCGGCATCGACGCCACCCAGGTGTGCGACCAGACGCCACACGTCCTTCTGGGTCAGCCGTACGAACTCCGTCAGCGCAGCCTGATCACCGCGACCGGCTTTCAGCGCCAGCTGCGTGATGTATTCGTCATTAGAGACGAGGCGTGCGGGAGTCATGGACATAGCTTAGCAACTTAAAACCTAAAGATAATTCGCCTGGCTGCACGTGGCCTCACCTGCAAAAAGCAGGCGGCGACGCAGCCAGGCGAACTAGGGGCTGAAGTGTTAGAAGCGGATGGCGTCGATGGGCTTGACGCGGACTGCGATGGTGGCCGGGATAATACCCGCCAGCGCGCCCACGAATGTCGCGACCAACACGCCGATTACCGCGGCCGTGACGGGGTAGGCCACGGCACCGGTCTCCAGCGGCAACGCCAGCATCTTATCCAGCGGCAGCTGCTTGACCGTGATGATCGAGGCAATCACGCCAACCACGCCCGCCACCGTCGTGGCGACAATCGACTCCAGGAACACAGAGATAAAAATCCGGCCTGCCGACGCGCCCATTGCGCGACGAATACCAATCTCACGGACACGGTGGCCGATGGTGACAATCGAGACTGTGAGCAGCCCCAACGCGCCAAGCGCGATCACGATGCCGCCGATAATGCCCAGCGCCGTAGTGATGGTGTTATTCATCTCCTGGGAAATCTCCGTGTCCTTCTCCGACAGGGAGGTATTCACCTTCCAGCTGGGGCCGAGCTCCGCCTGGAAAATATTGTGCAGCGCCTTCTGGTTTTCCTTCGCGGACTCCTCAGGCGTTGCGACGAGAAGTTGCGGCTCACCCACCGGCCCCTCGTAGCTGGCATTGAGGAAAGAATCGTAGTGCGTGACAATGCTCGGGGCGTCCCACGATCCGAGGGACTTATACACTCCCACCACGGTGAAAGTGGTGTTGCCGGTTTCCTTCAAGGTGAAGGTTGGATGGTCGGCTAGTGCTGGGTTTCCCAGGCTTTCGTAGAATTGGTCGTTGACCACCACGGGGTTCATCAAGCGCTGGCCATCGGCATCTTCAAGGCGACGTCCCTGCACGATGGTGCGGGCGTAGATATCGAACCAGCCCGGGTCAGCGGCAATCAGCTCGGGAGTACCTGGCGAAAAACACTCGTAATCATCCGGAGCGCAGTCATCCATATTGTGCTCGGGTGTCGCTGGCTGCATGCGAACCCGCGACCACAAGTTGGCGTGAGTGGTCTCCACCAGGCGGTGAGCAGCAGTGGAAAAGGCGTCATTGATAGACCCGTCTGGGTTGATGACGCTCAAATCGTCCGGGCCGTTTCCGCCGTTGCCCTCGCCGCCGAAGTCGCCGAAGCTATCGGCCATTGTGCCGGCGCTGCCGTCACCGAAGCCTCCGTCGCCGAAGTCGCCACCATCCTCAGAACCGGAACTACTCGCTCCGGCAGTCAACGTGACCGTGCCGGCGACACCCGTGCTCTGTGCGGTGACCGCATCCTGAGAGCTGGTGAGAATATTGCCAAGTGCAATAACCGTGGTCATCGCCCACACTGCGGCAGCCACACTGACCAGCGACAGCATGATACGGCCACGGTTAATGCGCAGCTCATGCCACGCCTCCAGCAGGGCGCCGAGATAAGGCGTTGCTGCGTAGAAGAAGGAAGGCCGTGACTTCGATTCGGTTTCTTTATTCGTCGTCATTACCAACCTCCTCCAATTCGTGCATGGCGTTGGCAGCAGATAGCAGGACGGAGTCGGTGTGCAACTGACCGTCGCGAAGCTCAAGCACTCGATCGCCGCGCTCGGCGACCTCTAAATCGTGTGTGATCAGAATCAGTGCAGCGTTGTTTTCCGCCGCGACTTCTTCGAGCAGATCCATAACGATTTTCCCGGTGTCGACATCGAGCGCACCGGTGGGCTCATCGGCAAGAATGAGCTGCGGTTGGCGCACGAGCGCGCGGGCAATAGCCACACGCTGCTGTTCACCGCCGGAGAGCTGCGAAGGCGTGGCCTCTAGGCGATCGCCCAGGCCGACGCGCTCCAGCATCGCGGCGGCGAGCTCGGTGCGATTCCAAAACTTCTCGCCCCGGTCGTACATCAGCGGAACCTCGACGTTTTCCAGCGTGGTGCGGGAGGGGAAGAGGTTGAACTGCTGGAAGACGAATCCCAAATTATCGCCACGAAGTGCAGCGCGTTTCCTGTCCGACAAGGTGGAAATATCAGTGCCGTCAAACGTGTACGTGCCGGAATCTGGCAAATCGAGCATGCCAATGATGTTCAGCAGCGTTGACTTACCCGAACCGGACTGGCCGACAATGCTGAGGTGCTCACCGCGTGGCACTTCGAGGTCGATGCCTTTCAAAATAGGCAGCTCCTCGCCGTTGGGGAGCGTCACTGTTCGAGTGACTGCGGTCAAACTAAGCATGGCGCGGGCCTACTTTTCAGAGCCAGCGTCATCGCCGGACTCATCGAAGCCGGTGTCGCTGCCATCACCAGCGCCAGTGCCGGTGTCAGTGCCGTCGCCGGCGGACTCATCCTTGTAGGAAGGCACGTACTCCAAAACCTGTTGGCCTTCCTTCAGACCGCGCTTAATCTCGATGAAAGTGCCATCGTTGGCGCCCAGCTCAACCTTGATCTTTGTGGGCTTGCCGCCATCCTTAGCTGGAGCGTAGACGACACCTTCGCGGAAGCGTCCCTCCACTGCGGTCACCGGTAGTGCCGGGACCTCCGAGGTGGTGCCACTGCCAAGAATCAGCGTGGCAGGAACACCTTCGTAGACGGTCTGATCTGCGGGAATATCGCAGCGCAGCTGTGGACCGCCCGAGGAATTCCCAGCAGCGGCGGCCCCCATGCCAGCACCCTCTCCGGCGCCAGTGTTCTGCGAGCCCGCGCCACTTCCCGTGACCGTCTTCACCGAATCACACAAAAATGGTGCCGGGCCATCGGTGATAGCGAGGCGGCCATTGTTAATCGAGTCTCCCAGCGTGTACAGCTGGCTCGGCTTAATAGGCGCTACGGCGTGGAAGCTGTTCGGAGAAATCGTGCCAATCTCCTGGCCGATCTCAACCGTCTGGCCGATGACGATATCCCACTGCACAGTGCCAGAAGCCTTAGCGGTGATGTTTCCCCAGGTCACGGTAGTTTCGGGTGCGGCTGCTGCGGCGCCTTCTTCATCGGAATCCGCGCCGCCGGAGGTGCTGGCAGTCTCAGATACCGAGGTCTTCTTCACCTGGAGCAGGTTTTGCCCCTCTACGGCGTTGCCGCCGCTGTTGACATAGGCGTCAGTGATTTCACCGGAAGCGTTGGCGCGGATCACGGTGGGCTCGTCCGGGACGATGGTGGCAGACAGCTTCTGCGTGTTATTGATCCGCTGAGGGGATAGCTCCGTGGTGGGCTGGGAGAAATCACCGGTTGCTTGCGCATAGTCCTCGTCGTTAGCGGGGAAGAATGCGATCTTGAGAAGCGCAACGGTCGCCAGCAACGCCAGCGTGTACTTGAAGATTGTGAGCGCTTTTGCGCCCCTCCCTTGTTTTTTCATGTCTGCAGAAGTATCCGATCAGAATCCAAATTGACAGCGTGGTACGCGTGAAATCCTACCCTCAACGCCTGCGGGCAGTGGTAGTGCTGGCTATACCTTTTATTCAGTGCTGATAGGTATTGCATGAAAGCGCGGTAAGTGCTTTTCGACGGTTATTGCGGGTGGTTTTCGTGGAGAGAACTTTGCCCTTTTTCGGGCCGAGTGTTTGCGGCTGATACAGCGAACCTAATCGGACTAATAATTAAGTCCACATATCAATCTCAGGCGACTAATAGGCAAAATATGAAACTTCGTGTAGGGTGGAAAACGTCAGGGCATGTTGTGACTGCCATCTAGCCCCTGTCTTTAGGAGGAAATCCCCATGTCCAATCTCTATGAAGGTTCCAATGGTCCGACCACTCGCCTCAACGGTGCGCCGGTTCCTACAGAGCAGCACTCGCTAACCAATGGCCCACAGGGAGGTATTAACCTCCACGACATCCACCTGCTGGAAAAGCTCGCTCACTTCAACCGCGAGCGCATTCCGGAGCGCGTTGTTCACGCTAAGGGCGCAGGTGCTTTCGGTGAACTGACGATCACCGAGGATGTTTCCAAGTACACCAAGGCTGCTGTCTTCCAGCCGAACACGGTCACGCCGATGCTGGCGCGATTCTCTACTGTCGCAGGTGAGCAGGGCTCCCCGGATGGCTGGCGTGACGTGCGCGGCTTTGCACTGAAGTTCTACACCGAAGAGGGCAACCTCGACATCGTGGGCAACAACACGCCAGTGTTCTTCATCCGCGATGGCATTAAGTTCCCGGACTTCATCCACTCTCAGAAGCGCCTGCCGGACACGGGCCTGCGTGATGCCAATATGCAGTGGGATTTCTGGACTGCCTCTCCGGAGTCCGCTCACCAGGTCACTTACTTGATGGGTGACCGCGGTATTCCGAAGGACTTCCGTCATATGGACGGCTTCGGTTCCCACACCTATCAGTGGATTAACGCTGAAGGGGAGCGTTTTTGGGTTAAGTACCACTTTAAGACTCGCCAGGGCTGGGAGTTCCTGACGGATGATGAAGCCGCCGAGCTGGTTGGCGAAAACACCGACCACGCTCGCCAGGATCTCTTCGAGGCAATTGAGCGCGGCGACTACCCAACCTGGGACGTCAAGGTGCAGATCATGCCTTACGACGAGGCCGCCAGCTACAAGGTGAACCCGTTCGACCTGACCAAGACCTGGTCCCAGAAGGACTACCCGCTGATTCCGGTCGGCCACTTCACCCTGAACCGCAACCCGGGCAACTTCTTTGCTGAGGTTGAGCAGGCCGCTTTCGCACCGTCGAATACGGTCCCGGGTGTCGGCTTCTCGCCGGACAAGATGCTGCTGGCGCGTGTGTTCTCCTACGCTGATGCGCACCGCTACCGCCTTGGCGTCAACAGCGATCAGCTGCCGGTGAACCAGTCTCGCTGCCCAGTTAATTCCTTCTCGCAGGATGGTGCGGCCACGTACTACTACTCGGATCCGAAGTTGCCGGTTCACGGCTCCAACGCCACTGCTCGCGGTCCGGAGGCCGATACTGCGGCTGCAGCTAAAGCTGCTGGTTGCCCAGTGCGCTCCGGTCACGCCGGCCAGGTCGATGCTGGTGCCTTTGGCCAGTGGGAGAGTGTGGGCGAAGAGTTCTACGCTGGCGCCTACGTGCAGCACCCTGAGGATGATGACTTCTCGCAGCCGGGCGACCTTGTTCGCAACGTGATGGACGATGCCGAGCGTGATCGCTTGGCGGACAACATCGTCGGTGCCATGCAGGGTGTTTCCCCAGAGGTGGAGCAGCGTGTCTACCAGTACTGGACCAACGTTGATTCTTGGCTCGGTGCCGAGGTGGAAAAGCGCTTCAAGGCAACGAAGTAAAGCAACCGCGTGGGGCTGTGCAGTAAAACCGCAGAGTAGAGCTGCGCAGTCACGCGGTAGGTCAAAGTAAATAGAAAAGCGTTAGCCCTGCAGATGGTCAAACCATCTGCAGGGCTAACGCTTTATTTAAAACTTCTGTCTGTGCATGACAGCCACGGCTTTGTGGTTGCCTGCACGCCGGCCCGGTTTGGGCGGCTAAGGAACAACCCTAAGTGTGAGCTGTTTTAGGCACCGATGCCCGGCATGCTCGGGGAGCCGTTGAAAATCGACTTCGGAGCAGCTGCAGCCTCGTCAGCCTCTTCGGCGGACTCGGCAGCTTCTTCGCCCTTTTTGAAAGACTCGTCAGCGCTGTCAGCCTCAACGCCGGAGACGTTGGTGGAGTTGTCATGCGTGGTGGACTGGTCGTTCGTGATGTTGATGTCCATGAAGTCGCGGCCGAACGGAGCGTTCCAGTCACCGGTTTCCAGGAGGGTCAGATCACCATCGATGGTCGGGTTAATCTCGAAGGTGACGTTGACGGTCGGGCCGGAAGGCATTGCTTCCAGAACCTCAACGATAGGAGTGACGTCCATTTTTGGTGTTCCTTTTAGACAGTAACGAAATGAAAAATATCGGTTTTAACTGAACAATAAACCGCAGTCTTTATTAGAGACTGGCGGTTTATTGTGTCAAGGATTGGCGGAGCTATTGTCCTGCCATGAAGCCCGGGAGCTTAGGCGCCGATGCCAGAGATGGTCGGGTTCAGGAAGTCGAAGTCCTTGGACTGGTCGACATGGGTCTCCGGGTTCAGGAAGTCGGAAACCTCCTTGGAGTTGTCGGTGTGCTCGGAGTGGTCGTCGGTGACGGAGATGTCCAGGAAGTCGTTACCGAACGGCAGGTTCAGGTCGCCGCCAACGTTAGCGAAGTTGACGTCGTTGCCAGCCAGCTGCTCGAAAGCCGGCAGCGGGCTCTCAACGGTGACGGCCGGAAGGGCTTCGAGGATGGTTGCGATATCTTCTGCGGAGCAGGACATGAGAAAATCCTTAGGTTCTCGGGGGTAAAGATTTTGAGTCGCTCTTGGCGAACTCACAGAAATTAAGTTAACCGATGGGGCAAGGGGCTGCAATGAAAAAATAAGTGCCTCGATCCGCTTCCGGTCGGTTGCGTCCCTCAAAGCTCGCTCAAATTCGCCTAAAAATATTGGAAAGAGGGCGGTTTGGTGGTGTCTGTGACGACTCCGGCCTCTGCCCGAATATCGGATGACAAAAGCGTTGTTTTCTTAAAATTTACCGGGATTGCATTGATTGTTTTGTTCTTGGTGTCACAAAGGTGCAGGCAAACGGCAAATTCATCAAAAATGATGATTAAGGGTTCCCTAAGTAAGGGTAACCAAACATTAGTAAATGGCAAAAACTGCCACTCAATTTAGGGGCATAAACGGAGCTAACGAGCGGGTCATAGCCTATGAGAGGTACATCACATTGTGGGAGGCCAAAAGTGTGGGGAAATATACCCCCTTTTGGGTAGGTCGGGTGGCCTAAAGGGGGTGCCGGAGCGCGCTGAGGGGTCGCTGTGAAACTGGCCGCTAACGGTGTGTTCAGGACGTTTTCCGCGCCGCTAGCTACCGCTCCGGGACGTAGTCCTCAGCGGAGCCGTCACGGGCACCCAGCACCGCGCGTCCGAGCACCTCGGAGGCGACGGTAGCGACGACCAGGACAGCAACAATGGCCAGAATGGCGGTGAGGGTCTTGCCCCACGTCAGATCGCCCTGGTCGGCCTCTAAGACCAAGTTGGCAATCACCAGCGCGGGGATGCCCACCATGATTCCGGCCGAAAGCTGGTTCAACCGGCTCAATGCATCTTTAGAGCGCCACATGGCCACACCCGCCAGAAGCAGGTACAAAGATCCGCCAATGACCAGCACGGCAAACAAGATAGTTACAAGGATTGAAGCGATACTCATATTGCGATTCGTCCTTAATCGGTCTTAGCGGCGGCCACGGGAAATAACTCGGGCCAGGCCCACGGTCGACAGAATGCCAAGCAAGCCCGCCAGCATTGCAATATCGAAAGTAATGGCCGTAGTCCGCAGCATGGCAGTTGTGAGGAACACTCCCACCATGGGGTAGAAAGCGGCGTCGGAAAGCACTGCGCGCGAGACATTGCCCTTGACCCGGAAGATCAACACCACGCCCACAAGCAGCGCCACTGAACACAGAGCAATGCCAATGCCGCTAATTACCTGTACTGCGGTGGGATCGATCAATGTGTCATTCATGAGCGTGCTCCTTTGTCTTCGCCATTGGAGGCAATGCCATCCGGCAGCGGCAGATCACGGTCGACCTCGGCAGCAACGCCGACGACGGCATCCGGGTCAATGAACTGGTCTGCGTTGTATTCCTCGAAGACGAACGCCTTCGGGCGGGGGACATCGCGGAGGCTGGGGACGAGGTGCTCCTCCATGTCGTAGAGGGAGTCGTACAGCGCGTCCAGGTCGGCACCGAAGATTGCGTGGATGATGAACAACCGCCCCGCATCGGTTTCACGGACGCCGCAGACCAGCGTGCCCGGGGTCATGGTGATGGACTCGGCAAAGAGAGTGACCTCAAGGTCAGACTTCACACGCAGCGGCAGTCCAATGAGCACCGGCTGCTGCTTCTGGTTCGGGCGCAGAGTATCGAGCACCACGTCCGTCGCAGCTACAACAACCTGCCAGACCAGCCAGAGGGAATAGCGGATAACGTGTAGAAACTTCATCAGTAAATACCTCCGATGGCGTTTTCAACTCCGCCGAGTGTGGCCTCGCGGTAGCCATCAATATTCAGCAGCGCATCGGCCGCGCCGGTGGTCGCCCAAGTGACGGCGCCGACCGCGACGAACATGGCCACGGAAACAATTGCCAGCATGGCGGACGGCGCAACCAGCGTTCCCGGAACACGAACCGAATCATCCACGCCCTGCATGGGTCGGCCCCAGAAGACCGCGCGCCACAGGCGAATCATGGCCAGCAGCGAGCCCAGTGAGGCAACGATGATTGCGGTGATCGCAACAATCGAGCGAGCATCGCCAGTGGCGGCAGAGGCAAAGACAATGCCCACCTTGCCCCACACGCCGGAAAACGGTGGGAAGCCCACAATGGAGAAGCTCATTGCCGCCATCACCCAGGCAACCGCTTGGTCGCGGCGAGCAAGCCCCGAAAGCCTAGAGAGCGTACCCGTACCGTAGGTCTCTTCCACCGCGCCGGAGCCCAGAATGAGGGCGCCGACAGTCACCATGTGGTGGATTGCGTAGAAAATACCCGCAGCCAGGGCAGCCTTGGCGCTGCCCCCGTCGTTAGCGTCCGTGAACGCCAACACGATCAGAATGAACGGCATACCCGTGACCATCTGGTAGGCCAGCACCTCACGCATGGTGTTCTCCGCGAGACCAGCAAACGCGCCGACCAGCATCGAGATCGCCATGATGATAATGATCGGCCAGTGCCAGGAGGGATTCATGCCCACAATCACGACGTAAATGCGGAAGAGCATGTACACCGCAACCTTCGTATGCACCGCAGAGAACAGTGCCATCACCGCAGGGCTTGTCGACGGGTACGTCCTCGGCAGCCATGTGTGCGCCGGAACCAAACCAGCCTTCACACACAGCGCAATGATGACAATGCCCAGCGCGACCACACCCGTGCCGCCAGGGCCGCCCTTGCTGGCCATGTCGGCCAGCATTGCGATGTTCACATTGCCCGCCGAGCCGTAGATCAGCGCGACACCAATCAGCAACACCGTGGAGGTCAAGAGGTTGACCAGCACGAAGTTACGGCCAGCAGCCAGGCGGTGCCAGGTACCGGTGACCGCAATCAGGCCGTAGGAGGGCAGCAGCATGACCTCCATGAACACGAAGAAGTTGAACAGGTCGGCAGTCAGGAAAGCACCCGACATGCCGGACAGCATCATCAGCGTCAGGGAAGGGAAGAAACGAGAGGTGTTTTCACCCGCGACGTGGGCGAACCAGTTACCGATGGCAACCACAGCGGCAGCCACACCCAGCATCAGCATGGAGAACGTGTCCGCCAGGAAAGGAATCGAGATACCACCGGGGAACGCGCCCACGCCGTGGCCGACCGGGCCGTTTTCAGTGACGTAGAACATCACCCAAAACGCAGCCAGCGACGATAGGGCCGGAACGGCGATGCCCATCGTCGCTCGCATCCACAGCTTCGGCAGGATGGCTGTGACTGCCGACAAAATCAGCGGCAGTGCCGCAAACAGTGGCAGTAGTGAAGACAGAGTTGAAGGAGACATTGCAGAGGTCATTGCAGAGGCTTCTACCATTTCTCGTCACCGCCGAAAGGAGTCTCGCGCGGGAACTTATCCGGAGCCGAAGAGACCCCTGGGGTACCGGTGACCGTGGAGTCCGAGTCCGCCGGAACATTCTTACCCGCACGACGACCAGCCGTCGACAGCTGCCGCATAGCCTCGCGGTCCTCATGGATACGAGTGTCGTCATCGCGGCCCAAACCAGCCAGTGCCAGCATGAAGGCGGTCACAGCCATGGTAATCACGATGGCCGTCAGCACGAATGCCTGCGGCAACGGGTCAGCCATCTGCTCGGCAGCGCCAGCGCCCGCAGTGGCTTCGTTGCCCAGCAGCGGCTCGCCGCGCCAGGCACCGACACCCGTGGACAAAATAATCAGGTTGGCGGCATGCGAAATCAGAGTCATACCGATAATGGTGCGCAGCATGCCGCGCTGTAGCACCAGGTACGTGCCACCGCCTGCGAGTACGGCAGCCATGATGGCGATAATCACTTCTTGGCCTCCTCAACGGTGGCATGAGCTGGGGCGGGGGCGGAGGTGCTCTCCGTATCTGAGGCGAACACGCCCATCTCCGGCGGCACCCGCAAGCTCGAGCGGTCTGAGTAGAGATCCTGCAGC
Organism: Corynebacterium sp. HMSC065H09; assembly: GCF_001812845.1. NCBI lineage: Bacteria > Bacillati > Actinomycetota > Actinomycetes > Mycobacteriales > Corynebacteriaceae > Corynebacterium > Corynebacterium sp. HMSC065H09. The sequence goes on from NZ_KV810580.1 coordinate 64,717, forward strand.
ACATCGTCCGACCCGGTCATACCAGGACGGTTCGGGCCGCCCAGGAGATTCAGCGCAGTTGCCACAATGCCGATGACGGCCAGGTACACGCCGACGTCGAAAAGCAATGCCGTGGTGAGGTGCTGGCCCAGGAACTCGCCGTACAGCGGTGCCAAGAACGACCCCTTGGCGAAACCGATGAAGCCCGTGACGATTGCCGTGATGACACCCGCAGCGCTGAGCGCCACTGGGGTCTTCTTGCCGAAGACCAGCTCGTCGCGGTCCTTGGACAGGTAAATCAGCATGACGGCAGCGGCGCCAATCAGCGCCGCGTTGAAGCCGCCGCCCGGAGCGGTACCGCCGCGGTAGAGAACCACAGCAGACAGAGCGAACAGGACCGGCGACAGCCAGCGGACCAGCCAGCGCATCATGATGGAGTTCAGAGCGGGCTCCGCAAGCGGGGAAGGCTGATCGAGCAGGTGCGGGAAGCGAGGCATCGACGTGACAACCGCCGCCATCGCGACACCCGCCATACCGAGAACCGCCAGCTCACCCATGGTATCGAAAGCACGGAACTCAACCAGGATCACGTTGACAATGTTGGTTTCGCCCGTGACCTTCTCAGTGTTGTCGATGTACCACTGCGCGACCTCAGGCATCTGACGACGGCCAGTGAGGAACCACACCGCGCCGAACGTAGCCAAGCCCACGGCAACTGCCACAACCGCCGCCGAGGCACGGCGGTTCTTCGAGGTCTCAGAGAACGCACGCGGCTGGAAGCGCAGCACCAGCATCATCAGCACGACAGTCAGGATTTCCACCATGAACTGCGTCAATGCCACATCCGGTGCGCCCAGCAGGAGAATCTGCAGCGTGACACCAACACCGGTGACGCCGAGCAGCACAGCCGCCTGCAAACGGTTCTTCGCCCGAAGCGTGGCCCACACGCCAATCACGACAACAACCAGCGGAATCAGGTCGGTCAGGTGATCGATGCCGTCGATCTTCGGCAGCACCGGAGCGCCCCCGACACCCGGAGCGATCGCAATAACCAGGGCGTACACCGCGAGCAAACCAAGCAGCGGCAACAGGTGACGCGATGGCTGATGCGAACGCGCCACCTTGCCCATCGCGCGCCCCACACGCTGCGAGACGCTCAGCGACGCGTTGATTGCCTCCACGCCGGTGAACGGGAAGAGCTTGCGGTCTGCCATGACGGCGCCTACGCGGGCACGAGTGAAGATGAAGCCCACGCCGACAGCCAGCACAATCACAGAGATAATCAGCGGCACATTCACGCCGTGCCACAGACTCAAGTGCGATTCCTGAGTCGTGCCAGCCGGAAGCTGACCGACCGTATCGGCCACGCGGTCCAGCGGGCGGTTCAAAATAGCGCCGGCAGCGAAGGCCGCAGGCAGGCTCAGCAGGCCAGGGATAGCGGCCGGCAGCCACAGCGAAATTGGAGCCTCAGTGATGTGGTCAACATTGCGCGGACCATCCACAAACGCACCGAACACCAAACGTGCCGAGTACGCGAAAGTACCAATCGCACCAATCGCCGCCACCGTCAGCAGAATGACGACACCGGTGTTGGACAAAGGTGCGCCCTCGAATGCGGTCAGCATGCCCTCCTTCGACATAAAGCCGAAGAACGGCGGAATTGCCGCCATCGATGCCGCACCGAAAATCATGGAGCCAAAGCTCCACGGCATCTGCTTCCACAGCGGACCCAAGCGACGAATGTCGCGAGTGCCCGCCTGGTGATCAACCACACCGGCCATCATGAACAGCGACGACTTAAACATCGCGTGCGCAATGGTGTGCACAACCGCAGCCATAATGGCGAACTTCGTGCCCACACCAATCGTGGCGACAATCCAACCCAACTGCGAGACCGTCGAGTACGCAATCAGCTTCTTCAAGTCAGTCTGCTGCAGCGCAAAGTAGGCCGTGGCAACAGCCGTCCACATACCCATGACAATCAGCAGCAACTGCCACACACGCACGTCTGCGAAGACCGTGGAAAAACGCATCAGCAGGTAAACGCCCGCCTTGACGACGGCCGCAGCGTGCAAGAAAGCCGAGACGGGAGTTGCGGCCGCCATGGCCTCTGGAAGCCAGGCGTGGAAGGGGAACTGAGCTGCCTTCGTGAAAGCACCCAGGGCCACCAACGCGGCAATGAGGCTACGCGCTGTCGGGTTGGCCTCCCACTCAGGCGAAGCCAAAACCTCGGTGAGATTCGTGGAACCGGTCAGCCACACAGCACCGCCGAGAGCGGCTAGAAGCAGCAGGCCACCGGTGAAGGTCAGCAGTAGTGTGCGCAACGAGCCCAACTCGCCCGACGAGCCCGACCTTGCAATGAGCAGGAACGATGCCATCGAGACCAGCTCCCACCCAATGAAGAGGAGCATGATGTCGTCGGCAAGCACGAGGAGCAAAACCGCCAGCATGAACGCCGTCATTAGAACGTAGAAGCTCATCGCGGATTTCTTAGGCGGCAGATACGCGGTGGAGTAGATGAAGACTATCGAGCCCACCAACAGCGCCAAGAAACTGAACACCATGGAGAGCGGATCGAGCTTCAGCGCAAACGCCGCGTTCAGTTCCGGGGACCAGACGCGGGACCAGGTGAAGGTGGTGCCGTCGAGAATATCGCCCGTTACACGCGAAAGCTGGACCACCGACGCGAGAAAAAACGCGACGATGGGCCAGCCTGCGTGACGACCAAGGAGCTTCACAAACAGCGGGGTCAGCGCCAGGGCAACCGCGACCAACAGCGGGACCGAAAGGAGGGTCAGGCTGTTGGCGGAAGTTTGGGCTGCTTGGGTGGCTTGAACTGCTTGAGCTGCTTGAGCTGCGAGCGTTGTTGCGTGCTCTGCGGAGCTGCTTGCTTGGGGGGTAATCGTTGCCGGGGCAGAAAGAACGGAATCTAAAGAATTCAATGTTGCCGATACGCCGCCGGACGCAAACTCAGAAGCCAATGTCTGGTCTGGTGGTGCGGTCGCCGACGGCGGACTGGCTGTAAAGGAGCTGGCTGATGCCAGAGCTGTTGCCAGGTGCGTCACTTGGGGGCTACTTTCACATTGCTGTTAAAAAGGTTCGTACTTCTACAGACTAACAGCCACGAAATTGCTCCACGCGGGGTGAAAGGGGCATTTGGGGGAGCGGGGAAAGGCTCTGTGGATCCAGTAGTGAAAATACATAGGAACGAGTGATGAACGGGGCGTCGGTGGGAGTTACTGACTGCGTTTATGTCTGGGTGACGTTGGATTGATCCGAGTTACTGACTAGGTTTATGACAAAAATGGCCCGAAAAATGGCTTGAAAGTGTCATAAACTCACACAGTTTCACATTTGCAGCCCCGGAGTTTTCGGGTTGACAGTTTTGCCACGTAACTCCGGGCTGTGGTGCTGCCGCAGTTGGGGCCTGACTAGTCGCTACCTTGAGAACTGGACGCACTCTTTGGCTATCAACCCTGAACCGCGGCAAAAAGTAGGGTTCAGCAGCCAACGACGAAACCCTCCCTCGCCCGGATAACTCCAGGTGAGAGAGGGTTTCTACTTGGTCGGGGTAGCGGGATTTGAACCCACGGCCTCTTCGTCCCGAACGAAGCGCGCTACCAAGCTGCGCCATACCCCGAGGCCGCATACACGAACTGGGAACATACGTCTCAGTGCTGTGCTTGCGAGGACTTACTTTAGCCCGACGCTGAGTCAGAATGCAAAACGCCTGCTTAACGGGCTGTGGGGACAAGCCGCGGTCTCCGCCGCGCCCTTACAAACTACGAACTGCACCCCGACGAACTACGAACTACGAATCCCGCTCCACAACCTCAATCAAGGTCGCGGACGGGCGGCAGAACAGGCGCACCGGGGCGTAAGGGGAAGTGCCGAGGCCATTAGAAACGTGCAGCCACGTCTTCTCGGTCCAGCGCGACAGCCCCGAGGCCCGCGAGCGGTCGATACCGCAGTTGGTCACAATGGCCTTCCCTCCGGGCAGGCACACCTGGCCACCGTGGGTATGACCAGAAAGCACCAGGTCGTAGCCATCTTCCGCAAAAGCATCCAACACGTGGGGCTCCGGCGAGTGCGACAGGCCGATAGCGATGTCGGCATCCGCGTTCGGGGCACCGGCGATCTGCGAATAATCCTCCAACTCGTGATGAGGGTCATCCACACCGGACAGCACCACCTTCACGCCACCCGCCACAAACTCCAGCCGGGCATGGGTGGCATCCTGCCAACCGTGCTCGATAAACGCAGCGCGCATGCCGCGCCACGGCAGCTCTACGCGCGAGGGCTTGCGCTTCTTGCCCGTCAGGTACTTCAACGGGTTGACAGGCCGCGGCGCGAAGTAGTCATTCGTGCCGAACACGAAGGCACCCGGACGGTTCAGCAGGGGGCCGAGCGCTGCGAGGACACTGGGAACGGCCTTGTCGCTGCCCAAGTTGTCGCCAGTATTAATCACCAGGTCAGGGTTCAGAGCATCGAGGCTGGCAACCCACTTCTGCTTCAACTTCTGGTCGGGGAGCATGTGGAAGTCGGAGACATGCAGAATCTGGAAAGGCTCACCCTCGCGCTTTCCCGCCCGGGCGAGCGTTCCGGGTGCCAGCACGGGAACTTGCACACGGTGGAGTTTAAATGCGCGCAATTCGATTTGGTTCGCGTAGATGAACGTCGTCAAGCCAAGCGTGGCGAGAGCTGCGGCAGACCGCAGAATTCGGTTGGAAAAAGCGCGCGATGTCATGACAGAGACACTATCAACTACAGCGGTAATCTAGGGCGTATGAGTGAACTGAAGAACACAATTATCTCCGATATGACCGCCGCAATGAAGGCCCGCGACAAAGAAACCGTTGCGGCGCTGCGCATGCTGAAGGCCGCCATCCAGACCGAGGAGGTATCCGGCTCCAAGCACGAGCTCACCGATGACGAGGTGCTGCGTGTGATTGAACGGGAGGTCAAGAAGCGTCGCGAGTCCGCTGAGATGTATGCCGAGAACGGCCGCCAGGAACTTGCCGACGCCGAGCTCGCCGAAGCAGAGGTTTTCGCCCGCTACCAGCCGGAACAGCTTGACGACGACGCCGTGAAGAACCTCGTCGCGGAATCCGTGGCCGAGGTTGCTGGCGATGGCACGCCGAGCATGAAGATCATGGGCCAGGTTATGAAGGTGGCTAAGGAAAAGGCCGCTGGCCAGGTCGATGGCAAGCGGCTTTCCGAGGCCGTTAAGGCTGCCCTGCAGGGCTAACGCGACCTTTCGCCGTTTTCCCTTTTCGGCGATAAGCGTTGGAGCTGCCTTCTAGGGCGAACTAGAACGGCAGCAGCGGAATCAGATCCCGCAAGCTCGGCGCTGGCGGAGTATTCGGACGAGGGAACTGCGGTAGCGGATCCGGCCGGTTCGTCGTCGAGTCCGGCCGCGGCGACGGTGCTGGCGGCGGGGTCGGACGGCGGGTGCCATCGGCCACGCGGATCGTGACGGTGCCACCCTTGAGTAGCAGCGGCGGCTGATCCAGCCCGACCACGATTCCTCGCGATTCGCCTGTGAGGGAGACTGTGCGTTCCTCTACCTTGTAGCCGGCCTTCTTAAGGGTCTCCCGAGCCTCGGCCTTCTGCATGCCCACGACATTCGGCATTTGGGTGATAGAGGTACCCAGTCCGTAGTCCGAATCCAGTGGTGGGAGGTTCTTTCCGCCATAGTCCTCGATAACCGGGCCGACTGCGCCGAACCATGTCCGCGCGGGCTCGCGACCACCAAAGAGGTTGCCGCTTGGGCACTGGCGCAGCGGCGACGTGCACAGCTCCGTGACCGTCGGGGTGTCGTTGTAGGCGTACACCGATCCGGCCAGACCGCCGGTGAAGCCCAGGAATGCCGCAGACTGGTTCGACTCGGTGGTACCGGTCTTAGCCGCGACTGGGCCTTCCCAATTCAGCTCTTTCGCGGCATCCTTCGCGGTGCCATCGGTGGCGTCATTGCTGAGCGCATTAGCAATTGCGTGCGCGACCCCCGGCTCCACTGCCTGCTCGCACGGTGGCACATTCAGCTTGACCGCATTGCCCTTGGAATCCGTGATCGACTCAATCGGAGAGGGTTCGCACCAGCGGCCATTGCTGGCCAGGGTGGCAGCGACATTGGACAGCTCAAGGTTATTCACCGCCGTCGGACCCAGCACGAACGAGCCGAGCTTATGCTCCGAGACATAGTCCGCCACCGAGGACTCACCATCAAAACTGCCCGGCTCCGTGTATGAGCGCATGCCCAGGCGTACCGCCATGTCCATCACGCCATCGACGCCGACCAGCTCCGAAATCTGAATAAAAGGAGTATTCGGCGACCGTGCGAGCGTCTCACGCAGCGACATCGACGGCGGGAAACTACCTACGTTCTCCACGCAGTACAGGCCCGGCGGGCAGCCCTCTGCGCCGCCGGTGCCCAGCCCGGAGGCCTCATAACGACGCGGCACCGGGAAGTTGGTGTCAATACCCAGCCCCTTTTCCACCGCCGACGTCGCCGCGAAAATCTTAAAAATCGAGCCCGCGCCATTGCCTACCGGCGTAAATGGCTGCGGCTGCACGGTCTGCATTTGTTCCGCATCGAGGCCGTATACGCGTGACGACGCCATCGCGAGCAACTTCCTGGAGTCATCCCCAGGCTCAAGCAAACTCATAACCTCGGCTGCGCCATCCGCAGTCGGTGACGCCTGCTGACGCAGAGACTCCTGCACGCTGTCCTGCACACGCGGGTCCAGTGTGGTCTTCACATGGAAGCCACCGCGCTTGAGCTTCTCGGTCTCAATACCGTGGTTCTCTAAGTAGGAGACCACATAATCACAGAAGAAACCCCGATCGCCCGCCGCGATACAGCCCTGCGGCAGGCGCTGAGGCTCCGGAAGAATACCGAGATCAGCTGCCTTGGCGTCCTGAGCCTCCTGCGGGCCAATTGCTCCCGTGGATTCCATGGCCGCAAGCACGTCGTTACGCCGTGCATGCGCACCTTCCGGATTTGTATACGGATCGAGCCCGGAGGACTGCTGAACCATGCCCGCGAGCAGAGCGGCCTGCGGGACATTCAGATCGGACGCGGGAATGCCGAAGTATGTCTGAGCTGCAGCTTCCACGCCGAACGCGCCATTGCCGAAGGGGACCAAGTTCAGGTACTTAGTCAGAATCTCGTCTTTCGTCAGCTCATCTTCCAGGTCCAACGCGATGCGAATCTCGCGGATCTTGCGGCCATAATCCGTAGCAGTAGCAGCGCGGCGCTCCGACTCCGACTCTGCGTCCACCAGCAGCGTGTGGTTCTTAATCAACTGCTGCTCAATTGTGGAGGCGCCTTCCTGCACCGACTGAGACATGAAGTTCTTTACCGCCGCACGAGCAGTACCCTTCCAGTCCACACCAGAGTGCTCATAAAAGCGCCTATCTTCCACGCTGACCAGCGCGTCCTTCATAGCTGGCGAGATGCGTTCCGACGGCACATTAAACCGCCGCTGATCATAGAGCCACGCAATTGGCTGATCATTACGATCCGTAATAGTGGTGACCCCCGGTGCGTCCTTAGAAATCACCGACCGCGACGCCGACGCGAATTCATCAGCCGTGCGCGCGACGAGGTAGGCCGAGCCGCCCACAAGAGGAAAGAGGGCGCTGGCCACAATCAACGCAGCCAACACAGTGGCAACGGAGAGCTTGAACAGCGTCGAACCTTTATTCACAGCAATCACACTACAAGGTAGGGCGGATTGAGCCGAAGTGAGTTTTCGAAAATCCGCCTAGCGACATGCCCGGCGAGCCCAGAAAAACGCCTGGCGAGCGGAGGAGGAGTGCTACGAGCGCCCTTACAATACCGGGCAAGTCATCGTGGGGTGGTTTCTGGAAAAAGATTTTCATAGTGACGCAAATCACCCCCGTGCTTTTGTTGGAAAAAGTTGCCCCACCTGCATTGTTGTATTTAGAGCTGCGCCACGTCCACCCTCCCAGTGTGACCCAATCGACATTATTTGGTTGGTGTGAATAGACTTACAACAAAATTTCAGCACTATTTAGTTGAAACTATTTCGAAATAACGAAAATCGCAGGCACGAGGAGGCTACAATGACCGCCACGATTCCCGATCGCAACCGCACTGCTACTACGCCAGACTACGAGCTCGGTGTAGAGAGCTTCCGCGATCGTCAGGAGTGGGTCCCGCGCGCTAAGTGCCGCGATATTGACCCGGATAAGTTGTTCGTTCGCGGCGCCGCACAGCGCGAAGCCGCAGTTATCTGCCGCCACTGCCCAGTGGTTCTGCAGTGCCGTGCCGACGCTCTGGATAACCGCGTCGAGTTCGGCGTCTGGGGTGGCCTGACCGAGCGTCAGCGCCGCGCAATGCTGCGCGAGCACCCGGAAATTACTTCGTGGGCCGACTTCTACGCTGAGCAGTACGCAGCTCAGCGCAAGGCAAAGCTGGCTAAGTAAAAACCGAACTTAGACCGAAGTAAAACTAAACCCCCAGCGCGCGAGGCTGGGGGACAGATAAAGTAGCTTCCATGACTACTAAATGGGAATACTTCACCGCACCGCTGCTCATTCACAACACCAAGGCCATCCTGGACAACTTTGGTGAGGACGGCTGGGAACTCGTCACCGTTCTCCCGGGCCCGACCGGCGAAAACCACGTTGGTTACTTCAAGCGCCCGAAGACTGACTAATTACCTCGGTGTCTAGTACCTAACTAACAACGGCGGTTGTGCTTTCGATTGGCAGCTGACTCACGGTTGGCTGCCATCTTTCTTTGGCCGGCTTTATTCGCCGGACCCCTAGCCGCCGTGGAAAGGCTTAACTTAAATGAGCAACTCTGAATCTCGCACTCCTTCCCAGGCCCTCGAGGACCTGGGGCTTACCTTGCCTGCCGTTGCCGCGCCAGTTGCGGCCTACGTACCCGCAACGCGCACGGGCAACCTTGTTTTCACTTCCGGTCAGCTCCCATTCGTTAACGGCGAGCTCACCCACGTCGGCCACGTCGGCGCAGAGGTCACTGCTGAGGAGGCCAAGGAGGCCGCCCGCACCTGCGCTCTCAACGCTTTGGCCGCAGTCGATGCCGAGGTCGGTCTCGACAATGTCACCCGCATCGTGAAGGTCGTCGGCTTCGTCAACTCCGCCGCTGAGTTTACCGGTCAGCCAGGCGTTATCAATGGAGCCTCGGAACTCTTCGGCGACGTCTTCGGCGAACGCGGCCAGCACGCTCGCTCGGCAGTGGGTGTGAATCAGCTTCCGCTGGACGCACCCGTGGAAGTTGAAATCATCGTTGAAGTAACCCAGTAGATGCTGTATTTGCTGTCGTGACCAGTGGGGATGTTGCGTTCTCCGGGTCGTCGTAAAGCGTGCTTACACCCAAATGAGCCGAATTGGAGGGCGTAGCGCGCTCCCCGGATTGCGCAACCACGTAGGATAGAGGACATGGAGCATCCTGCGTATAGCCAACTGCGTCAGATTTCTCAGTCTGTGGGCGTCGTTCTGTGCCCGAACCCCAGCTACTCTTCGCTGGAGGGTACGAACTCCTACGTTATTAAGGCTGAGGGGGATAGCCGCAGCATTGTCATCGATCCGGGTCCGGAGGACGAGGGACACCTGAACGTCCTCCAGCGCTATGCCGGCGACGTTGCGTTGATTCTGCTGACGCACCGTCATGGCGACCATGCTGATGGCGCCGCACGTTTCCGTCAGCTCACCGGCGCGCCGATTCGTGAGCTGGAGTCTCAGTACTGCGCGGGAGGTCAGGATCCGCTTGTCGACGGCGAACGTATCGTCCTCGACGGAGTGACTCCGCAGATTGAGGTCGTGGCAACCCCTGGTCACACCGCTGATTCCGTCTGCTTCTTCATCCACACTGGTGATGGCGAGGACGATGTTGAAGGCATCGTTACCGGTGACACGATCGCTGGCCGCCACACCACTATGATCTCGGAGACCGACGGCGACCTGGGTAAGTACATGGAAACCCTGAAAATGCTGGATTCGCGCGGCAAGGGTGTTCGTCTGCTGCCTGGTCATGGTGCTGACCTGCCGGACATCACTGTAATGACGCAGAAGTACATTGAGCGTCGTAAGCTGCGCCTTCAGCAGGTGAAGGATGCCGTTGCCAAGCTGGGCGACGAAGCTACGGTCGACCAGATTGTGGATGAGATTTACACGGATGTCGATCCGGTGCTGCGTCATGCTGCTGAGCAGTCGACTCGTGTGACCCTGCGCTACCTGCGCGATCACGGGGAGTAATTGCTGGGCTTCGGCTTTGGCTTCGGCTTGGGCTTCGGCCGGTTGCTGGGCTGGTCTGGGCTGGGCTTAATTGAGACTGGGCTGAAGCCGAGCTTGAGTGAAGCTGAGCTTGACTCACCGCATGAAAAGAGCGTGTGACCTGCAATTTTGCGGGTTGCGCGCTTTTTGTTTGGGCTAGTGCCGGTTGGGGGTTAAGTAGCAAAAAGTGTGTCTGACTTTCA
>NZ_KV810581.1:0-58578 GCF_001812845.1 Corynebacterium sp. HMSC065H09
ACGCCGAGCGGACACACTTTTTGCTACTTAACCCTCCAAACCCGGACTCGACACAGAAAAAAGACCAACCCCACAAAAGGATTGGTCTTTTTCAAAATTGAGACTTCTTAAGAAGCTAGCCCCTTTAAGAAGCCATCCAGCACCAGAGCTAGGTCAGCGCGCCAGAGCGCCCTGAAATAACTACCGACCTAGAGCCCCAGCGCCCCAAGAATGTGCGGGCGAGCAAGCGCGGCATCACGGCCCCACAGCTCCCACGAGTGGATACCGTTCGGGCTGTAGACAAACTGCGCATTGAGGCCGGCAGCGCGAGCGTCCTGCTCAAAGCGCTGCGTCGAAGCGCGGGAGACGGACTCCATTACGGCACGCCAGACAGTGTCAGGGAGCTGCGGCACCGGACGGCTCAAGACCTCCGGATCACTCCACAGGCTCTGAACACCCTGGGCGGAGGAAATATACATCGGCAGCCCCCGGAGCTGGTCCAGCTGCAGCGATGGATCATGAGCACGCCACTGCTCCGAAGCAGGAACCGGAAGGCCCCACATGCCAGTCGGATTCACTACACCAGTGCTAGCCACCATTGCAGTAGCGCCGGTCGCAACAACTGGGTTGGACATCTGGTAGTAACCGGACAGCGAAGTAACCTGCTTGAACTGATCACGGTGGCGGGCCGCCAGAGAAACCGCCGCAGCCGCACCCATGGACAGACCAGCGATTGCGTTGCGGTTCGGGTTGACACCAAACTCACGCTGCAGATAGACCGGCAGCTCCTGAGTCAGGAAGGTTTCCCACTTCTGAGTCTTGACTCCTTCGGAAGTCACGGCCGGATCGTTCCAGTCGGCATAGAAGGAGCCATCGCCAGCAGCCGGCGCAACCAGAGTGATGTTGTCATTGGCGAAAGTCTGAGCAATGTGGCCCGACCAAATCCAACCGGACGCGCCCTTATTAAAGCCCCACAGACCGTCGAGCATGTACAGGGACGCATCGCCGCCACCAGTAGCCGCCTTAATCTGAACCGGAATATTGCGTTCCATAGCCGGCGAGAAAACCTGGCAGTACTGAACGAACCAGTTGTATGGATCCCACTCACAGCCTGGGCGCAGTCGCTCGCGGTTTGGATCAGCACTCGCATCCTTCGCGGATGCGAGCATGATGCCGCCAAAGACCATCGCAACCGCTACGAGGGCAGCTACGACCTTCACCGTGAAGTTACGACTCACTGCAGTAAAGCTCATCGTTCTCCTCTTTACTTTCGGACTTACCTCCGCGCCAGACTTTTCGGAGGCAGTCGCTTACGCGAGCTTTCGCTTTTCTGCTTCCAGTTGTGACGCGACAACTGGAGACCCCACAAAAGAATCTCGAGTATGTAACGATACTCAATCGTTTCCCTACATCCAAGTTTAAATCGTAATCATTCCGTAATATTTCTCACATTTCTCCCCAAAACTATCCACCACAAGGAGAAACAATGTTTACCAGCATGGAATTACAAAATTGTAATTCTGCCCCCGGCTGATCCGTAGGACTAACTGAGAAACCTAAAACACGCCTACAAGAACCCCAAACACAACCTAAGTACTAACGAAATACAGAAAAAGCCCATGCACCCCTCGGCGCATGGGCTTTCAGCTACCAATCGAACCCGACCGAACCCGACGAGAAAACCGACGGAAATCGCAGTTCGCTTACAGGGAAAAGAACTGGGAACTACCCCAGAGTCGGGACAGCGTAGACAGCGATAGCAATGGACAGCAGCCACAGGACGGCCAGTGCCTGCAGCGGACGGTCCTTGAGCGCAATCTCATCCGGGCTTCCCGCATCACCACGGTCAACGTCAGCTGCGAAGCGCAGGATGGCCACAGTGAATGGAACCATCGAGATCTCGTACCAAATAGCCGAAGTCGATGAAGTGCCCGGCGCGCGGCCCATCTCAAAGCCCCACAGCGCGTAGCTCAGCACCACGGCGGTCGCAGCGAGGGTCCACACAAAGCGCAGGTAAGTCGCGGTGTAACCCTGCAACGACTTACGGATTTTCTTACCCGTGCGCTCTGCCAACAGCAGCTCAGCGTAACGCTTACCGGCTGCCATGAACAGCGAACCAAAGGCGGCAACCAGCAAGAACCACTGGGACAGGTTGATGTTGGCAGCAACACCGCCGGCCATTGCACGCAGCATGAAACCCGAGGACACCAGCGCAATATCAATCACCGGCTGGTGCTTCAGGCCAAAGCAGTAACCGAGCTGCAGTGCAATGTATACAGCCACAACAATTGCTAGCCCCGGCCCCTCAGAGGCAAACCAGGACACCGCAATCGACCCAATAATCAGTGCGACTGCCATAATGTACGCCATGCTCACCGGTAGTACGCCAGCGGCAATTGGGCGGAAGCGCTTGGTTGGGTGCGCGCGGTCAGCCTCGACATCGCGAGCATCATTAATCAGGTAAATCGACGATGCTGCCAAACAGAAGGCCACAAACGCCACCAGGATGTCGACGGTCAGTGTGCCGATCGAACGTCCCGAGTCCATAATCTCGTTGCCGGCTGCCAGTGGAGCCGCAATGACCAGGACATTCTTCACCCACTGCTTCGGGCGAAGCGCCTTGATCATGCCGTCCAACAGATTCTTCGGCGGATGCCCCTGCGGGTGCGCAGGCTCATCGATACCGGAAGTGTGCGGCTCGGACCCAATCCTTGATTGAGAAGCTTGCCGCTGGTTGGCCGACACATTGGCCAAGTTGTCGTTCTCCGCCTGTGTCACTGTGCATTCCTTTCCGCAATGGAGGGCTGTCTACCCTGGTTATGCTGCGCCTTTTTCGGCTCGATGACCTTATCACCTATCTTGTCCACCGCAAGAGCAGTGGCTGTACCCAGCGCTGCTCCGAGAGCGACATCGGTTGGGTAATGAACTCCCAGCACCAGGCGGGAGAGCATAATCGCCGGCACGCCCACGGCCGGTGCTGCCGGGTAACCCAACTTTGCAATCCCCACCAGCGCCGCCGTCGTCGACGTCGCGTGCGAGGACGGGAAACTCAGCTTGCTTGGCGTACCAACGCCGATTGCTATACGACGGTCATGGGGACGCGGGCGACGGACAATGCGCTTAAGCACCACCGATGCCGCATGCGAGGTAAAGGCGGCCACACCGACCTTTGCCCAGCTAATGCGTCGCTCCTTATCCACCGCCGCCCCGAGGGCAGCGAGCCCCATCCACCCAAGGGCGTGCTCACCGAAATAGCTCATGGCACGCGCGGTGGGCAGCACACCCGGAACGTCGTTAAGCGTGTGCTGAATATTAACGAGAACGTCGGACTCGCCGAACGGATCGCCTTTAATTTTCGAAGACATTCGCCCAGGCCTTCCTACTGGTCAAATCGTCATAGGCTGCGCGGTAGCGTGCCTGCATTTGCTCGAACCGCTCCTCAACCTGCTTTTGCAGCTCCCAGGATTCTTCCAGCAGAGCCTTGGCCTTGTCGCGGTCACGTTGGCGATACACCACGCCACGGCCGTCAGCGGTGGTGACCGTTGCGCCATCCAGACGCGACAGGGAGAACCAACGAGCCTCCAGCGGCGCCAGGTTTGCCTGCGGCACCGCATGGTGCTCGGAGTTTTCCGGGCGCACGCTGTGAAGCAAGCCCTTGGCCAGCCAACCGACCTTCTTCAGCTTGCCCAGACGACCACCGACATCCTTTGTCGGAATCCCCGGAATACCGGAGGGCTTTGGCAGATCGCCTGCACTCGGCAGCACAACCGCGTCGGGGAAGCTCTTGCGCAGGGCATTGATGCGCGGCAGCGAGGACTCGAGAATGTCGAATAAACGCTCGGGACCTGCCAGGAAGTCCTTCATGGCTTCGTTCTGGATGGCAACAGTGGAGTACTCCAGGCACAGAAGGTGCTTGAAAGTGGCCTTGCGCATGGAACGCACGATACCGGCAGCATCGCCCTCGTGCTGAAGGGCCGCGACAATCAAGCGGTTGCGCAGGTGGAAGTACGCCTGCCAATCAATCGCATCATCCTTGTCCGACCAGGCCATATGCCAAATTGCGACGCCCGGCCACGTAGCCGTCGGAAAGCCTGCCTTGCCTGCGCGCAAACCGTATTCGGCATCGTCCCACTTAATAAACAGTGGCAGCGGCTGACCGATTGCCTCAGCGGCGACGCGCGGAATCAGGCACATCCACCAGCCGTTGAACTCAACATCGATGCGACGGTGAAGATCCTTCGAATCGACAACCTCACCGGTTGCGTTAGTGCCGTGCTCCCCGCGATCGCGCAGTGGGTGCGCATAAAAGTCGTGGTCATAGTGGACGTGCGGAGCGGAAGTCCACATGAAGTCATGGCGGCCGATGACTTCACCCATCGAGTGCAAGTGGCTGCGCTCCTGCAGGTTCAGCATCTGACCGCCGACCAGCATCGGGGACTTCGCGAACCGGCCGACAGCGACCGCACGCAGAATGGAATCCGGTTCGATGGCGATGTCGTCATCCATGTAGAGAATGAACGGGCTATCGGTCGCACGCTTCGAATCCGAATCCGGACCGCCCAGGGCCTCATACATAATGCGGGAGTACCCGCCAGAACCACCGAGATTTCCCTGCGGGAAAATACGCAGGCGGTCACCAAAGTGCTCGGCGACAGCATCAAAGCCCGGCTCGTCTGCCGGGTGCTTGGTGCCCTGGTCAGGCATCAAAACAGCATCGATGATGGCATCGACCTCAGGATCCGAGGACAGCGCCTCAAGAGCAGCAACTGCGTCGGTCGGGCGATTGAACGTCGGGATACCGATAGTGACGCGCCCCTCCGGCGCCGGATGCTCCGTGCCGTCCGGGTACGTCTGGCTCGGCGCCTCGATATCGGAGTACCAACCTGCGGAGTGGATTACCACGTCCGTCTCACAGGTGAGGTCAAACCAAATCCAGCCGCCGTCTTCAAACTGCGTCAGCGGTACTGGGATTTCGCAGACGTGCACATCCTTGCCGTCCACCTTGGCTTCCGCGCCTTCAGCCGCCGCACCCAGATCACCGACAACTTCGCCGGTCACGGCGATGCGCGCACCGTCAATCTTCGAACGGTAGATGTCTACGCGCGCAGTACCGGACAGCTCCAGGCGCAGGACAACATTGTCCAGATTCGTCCACCGGCGCCAGTAGCTGGCCGGAAAAGCATTGAAGTAGGTTTCAAAACTAACTTCATCACCCGCCGGAACAGTGGCTGACGTGCGCGAATGCGCTTGCACACGACCGGCATTAGTCTCCGGCTCAACCAAGTAGAGCGAGCGGACATCACGGGGCTCACCCAACTTTGGCAGCAAAATCCGCTGCAGGCGTTCAACGGCAAGGCTTGACGACGTTGTCGGGGTATGTGTCCGCTTTTGTTCAGGCTGTGATGCCATGAGACGTATCAACCACTTTCCGAAAGGTCTACCGGGGGTGTTGCCGCCGATAAGTTACCGACGTTTCTATCTCATAGCATCCTAGTGCCCGTGGCGGATTGCCTCTTGTTGCCACGCTAGCGACAGCCCAGAATGTGAAAGCCCCTACGCGCTGCGGACTATCTGCTGCACATAGGGGCTTTTTCGTTCAGTTTGTAGTTTTAAGCTCCGAGGAAACCTTCGATGCGGGCCTTGGAGTTCTGGAGGTTACGATCCCAGGTCGGCCAATCGTGGATACCGGTCTGCTCGTATTCAAACGTGGCATCCAGACCGGAGGTACGAGCACGCAACTCAAACTCGCGGGTGGACAAGCGGGACAGCGACTCCAGCGCAACGCCGCCGGCCTTCGGGACGACCCGGTAGAGATTCTTCGGGTCACGAACCTCATCCGGAACACCATTTGCCGAGGTAATAACCAGATCCAGCCCCTTCATCTTCTCGACATTCAGGTACGGATCATTACGGACACGCTCCGCTGACATAGGCGCACCCCACATGTCGAAGGAGCTGTAGCCAGCCGACAGCTGAGCAGCCTCAATTGCCGTGGTCATACCCGGCGCAGTGGTGTGCAGGTAACCGGAGAAGGCAAGAGCCTGACCGAACTGGTCTCGGTGGTTGTATGCCAGCGACAGTGCAGCAGATGCACCCATGGACAGACCTGCAATGGAGTTACCAGTGCGAGAAATGCCGAACTCACGCTCAAGGTAAACCGGCAGTTCCTGAGTTAAGAAGGTCTCCCACATGTTTACAAACGGACCGTGCACACTAACCGACGGACGCTTCCAGTCGGTGTAGAAGCTACCGCCGCCACCACCTGGAATAACCAGGTTGACGTTGGATCCTTCAAAAGTACGTGGGGCGTTACCGTGCTCCACCCAGTCAGAGGCATCAGCCGGGCTACGCAGACCATCTAGCAGGTAGAGAGCCTTGTTACCACCATTGGCAGAGGCCACAATCTGAACCGGAATATTACGGTCCATGGCCGGCGAATAAACCTGGCACTTCTGGGTGAAGTACTGGTACGAATCCCACTCACAACCCGGGCGCAGCGAGCCTCGGTCACCCGCCGCGCTCGCGGCCGGCGCCATGGTCAATGCAGACGCGGCCACAGCTACTGCGGACGCAACGGCTGCAACCTTTCGACGCCAACCACGGAAAGTAGAGGTGATTTTCACGTGTGCATTCTCCTCACAATGTGCGATTCCCCACGGCCGGTGGGAACTATCAGGCGTGTTTCCGCTTCAGGGAATTACCTTAAGAAACAATAAATCTTCGACAAACTTACCCGCATTCACTGTCGTTTTCCAGCAGAACACGTCGAGACCCCACTTTTCGGCGGGTTCTGGTATCCGCATTTTTACTGCGCAAGCCCCCGCAGCTCGCGCGACTCCCGCGCCCCGCGCCAGGTAATAATCGCGCCAGCCGCCGCGATTAGCACGATGCCCAGCGCCATGGACCAAGTCACTCGGTCACCGGAAAACGCCCAGCCCAGGATTGCACCGATGACCGGGTCCAGTGCAAAGAGCGTGCCGACGACCGCCGCTGAGACAATCCCCGCAGCGATGGTGTCCATCACGTAGGGAATAACAGCGCCAATAAACCCGGAAATAACGATGGTGGCCCACATCGAACCGTCGACAAGCGGTGCAGCGGAAACAGAAAACGGCGCGAGCACGATTGCTGCGACGACCACTGACAGCGCCAAATCTGGCATGCCACCGCCTTCGGTGCTGCCCATTCGGGCGGAGAAGAGCGTGTAAGCGCCGAAGAAGATCGCGCCGATTGCGGCGTAACCAATGCCGATAGGGTCCAGGTCATTGGAGGGCTGGGCAATCAGTGCAACGCCGATGAAAGCGACGATGGCCCACAGGCGGGAACGCCACATTTTCAGTCCCAGGAAAGACACGACGCAGGGGCCGAGGAAGTCGATGGTGACGGCGACACCCTGTGGGAGGCGGGCGATGGCGGCGTAAATCATCATGCTCATCATGCCCATGGCGATGCCGTAGACCACGATGTTGATGGCGCGGGCGCGGGTCATTCCGGACAGTTTTGGTCGGAACAGAACCACCATAATGATGGCGGCGGCGGTCATGCGCAGGCCCGATATGCCCGGCGCGCCGACCGTGGAAAGCATGCCAGTGACCAGCACGGCCGCGGCCTGTGTGCCAAGAGAACCGATGAGAACCAGAATTACGGGAGCCACCGGCAGAGTGAGAAACTTGTTCACACGCTGCAGCAATGGCCCCTGCTGGGGAACCTGCCCAGCTCCCTGCTGGGGAACTTCGGCTTGGATTTTCTCGCGCGACACTCGCGCAATACTAGCGCGGGAGCCGCAAGCGGCAAATTAGTGCCCGCGCTCCTGCTCGATTGCTTCGCCGTCGTTGAAGAACGGCGCAATCTTGTTGTCGAACATCGACAGTGCGGAACCGATTGCCATGTGCATATCCAGGTACTGGTAGGTGCCCAGACGACCACCGAAGAGAACCTTGTTCTCCTGCGCTTCTGCTGCAGCGAGCTTGCGGTAGGCCTCCAGCATCTCGCGGTCTTCCGGGGTGTTGATCGGGTAGTACACCTCGTCGTCATCGTCGGCGAAGCGGGAGTATTCCTTAACAATTACCGTCTTGTCCTTGACGTAATCGCGCTCCGGGTGGAAGTGGCGGAACTCGTGGATTCGGGTGTACGGCACATCCGCGTCGTTGTAATTCATCACTGGAGTGCCCTGGAAATCGCCGGTGTTGACAACCTCCATCTCGAAGTCCAGCGTGCGCCAACCCAGCTTGCCCTCTGCGTAGTCGAAGTAGCGGTCCAGCGGGCCGGTGTAGACGACCGGGGCGTCCGGGGATACAGCGCGCAGTTCGTCGCGCACCTCGAACCAGTCGGCATCGACAACGACGTCAATCTTGTCGGAGGTCACCATGTTTTCCAGCCAGGCGGTGTAGCCGTCGACAGGCAGACCTTCGTAGGTGTCGTTGAAGTAGCGGTTATTAAAGGTGTAGCGAACTGGCAGGCGGGTGATGTTGCCAGCCGGCAGGTTCTTCGGGTCGGTCTGCCACTGCTTGGCGGTGTAGTGCTTGACAAAGGCCTCGTACAGCGGGCGGCCAATCAGGGAGATGGCCTTTTCCTCAAGGTTCTTCGCGTCACGTGGATCCAGGCCATCGGTCTGGTCCTTAATCAGCTGACGAGCCTCGTCCGGGCTGTAGTACTTGCCGAAGAACTGGTTGATCAGCCCCAGCCCCATCGGGAACTGGTATGCGGTGCCCTTGTACATAGCGAACACGCGGTGCTGGTAGTCGGTGAAGTCCGTGAACTGGTTGACGTAGTCCCACACCCTCTTATTAGAGGTATGGAACAGGTGCGCACCGTACTTGTGCACCTCGATGCCAGTCTCCGGCTCTGCCTCCGAGTAGGCGTTGCCGCCGATGTGGTTGCGGCGTTCGACAACGAGCACGCGCTTACCCAGCTCAGTGGCGGTCCGCTCAGCAACGGTCAAACCGAAGAAACCCGAACCGACCACGATGAGGTCGTAGGTGTTGTCCTTGATGTCCTGTAGGGACTTCGGAGCAAATTCATTGGCAGTGGTGTTCTTTTCGCTACTCACGCCTTAAAACCTATTGCATTTCCATCCGGTTTGCGGGTGTACACGCGGGCTTTACGACGTCCACGTGAGCCCAGCCCAACGTTCGTTTGGTCACATTATTTGATAATTTTCCCAAAATTAACGAGGAAACACAGATGTCTCACTAGATTTTTTTAGTCACACTGGTAACATCCTCCTCAGAATTTTCTGTTGCTTTGCAACTTTCCTTCCCTTCGACCCCGGGTAGACCTCGGGTCGATAACCCTGTACCCCATTTTTTTGGAGCTTTTACCGTGCCAACTCGCCGTCGCATCAATGCCCCGTCGATGGGCCGTCGCACCTTCCTCTATGGACTGGCAGCTACTACTGCCGCAGCTCCGCTAGCAACATGGGGTATTCGCCAGGCCCCTACTCTGGTTGAAAGCCCAGGCGTAGGCCCCATCGCGGCCAAGATCTCAACATCGCCGCTGGTTGACGCTGTCACGATGATGATTGACGACGCAGCCGTCGGCACGCATGCCATTACCGATGCCCTGCACCCGCTTCGCGGATTCGTGAAGGACATCACCCGCGACGAACCGTTCTCCCAGTTCGCCCTGACCTGGCCGGGCGATGACAATCTGCAGCTCTACGTTCGCGCCGAGCGCGAAGACGGCAGCTTTGGCCCGTGGTTCCACGCTGATTCACACGGTCCGATGAATAACTCCGGGCAGTCCGGCACCGAGCTGCTGTTCGTTGAGCCCACCCGTCGCGTGCAGGTGTCGACTGTCGGCCTGAACCTCCTCGAAGGCCTGGATCCCCGCAACATCATTGGTATCGACAACCTTGACCCCGCCACTATCGGCGATTCCCTGCAGGACCTCGTCAGCGCTACGGCCGCATTGTCCCTCAACGCTGTCCAGGCAGTTTTCATCGACGGCGTAGAGCAGGTCGGCGAGGTTATTCAGCCAGTTGCGTACGAGTCGTCGATTGCCGGCGCGCCAAATGTAATCAGCCGTGCAGCGTGGGGCGCAGATGAGTCCATCCGCAGCGGTTCGAGCTCCTACAGCACTTTCAAGGGCGCGTGCATCCACCACACCGCGGGTTCCAATAACTACTCAGAGTCCCAGGGACCAGCCATTGTCCGTGGCATTTATGCCTACCACGCAAATACGCTGGGCTGGGGCGATATTGGCTACAACGCGCTGGTCGATAAGTACGGCAACATCTACGAGGGCCGCTACGGCGGCCTGGACAAGAACATCGAGGGCGCACACGCAGGTGGCTTCAACAACGGCACCTTCGGTATCTCGGTGATGGGCAACCACGACCAGCTGGAGATTCCGGATGCGGCCGTCACCGCACTCGGCGAGATGGTCGGCTGGCGCATGAAGGTCGGTGGCGTCGATCCGATGTCCACCGCCGCACTGACCAGCGCCGGCTACTCGAAGGCACGCTACAGCTCCGGCCAGACCGTGAACCTCCCGGCCATCTTCGGTCACCGCGACACCGGCTACACCTCCTGCCCGGGCACCTTCGGCTACCAGCAGATGGATGCCATCCGCGCTGCAGCCAAAGCCAAGTTTGATGGTGCCGGTGGAGCGGATATCGCCGGCCGCTCGACGGATCCGAACAACCAGGACGGAGAGGCCGCCAGCATTCCGCCGATTCCGGGCACCGGCGAGTCGGGCGACAACGGCGGTTCCCTCGGAAACGTGGAAACGCCCACGCCAGGCGAGGTTGTTGGTGAGTTTCTAACTGAATCCCTGCCAACCAACCCTGCCGAAGCTACGCAGACCTGGTTCGCACCTCAGAACTAACCCCCCGCTTATCTAATCCAGGCATAACCACATCACATTTGTGGTGTAACACCAGATTTTCGCAATCACCCAGGAGTTATTACCGTGTTTAGTCGCCGCCGCATCAATCGCCGCGCAGGTGCCAAGCAATCCTTGGTACTCGCTGCCGTGGCGACCCTTGCCCTGACACCCGTTGCCGTTGTCGGCGCAGGTGCCGCTTATGACCTCATTGAGGAAAACGGCGCCGGCCCCATCGACCCGGTTGTCCAGAGCAAGTCGCTTGCAGACAGCGTCTCCGTTCTCGTCGAAGATGCAGCAATCGCAACGCAGTCGCTTGCCGACGAAGCTCATCCCAACCGCGGTGTCGTCAAGGAAATTACCTCCGATACTGAGTTTTCCCAGTTTGCGCTGACGTGGGCCGGTGACCCTGATATCGCCAGCTTCGTCCGCGCCGAGCGAGCAGACGGCTCCTGGTCCGACTGGTTCAGCGTTGACCCGGACTACCCCGCTGAAGGCAATGGCAACGGCCTGAACGGAACGGAGCTCATCTACATCGAGCCAACCAAGCGCGTTCAGGTTTCCACCCACGGACTTAACATCTTCGGTCCGGGTTCCGGCGTGGATCTGAAGGACATCAAGGGCGCTGAGAAGCTGGATTTGTCCAAGCTCAACCTCGACGAGATTAATGCCGAGGGCGCCAAGAAGGCCGTGGAGGATGCAAAGGATTCCGCTACGGATGCGGCCAAGGATGTCGCCGAGGCCGCTTCCGACTACCAGCAGACTCCGGATGCAGCTCCTGGGGACGCACTCGATGACCCGACTGCTCCGAACGCTAACGACGCTGCAAATCTGGACTCGCCGAACCTCCCGGTGAAGTGGACGGACATCGAACCGGTCGCCGATGAACTGCCGATCGACCAGGTCGACGCAGTGCTAATCGACGGCCAGGCTGCTGCATCCGGCATCGACCCAATTGTGGATGCCAAGAATGTCACGGGCATGCCGAAGGTCATTACCCGTGCCGGCTGGGGCGCCAACGAAAACAACCGCTGTAAGGGCGCGGACTACGACAGCAAGCTTGTCGGTGCCACCGTGCACCACACCGCTGGTTCAAACAACTACACCGAGAGCCAGTCCGCTGGTATCGTCCGCGGCATTTACCAGTACCACGCACAGACTCTGGGCTGGTGCGACATCGGATACAACGCCCTTGTCGACAAGTACGGCAACATCTACGAGGGCCGCTACGGTGGGCTGGATAAGAATGTCCAGGGCGCACACGCAGGTGGCTTCAACACCGGTACTTTCGGCATCTCCATGATGGGTAACTACTCTTCGGTTGCTCCCAGCGAGGCCGCACTGAACTCGGTGGGCAATATGATTGGTTGGCGCCTGAAGGTCGCCGGCATCAAGCCGACCGGCCAGATCCAGATGACTTCGGGTGGCACCAGCTACTCCAAGTACGGATACGGTAAGCAGGTCACTCTGCCGACAATCTTCGCGCACCGCGACGTTGGTAACACCACCTGCCCAGGTGATGCTGGCTACGCCCAGATGAGCAAGATCCGCTCGATTGCCGAGAAGAAGTACAACACACTCACCAGCGGAAAGATTGATAATGAGGGGCCTGACGGCTTGATTGATCTCCTCGTTCCGCAGGATGAAAAGGACGATAAGACCGCCGAGGACACAGACTCGCAGTCGAGCGAATCGACCGAGTCGAGCACGTCGACCTCTACTACCTCGACCACCTCGGCATCCACGGGTACGTCCACGACCTCGCCCTCCGAGAAGTCCTCGAGCGCATCGAGCACCACTTCTTCGACAACGTCGAGCTCCGACTCGACCACCTCGGGTACTTCGAATACCTCTGAGCCAACCGACGCCACGAACACCGGTGACACTGCTACGGCTGAATCCTCCGCACCGTCGGCAAGCGAGCAGAGCAACTCCTCCTCGCCGAGCGCATCCGACGAGCAGCAGAAGGCACAGGCTCTGGAGACAGTCTCGGGTGCACGTTCGATGCTGGCCTCGGCGCTGGGCATGCTCGGCGCACCGGGGCTCGGACAGACCGCCGATGCGATTCTGGGTGCCGTTGGACGCTCGATTGAAAACGGCCCGTCGATCGCTGACCTGCCGGTCCTGATTGACCAGATCATCACTATCAATGAGCAGAACGACCTGGCTGCCGAATGGCGCCAAGTTTCCGAGGAAATGGGCTCCGTTCTCGGTTACGCAATGTCCGGTATCCAGAGCGGTTCTACCGTGGCGAACAATGCTGGCCAGGCCGATGCCCTGCGCTATGTGAAGTTCTCCAACGGCGTAATCACCGACTCCGACACCACCGGCGCGCACGCTATCTGGGGCAAGATTGCTGATGAGTGGGCCCGCCAGGGCTTCGAGGTCGGCAAGCTGGGTGCCCCGACGAAGACCCAGGTGGTCGATGGAAACATCGAGCGCGCTGAGTTCCAGAACGGTTCAATCACCTTCGACCGCACCACCGGCGAAGTCAAGACCGAGCTGAAGTAAGCGCTGTCGAGCGCTGGGGGAGCTAGCTGGCGCGGGAAAACCTCGAGGCTAGCTAGAACCAGCGCTCCAGCACACGAGCAACACCGTCATCATCATTGGTGGCGGTGATTTCGTCTGCAATCTCCTTGACGTTGTCAGCCGCATTGCCCATGGCCACACCCGTGCCCGCCCACGACAGCATCTCGATATCGTTCGGCATGTCACCGAAGCAGACCACATCTTTCGCGGTCGCTCCGACCAGTTCAGATACGTATTCCAACCCGGCGCGCTTAGTCACGCCCGGCGCGGACACTTCCAAAAGCCCGTCGGGCATGGAGTAGGTCACGTGGGCCAAGCTCGCGTCAATTGCGGGAGCGACCAGCTCATATAGCTGTGCACTGTCCACATCTGAGTTTCGCAGCAAGAGTTTCGTCGCGGGTTCCGACAACACGGCCTCTTCAGCAAGCTCACCGTGCTCATCCGATTCCCACGCATGGTCATAGGACGGCGCCACCACAAAAAGCTCATCGATGGCATCATTCGCCGACGTCCCAGCGCGCTCTGCCGCAATGCCGATTCCACCGATGGATCGCGCCGCTTCGCGCGCATGCTTGACGACGTATCGCAGCGTCTCCGGCTTCAGTGTGTTGGCGGCAACCACTTCATCACGGCCGGAGTCGTAAATCACGGCGCCATTGGCACACACGCACAACGGCTGAACCGGCAGCTGCTCGAGCACTGGTTGCAACCACCGAGCCGGCCTTCCCGTGGCCAGCACCAACGGGGTTCCGCGGCGTAGCATTCGCGTGACGGCCTGTCGCAGGCGGGGAGTTACCCGCTCCCGCGAGTCGATGAACGTCCCGTCAATATCCGAAGCTACGAGTAGTGGGTGTAGTCTCTCGGTCACTTCGAACTACTTGCCGTCCTCACTGTTGTCATCTTCACCGTCATCGCAGAACCGGTCGTGCAACAACTGCAGCGTTGCGGCTACTCCCCCATGCTCGACAGTGTCGATTACCCAATCCGCGTTCTTCAGCAGGGACCAGTCCGCATCGGCCGTAACTACCGGCATGCCGACACGCTGTGTGGCTTCCTCAAAGTTCGAGCGACCGGCAAAAAGAATCGCGGTTTCTTCCTTGCGAGCCTGCTTGCGCAGCGTGCTAACCACCGCATTTGTGACGTCCAGTTTGCTGGCGCCCTCCGGGAGTTCCACGACCTGCAGGTCAACCGACTCCAAAGCCGATAGATTCGGCTTATCTCCCGGTTCGTGCAGAACAACGATTGTGGCTCCGGCATCGCCGAGCTGCTGCAAGGCCTTCATGTTTTCTTCGCTGGTATTGCCCGCGTCGTCGGCAAGCGATGCGGGGTAATCGAAGATGAACGTCTCCGGCTGAGCGGTGATGAGCCTGTTCAAGCGCTGTGGAAGCTTGTCGCGGATCATCATCGACTGGCCGATAAGACGGTAAACGGTCTGCTGCGTCTGTTCGACACCGGAGGCGGAGGCCTTCTCTAGTTGCACGTACGCTTCGCGGAACGTCACGCGCATCGAATCCGTGGCAGTACGCACGGACTCCTTGCTCTCCTTGGCGCCGGCGACGACATCATCAGCCATCTGTTCCACAGACTGACGGAACTGCGCCAACAGCGCGGTCGTCTGTTCCCTTCGACGAGCAGACTCCGCGCTCATCGTGTGCGAGGCATCGAGGAACTGCTGCCTGGTCTGATCGCCGAATTCACGCGCGTTATCGCCGAATTCACGCGCCGACTCGGCTAGCTTTTCCTTGAATGCAGCCAGGTCACCGCGCAAATGACGGATACGCTGGCGCTCTTCTTCGACTTTCAGGTCCTCTGCCTGTGCCTCTTCGAAAGTCGGTGCGCCACCGCCAAGACGAGCCGGCACCCAGTAGGCGCCCTTCGGCAGGGGACCTTCTTCAGCTGCGTACTCGTCCCAGAGCTGACGAACGCCCTGATCCATGATTTCGTGCAGCTTCTCGGTGGCTTCTGCCGGATCCCCCTCCGGTGTCCACGGTGGCAAAACCGTAATGTGAATCGGAGTATTGCTGCGGCCGAGATGCTTGGGGTGCCCCTTCGTCCACACGCGCTGGGATCCCACAATCAGCACGGGGATGATGGGCTTGCCGGTGCGCTGCGCCATACGCACTGCGCCGGACTTCAAATTCTTGACCTCGAAACTGCGCGAGATAGTCGACTCCGGGAAGATACCTACCAACTCGTCGTTTTCCAGCTTCGCGCAGGCCTCTTCGAAAGACTTGGAGCCGTCAGTGCGGTCGACCGGAATGTGCTTACAAGCACGCATGATTGGTCCGGCGACCGAGTGGTCGAACACTTCTTTCTTCGCCATAAAACGGACAAAACGGCGGTGCTTGCGGAATGGAAGACCGACATAGGTGAAGTCCATGTATCCGGTGTGGTTAGTAACGAGAACGGCCCCAGAGTCTTTCGGCACGTTTTCCCAGCCCTTAACGGTGAACTTCAAACCTTGGGCAAAGAAGACGGTGCGCGCCAATCCGATAATCGTTAAGTACACAGGATCCTTGAACATGGCCTTTACTCTACAATCTTTCGCACCCCTTAGCGGGGCAATATGTACTGGTATCTGAGACTCGTGAATAAATGTCGTTACAGGCTCATATTCATGTGTAAATGCGAGCGCAGTTCCAGTCATCGCCTCTCAAATACGCCACACGCCCGCCGTGCACCCATTGCCCACCCATCAGCCATCTTTAATACCCCCATTATGGGGGGTCATTGCCAGCTGACTTTCAGTCTAAAAGCAGTAAATCTCTATTAACATAGCCATCTACCTGCGGAAAATCGGACAACATTACTGGCGCGATTTTCGTGACTTTTTGCCCCATTATTTATATCTACGTAACCGTAGGTTAGCGCTTACAAGTAAGCCAAGTTTTGGTAACCTGAGCCGTGAGCCGAGAAATTCTCTTCGACGAAAAATCAACGCCCCCACCGGGAAGGATTGGAAAATGTCGTCCTCTTCATCTCTCGCCCCATCTGCAGTTCTAAACAAGGAACAGCATGAAAAGACCTGGGAGAAATTCGGTACCGAGCAATACGACGTCGTCATTATCGGCGGCGGTTCTGTAGGCGCTGGCGCTGCGCTCGATGCCGCAACCCGTGGTTTGAAGACTGCGGTCATTGAAACTCGTGACTTCGCAGGCGGTACCTCTAGCCGCTCCTCAAAGATGTTCCACGGCGGTCTGCGCTACCTGCAGATGTTGGACTTCCGCCTGGTAGCTGAATCCCTGCGCGAGCGCGAACTGTCCATGTCGCATCTGGCACCGCACCTGGTTAAGCCACTGCGCTTCGTCTTCCCTCTGACTCACCGCGTATGGGAGCGTCCGTTCATGGCATCGGGCTTCTTCCTTTACGACGTCATGGGTGGCGCCAAGCAGGTTCCGATGCAGAAGCACTACTCCCGCAAGGGAACCCTGAAGCAGGCTCCGGGCCTGAAGGAAGATGCCGTGGTCGGCGGCGTTCGCTACTACGACACTCTGGTTGACGATGCCCGTCACACCATGACTGTCCTGCGCACCGCTGCTCACTTCGGCGCTGACGTCCGCACCTCCACCCAGGTTGTCGACTTCGTGAAGGAAGGCGAGCGCATCGTCGGCGCGAAGCTCCTTGACACCGACACTGGCGCGACCACCACTATCCGCGGCAACGTTTTCGTCAACGCCACCGGCATTTGGTCCGATGAGATTGAGAAGCTGGCTGGCGTCACCGGCAAGTTCCGCGTCCACACCTCCAAGGGTGTCCACATTGTTATTCCGAAGTCCGCTCTTGAGGGCTCGGTGGCAATGACCTTCGTGACTGAGAAGTCCGTCCTGTTCGTTATCCCGTGGGGTGAGTACTGGATTATCGGTACCACCGACACCGACTGGACCATGAACCTGGCAAACCCGGCAGCTACCCGCGCTGACATCGACTACATCCTCGATCACGTCAACGCCAAGGTTCGTCGTCCGATTACTTACGACGACATCGTCGGTGTCTACTCGGGTCTGCGTCCACTGGTGGAAGGCGACTCTGACTCCACCACCAACCTCTCCCGTAACCACGCTGTTGCCCACGTTGCTCCGGGCATGGTCTCCGTCGCAGGCGGTAAGTACACCACCTACCGCGTCATCGGTGCCGATACCATTGACGCTGCAGTCCAGGATGTCCCACGTAAGGTGCCGGAGTCCGTCACCGCTGATGTCCCGCTGCTCGGTGCTGATGGTTACCACGCACTGAACAACCAGAAGGCAGAGCTGGCCAAGCAGTTCGGTATCACCGAAAAGCAGGTCGAGCACCTGCTCAACCGCTACGGCTCCCTTATCTACGAGGTTCTGGCTCCGGCAGCTGAGGACAAGTCCCTGCTCGAGCCACTGGAGGCCGCTGAGCAGTACATGCGCGCTGAGGTCCTCTACGCAGTGACCCACGAGGGCGCAATGCACCTCGACGATATTCTGGAGCGCCGCCTGCGTGTCTCCATGGAGTACGCACACCGTGGCGTCGACAGTGCCCGGGCCACCGCGGAACTGGTTGCCCCAGCTCTGGGTTGGGACAAGGAGACGATGGAGAAGGAAATCAAGGTCTTCATCGAACGCGTCGAAGCAACCCTGGCAGCTGAGCATGAACTGACCGACAAGGCCGCTAACGAGATTGCTGCTCACGCAGTGGAGACTCGCGCGGATGTCGACGTCAGCCTCGACCGCTAGTTCATTTCCCACCCTCCCCTAGGTGGCCATACGAGTTAGCTCTTGAATGGCCACCAGCGCTGTAGCCACAACGAAATAGCTTCCTTCTCGGGAAAACGGCTTCGCACTTCAAAGGGCTGATGGGGTCGAAATAAAAGTGCCGGCGAAAAATAGTTTCTCGCCGGCATTTCTTATACCTAAAGAATTCTACGTTGCAAGATTCATCGTGACCTTGCCCGGTCACGACTCACAGAGAGTTTCTACATCTCATGGAGACAATCACAGGATCCCAGGCATTCCTCTGGGAGTTTTTCGGAACCGCCATTCTGATTCTGCTCGGTAACGGAGTCTGCGCCTCTATCAACCTCCGGACTACCCGCGCAGCAAATGCTGGTTGGATGGGCATTGCCTTCGGTTGGGGCATGGCTGTTTTCGCTGGCGCATCTATTGCCGACGTATCCGGCGGGCACTTGAACCCAGCGGTAACCGTCGCCCTGGCAGTCAAAGGCAGCCTGGCTTGGAGCCTGGTCCCCTACTATGCCGCAGGCCAGCTGTTGGGCGCATTCGTAGGTGCAATCCTGGCATGGGCCGCGTTTAAGCAGCTGTTCGATGCCAATGGCGTTGACGACAACGGCAATCCGACCAATGCGAATGCCGAAACCGGTGGCAACTTCTTCACCGCGCCGGTTCATCCAAATAACTTCTGGAATGCCGTCACCGAGTTCATCGCGACCTTCGTTCTGCTCGCATTCATCCTGTTCGGCCCAGCCGGCGGCGAGCTTGGCCCGCTGACCTACTTCGGTGTCTCGTTCATCATTGTGTCGATTGGTCTTTCCCTTGGTTCCCCGACTGGATACGCTATCAACCCTGTTCGTGACCTCGGCCCCGTTTGGCCTACGCTTTCGTGCTCCCGATTAAGGGCAAGGGCGATGCGAACTGGGCATATGCATGGGTCCCGATTGTCGCACCGATGCTGGCAGCTGTGGCTGCAGGCGCTCTTGCCTTTGCCATCGGATAACGGGAATATGAGAGTAAACGCACAATAAAATAGCGCAAGTCCGAAAACTCACATTTACACACAATTTCGCTAGGAGTATCCCCCATGATGCACAGCAAATATGTCCTCGCCATTGACCAGGGAACTACTTCCACCCGCTGCATCATCTTCAACCATGACGCAGAGATCGTCACTATCGCCCAGATGGAGCACAAGCAGATCTTCCCGGAAGAGGGCTGGGTCGAGCACGATGCCCAGGAGATTTGGACCAACACCCGTCGCGTAGTCAGTGAAGCTCTCGCTGATGGCGACATCTCCTCCCAGGACATTGAGGCAATCGGTATCACCAACCAGCGCGAAACCACTGTCGTCTGGGACAAGAACACCGGTGAACCGGTCTACAACGCCATCGTCTGGCAGGACACCCGCACGAACGCCATCTGTAAGGAGCTCATGGGGGATGAAGGCGCGGACCGCTGGCGTGAGACCACGGGCCTGCGTATCAACTCCTACCCGGCAGGCCCGAAGGTGCGCTGGATCCTCGACAACGTCGAGGGCGCTCGCGAAAAGGCCGAGGCTGGCGACCTGCTCTTCGGCACCATCGACACCTGGCTGCTGTGGAACCTCACCGGCGGCGCAGAGGGAGACAACGGCGAATCTGCAGTCCACGCAACGGACGTCACTAACGCATCCCGTACTCTCCTGATGGACCTCAAGACCCTCGAGTGGGATGAGGACATTTGCCGTGAGATTGGCATTCCAATGTCGATGCTGCCGGACATCCGCCCGTCGGTAGGCGACTTCGGCCGCGTTCGCGCCCGCGATGCGCTGGCCGGCCTGCCCATTACAGGTATTCTCGGCGACCAGCAGGCCGCCATGTTCGGCCAGGGCTGCTTCGGCGAGGGCGACACCAAGAACACCTACGGCACTGGCCTGTTCATGCTGATGAATACCGGCGAGAACCCGAAGTGGTCCGAGCACGGCCTCATCTCCACCGTCTGCTACCAGGTCGAGGGTGAGAAGCCGGTCTACGCTCTCGAAGGCTCTGTCTCCATGGGCGGCGCACTTGTTCAGTGGCTGCGTGACGAGCTGCAAATGATTCCAAATGCCGCTTCCATCGAGAACAAAGCAAAGAGTGTCAAGGACAACGGTGGCGTGTACATCGTGCCGGCATTCTCCGGTCTCTTCGCTCCTCGTTGGCAGCCGGACGCCCGTGGCGTCATCGTCGGCCTGACTCGCTTCGTTAACCGCAACCACATCTCCCGCGCTGTGCTGGAGGCTGCTGCGTACCAGACCCGTGAGGTTCTCGATGCCATGGTCGCAGAATCCGGTACGGACATCACGACGCTGAGCGTTGATGGCGGCATGACCATGAACGAGTTCCTCATGCAGTTCCAGTCCGACATCCTAGATGTCACTGTCACGCGCCCGAACAACATTGAAACCACTGCTCTCGGCGCTGCATATGGTGCAGGTCTGGGCGTTGGCTTCTGGTCGAGCTTGGATGAGGTCAAGGCTCACATCACGATTGACAAGAAGTGGCGTCCGAAGATGGAGGCCGAAGAGCGCGATCGCCTGTTCCACCAGTGGAACCGTGCCGTTGAACGCACCTACGGCTGGGTCGAGGATACCGATGCTGAGGAGGCACCGAAGCCTGAATAAGCCCTCGTAAGAGCCTAAAAATGGCTCGGAAAACCGATTCGGTTTTCCGAGCCATTTTTATTATAAATTCAGGGCTTGTTTGTTATAATAAAATTATTATCACTACCATCCACTCCTCGATTGAAAATAGAAAAGAGCAATCATGCGTCGCGCATCGATTTTCACTGCGAGTGTGACCACCGCCCTGACTTTGGCACTGGCCACCCCGGCAGCATCAGCAGCCCCAACGGACTTCATCAAGAACCCGCTGGAGCCAACCCCTGACCCGCAGTCCACTGCAATGGTCGAACTGCCAACTACCCCGGCGCCGACCACTACAGTTGACGGACGCCACGTGACGGTCACCGACGGCTACATGACCTCACAGGATGGCAAGGGCACCCAGATTTACTGGAAGTCCAACACCATTCCGAACGCCAAGGCCACTGTCGTCGTCGTGCATGGCGCTGCAGAGCACCTGGGTCGCTACGAGTGGGTAACCGGCAAGCTTCTGAACGCCGGCTACAACGTCTACCGCCTCGACCACCGCGGCCACGGCCACACGGGTCAGGTTGAAGGCACTCCAGTTGCTCGTGGCCACATCGATGATTTCCACTCGCTTGTCGATGACCTGCACATGCTTGTAGAGAAGGCCAAGGCGGAGAACCCGAGCACGAAGACCTTCCTGCTCGGCCACTCCATGGGCGGTCTTGCTGTGGACTTCCACGGCATCAAGTACCCGGGCAGTGTCGACGGCATCGTCGCCAACGGCGGTGGCGCTCTGTTCAACCCCTACGGCGGCACGGACAAGGGCGAAACCATCACCCCAGAAGCCATGACCGATGTCCAGCGCGAAGCACAGCCGACGATTTACCAGCGTTTGCCGTTCCAGGACATGACTACTTTCAACACGCGCATGCTCAAGGAAGTACCGAACCGTACCGAGATGCGCGTCCCATCGCTGCCGGGCACTGACCTGATTCAGGTTGGCAACCCGCTGGGTGCGAAAACCTCTTCTTCGCAGGCAGTGCGTGATGAATACGGCACTGATCCGTACAACAACTCCAAGCTTTCGCTCGGCATGGGACAGCAGATGGCGTTTGCCGCTACCTACAACGGCACCAACTCCGTCGACTTCGTTGAGCCGACCCTGGTCATGATGGGTGGCC
Source organism: Corynebacterium sp. HMSC065H09 (assembly GCF_001812845.1). Taxonomy (NCBI): domain Bacteria; kingdom Bacillati; phylum Actinomycetota; class Actinomycetes; order Mycobacteriales; family Corynebacteriaceae; genus Corynebacterium; species Corynebacterium sp. HMSC065H09. Next base: position 21,819 of record NZ_KV810581.1, read on the forward strand.
AGGATGAGATTGTGCCGCCGTTCTTCTCGCGCGACTGGTACAACGGTATCTCGTCCACCGACAAGCAGCTGATCGAGTTCGAAGGCCAGTTCCACGAGACCTTCAATGAGCCGGCACAGCATGAGGCCATTGCGACGGCTATTGCCTGGCTTGATGCGCGCATCTAATTGAACGCTAAATAGGAACCGAGCTGCTTCCTAACAGTTACGAGTTCTTCATAGAGCTAACCCGGTGGAATGAGGGGCGATTGTCTTCTGACAATTGCCCCTCATTTTCTTTGCCCTGTTCTCTGCCAGCTATATAAGTGTGCAGTACTTGGCAATACAAACTACCGGGGGTATAGTTGGTATTGCAAGGTACTAGGTATGAAAAGGATTCTGCTCGAACAGCTTCCTTCTACCGCCGGAAAGAGAGCACAACGCCATGCCCAAACGCCCACAAACACAACTGAAGAAGGGAGTACTCGAGCTCGCCATTCTCAAGCTGATTTCTCGCGAAGAGCTCTATGGCGCGGCACTCGTCGCAAAGCTCAACGCCTACCCCCACCTCAGCGCGCCCGCAGGAACCGTCTACCCCCTACTCTCGCGGCTGACCACCAACGGCTTGATTAGCAATCGCTGGGAGGAATCCCCCAAAGGGCCGCCGCGCAAGTACTACTCACTGACAGCCAAAGGAAAGCAAACACTCACGCAACTGCATCAGGACTTCATCGACCTATCCGCCGACATGACCGCACTATTTTCCGAGGAGCCCCAATGAACACCTACCTCACTGCCATTGACCACAAACTGCGCGAAATCGGCATATCGCACGCACAACGCAAGGCGATCATCGCCGAGCAGGAGAGTCTTCTGCAAGAGCTTAACGACGTCCACGCGGACCTGACCGAAGAGCTGGGAACGGCGACCGACTACGCAAATTGCGTAGCCGAACAAGTTGGCGAACCAAACACCTTGCGCAGGTACCTCTCCAAACCGCTTCGGGTATTTACCAAAAGCGGTCGCGCTTCCCTGTGGAACATGGACGACCCGCGGATCCTCCAACCTCACCTGTTGGGTTTTGGCTGGTCTATCAACTGGGCCGCAGTAGCGACCAAGCTGGGGATTGTCCGACCGGACGATATTGACGGTGAGGTTATCTCTGAAATTCCAGCTCGCACACTGCAGGCGACCGCTCTTCTCCCCGCGGCCGTGACGGTTGCGCACGGAGTCGCACTGGCTATGTCCTGGAAGCAGTTGCCTGCAGAAGTCCACACCAAATGGAAGCTAAACGGCGAGGCAGTTCAGAAGACAGCACCGAAGGAAACTCTGCTTCTTCCCTTCGTGGTTTCTACGGTCGGAGCTGGATTTTCAGCTGCTTCGCTGCTCAAGGCAGATGACCGTGAAGACGCGCTGCGCGTTGCGTCCCTAGGCGCGCTCGCAAGCACAATTGCGCCATCTCAGCTGATCGGCATTCTCACGGAAGAAAACTCCAAGCTCAATCCAGCATTTGTGCGAGCTGGCGTTGCCCTCACTTCGGCCGTGGCTTCGTCTGCCTGCCTCGTCCTGCCCCTCCGAGCTGGGCTGAAGGCTGCGTGGAAGAAAGCTGGAGCAGCTTAAATCACGGTGCAGGATACATCAGCAGGTGAAAGACACATCAGCAAAATTGCTGTAATCCCGAATGTTGTACACAACCTCTACCACCTCGAGTGAGGCTATCCCCCTGGTTCAGTTGTGTTTTCGGTTGTGTTTCTACTCTCAACCTTCCTGGTGTTTTTACCTTCTCAATCCCCCAATTAATTTTTTAGCGCAGCTAAACAAGTCACGCCTGAAAAAAGCCACTTCACGACACAGGCGTCACCTCATGCCAGCTGTGGAGGTGGCATGAGGTGACATAGGTGTCGTGAAGTCGCGGATGAACTGGGGCGGGGCCGCACCTGCTTAACCGGCTCGCTTAACCGGCTCGCTTAACCGGCTCGAGAACTTCCTTGCCCATCATGAACGGGCGCAGCGCCTCCGGAATCACCACAGAACCATCGGCCTGCTGGTGGTTTTCCAGAATGGCGACCAGCCAACGCGTCGTGGCCAGCGTGCCATTTAGGGTGGCGCAGTACTGAGACTTGCCATCGGCATCGCGGTAGCGGGTCTTCAAACGACGAGCCTGGAAAGTCGTGCAGTTCGAAGTCGAGGTCAACTCGCGGTAGGTGTTCTGCGTCGGCACCCATGCCTCGGTATCGAACTTGCGGGCAGCCGATGCACCCAGGTCACCACCAGCAACATCGATGATGCGGTACGGAACATCGACCGCGGCCAGCATCTCGCGCTCCATGTTCAGCAGCTTCTGGTGCTCTGCCTCCGCCTGCTCCGGCGGACAGTAGGAGAACATCTCCAGCTTGTCGAACTGGTGTACGCGCAGGATACCGCGGGTGTCCTTGCCGTAAGAGCCCGCTTCACGACGGAAACAGGAAGACCAACCAGCGTAGCGACGCGGCCCCTCCGACAGGTCAATAATCTCGTTGGAGTGGTAGCCGGCCAGCGCGACTTCCGAGGTACCGACCAGGTAGAGGTCATCTTCCTGCAGGTAGTAGATCTCATCGGAGTGCGCACCGAGGAAGCCAGTACCCGACATGGTCTCCGGACGAACCAGCACCGGCGGCACCATCAGCTGGAAGCCATTCTGAGTTGCCTTCTGAGCAGCCAGGTTCATCATGGCCAACTGCAGCATGGCACCGTAACCGGTCAGGAAGTAGAAGCGGGAACCGGAGACCTTGACGCCACGCTCCATATCAATAAGACCCAGCGACTCACCGAGGTCCAGGTGATCTTTGGGCTCAAAGTCGAACTGTGGAATCTCACCGATTTCCTCCAGCACGACAAAGTCATCTTCGCCGCCGGCGGGCGCACCCGTAACGATGTTGCCAATCAGGTACTGCAGGCGCTCGACCTCAGCCTCGGCTTCCTTCTGCTCCGCTTCGGCTGCCTTCACGGCGTCGGAAAGCTCCTTGGCCTTCTCCAGCATGGCCGGGCGCTCTTCCTTCGACGCCTGACCAATCTTCTTACCGAAGCCCTTCTGCTCTGAACGCAGCGCGTCGGTGGAGGCAATAACCTCACGGCGCTTAGCGTCAGCTTCCAGCAGCTGATCGACCAATGCCGGGTCCTCACCACGGGTGCGCTGGGACTCGCGGGCTACTTCAGGGTTTTCGCGGAGAAATTTGAGATCAATCACGTCCCCTAGAGTACCTGGTTTACGTCGGCAAGCAGGCACAAGGCTTGCTAGAGTGCCGCTTCCGCTCCTGAGGCGACCAGCAGCGCGCCGAGGACGAGGAAGATCACGCCGGCGACAGTGTCAATCCACGGCCCTGCCAGCACCATTCGCTTGACGACGGCATCCGTCGACACCACGATTGCGATAAATAGGAAGAAAGCGATTTGGGAGACGATTAGCACCAACGTACAAAGCACAAGCGTCCCCACGGATGCGCCTGCGGGAATGAACTGTGAAAGCACTGCCGCGAGGAAGAGAACAATCTTCGGGTTCGACATGTTGGTGAAAAAACCCTGGCGGAACGTCGCCTTCGGTGACCGGAGCGCCTCACTTCCCAAGGCTGGTGCGGCACCGGCGCGCAGTTCGCGGAGAGTATTGATGCCTGCCTTGGCCATACTGATACCCATGTAAATGAGATAACAGCCACCGACAAGCTGGATTACGCCCATCAGCAAAGGATTGGCGGTGATGACAGCTGCGAACCCAAAAACTGTGAGGGTCATCCAGATAGTGGCGCCAGTACTGATACCCGCAACCGCTGCGATCGCGTGCTTTCGGGATTTGGTGGCAAGGCGCAGGATTAAGAAGACGTCAGGCCCTGGTGAGGCCATACCAATAATGTGGACGCCCAGCAGGCTGAGTAGTGCAGTCCAGGTCAAGACTCGTGTCCTCGGGTAGCGAACGAATACCGGACTATTGTAGTGCTTAAAGCTCTTGAGCAAATTTGGACCGCAAACTCGGGCAGAGCGTCGATGACTGAGCTCCCTGCAACGGCATCAACGCTCATGGCAGCGTTGTCGCTTTTAGCGTTACCTTGTCCACAGGCTCATTGGCGGTGCACAATGGGGTCACTATGGCTGATGACAATATGAACCAGGATCGCGAGCACGCTGCCGCCACAGACACTGACTCCGGTGCAGGTACTGGCGCAGATGCCAGCGCTGGTGCATCCTCCGCAGCCGGCAACGATGCCAACGCTTCGAATAACTCCCGTGGAAGCTGGGGAATGCGCGCTTTGTCGACGGCAATGCTGGTTGGCGCCGCGGGAATGGCATTCGCGCTGCAAGCGGGAGTCATCGAGCCACCGAGTGGGCCACTTGGGGGCAAGGGTTCGTCGGCAAGCGCGTCATCGTCGACAACGACGACCATCGTCGACAAGGAGACGACGGCGTTCACCAGCGCAACCGCGGGCAACTGTCTGGACTGGAATCTGGCAGAAGATTTGAATGTTTCTGACTTCCGCGTCGTGCCCTGTGAGCAGCCGCATGCTTATGAGGTCGCCAAGAAACTGAATCTCGCCGATTACGAGGAACATCCGGGGCAATACGCCAAAACTGCCAACTACCCGACAGCGGACAATTTGGTGGCTCTGCAAAATGGCGTGTGTCGCAACACTGTGACTGAATACCTGGGCGGCCAGTACGATCCAGACGGTCGATTTATCACGGCGCCGATCATTCCTTCACCTAGCCAGTGGGAAAAGGGTGACCGAACCTTCCTGTGCGGTATCCAGGTCGTCGATGAAGACGGCAACACGGCGCACATGTCCGGTCCTGCGGCCGGGCAGGACCAGTCCCGCGTGTTCGAAGGCGGCCGCTGCGTGACATTGGACGAAAACGGCGCCATCCGCCAGGTGCCGTGCGTGGAAGATCACCTGATGGAGTCGACGGGAGTTGTCAATCTCCGCGACCATTTCGGTGACAACGTCCCCACTGACCAGGAGCAAAATGATGTGCTCGCGGAACAGTGTGTGACTCTCGCGCAGAATTACCTCGGCGGTGACGACCCGCTGTATAACTCGACGCTACTGCCATTTTGGACGTCATTGTCGCAGGAGTCGCTCAATGCCGGCTCGCGCAGTGTGAACTGCTGGTTGATTAAGGACAATGGCCAGGGCGGGTTCTCCACTCTCAACGGCCACGCTAACGAGTCCTTCACTATCGACGGCCAGCCGCCCGTAGCTCCGCCACCGCGCAATCCGCTGCGGGAGGAGCAGGGTGACGCTGGCGCTGGCGCTGGCACAGGTGACGTCGGTGAGGTCGGTGCCGACGGTACTGGCGCAGGAGCAGGCGCTGCGGATAACGCAGTCGCTCCCGCCGGACAATAGAACAATCGGCCAGTAAAACAAGAGGACATTGCGAGGCAGCACCATAAATGGTTGACGTTAGCCCGGAGCGGTTCGATGCACTTGTCGATGAGGCCATCGACCGCATCCCCACGCAGTTTCTCGACCAGCTCGATCAGGTCATCATCCAGGTCCACCCGTATAACCTCGACGAACCCACACTGCTGGGCCTCTACGAGGGCATACCTCTGACCGAGCGTTCTAACAACCACTGGGGTCCGCCTGACCAAATCAGCCTGTATCGCGACATGCTCTGCCGCATCAGCCGCACCGAAGAGGAGCTGGTGGAGCAGATTCGGGTCACTCTCCTGCATGAAATCGGGCATTATTTCGGCCTCGAAGAGGAGGATTTGGACCGACTCGGCTACGGATAAGTTTGTCCCGCCGTGCACGGTCTCGTTCCTCTCGGCTTCTTCACGGCAGCTTTCTTCCTTGTAACCTTAATAATCATGAGCGACAACTCGAGCGAGAAGCCAGAAATCAGGGTCGGCGATAGGGAGCGCAACGCTGCCATGGAGCGTCTCGGCAATCATTTCGCTGACGGCTACTTGGATGTCGATGAATTCTCCAAGCGCGCCGAAGCTGCCGCAGTCGCTAAAACCCGCTCCCAACTACAAACACTCTTCGCAGACCTGCCCGCTGAGACATCCCCCGAGAGTTCACAGGGCACCCCGGCTAAACCGCAGCACCAAAGTGTCGATCAAGAGCTGCAGACTCTGATGAAAAAGGGCCGCCAGCTCAACATTGTTGACTCTGCTGCAGGCATCATCGTATGTGTCTCTATCGTTCTGATGTTTGCAACCAATATCGACAACGCATGGCTCGGCTTCATCGTCGCTGCGGCCGTTGCCCTCATCGGGCGCGCCGCACTGAACATCAATGATGACGAAGAAAAACTCCTCAACGAAATCAACGAAGCGGAATCCAAGCGTCGCACGGAACGCCTACGCCTGGCAGCTCAGAAGCGCCGCGAGATTCAGGAAGGCCAGCAATAACGGCCAGCAGTAACGGTCGCCGCCCAGCTGCCTGTCTAAGGCAACTCGCTGTCGCCCCAGCGGCGCACATCCCACGTGCCCGGTTCAATGCCAGCAGGCTTGCCGACGTCCACAGCGCTCGGAACCAGCTCGATTCGCTCAGTATTGGCAATGCGGTGCCGCAGTGCGTATTCCGGATTCACCCCGGTCAGATACTGCCCAATCAGACGAATAGCCGCGCCGTGGCTGACAATGACGACATCCTTGTTGCCGCCCTCCTTCGACTCCTTGGATTCACCACCTGTCGCTCCTGTCTGCTCCAGCAGCTGCTGTATCGTCGGCAGGTAGCGATTCAGCACGTCAGCACCGGATTCACCGCCGGGAAGGCGGTACTCCAGCTCCCCATTGAGCCACTGGTAGAAGGCGCGCATGTACTCCATGTGCGCATCGCGATCATTGCGCCCCTCCAGGTCACCGGCCTGAACCTCGTGGAGGCCACCCTCATGGCGGATGCGAACAGAAGTCTCTCCCAGGTGGTGCAGACTTGCGACCGCGCCTGCGCCAGTCTGGCGGGCACGCAGGGCATGGGATGTGACGATGTCACCGATTCTGTGCACGTCGGGAAGCAAAAGACGTCCCAGACTGCGCGCCTGCCTCACACCGAGGTCGGTGAGCGGTGCGCCCGGCAATGCGGTATCCAGACGGCGGTTGATGTTGCCGGTGGTCTGCCCGTGGCGGATGAAAATGATGCGCTGGGAATCAACCGGCATGACAGATTCAGGGCGGTCTGGGCGGTCATCGAGGAAAGGCAGCTGTCCAACTGGATTTTCGGGCGCGGCGGGTGTCATGTTTTACCTTCGTCCTTCCTTAAGCGCGTCGACCCACTCAATTGACTGGGAAATATCCGGTGGCGGGGTCATAATGCTGCGCCGACCGCCCTCAGCGACTGGCCAAGACCCCAGATAGCGCAAATCTTCGGCGTATTCGTGCAGTGCCGCGAGAGCCGCGGCAACCTGTGCATCATCAACGTGGCCGTTGCAGTCGATGTAGAAGCGGTAGAGGCCGAAAAGCTCGCGTGTCGGCCGTGACTCGATGCGGGTGAGGTTGACCTGTCGCACTGCGAACTCATTCATGGCACGCATTAGTGTGCCGGGCTGGTTCGGCAGCGTGAAGGAGACCGAGGTGCGGTCGGCGCCGGTGCGCGGCGTCGGCACGCCGGGGCGCCCCACCAGCAGGAAACGGGTGCGGGCACCGCGCACGTCGGCGACTTCAGTGGCCAGCGCATCAAGTCCGAGCAGTTCACCCGCGCGGGCAGGGGCAGCGCAAGCGTCGTGCGTGCCCTCGGCGACCTGGTGGGCCGCCGCCGCATTGGAGCTGGCCTGGTGAACTTCCACGCCCGGAAGGTTGGCGTCCACCCACTGTTTGACCTGCGGATACGCTACGGGATGTGTCGTAAAAGTACGCACCTGTTCCGCCGTCGTACCGGGACGGACCAGGATAGAGAACACCACCCCGACCTCGGTTTCGCGAAAAACCTGCAGCTCTGGCCCAGCGGCGAGGGCATCAAAAGTTGGTGTGACGGGACCGTCCACGCTGCTTTCGATAGCCACGCAGGCAAAGTCCGCTTCCCCTCGTCGCACGGCTCCAAGCGCAGCCGCGGGGCTATCCACCGGCACCGCATTGACCGCGGATTCCCCTGCCGGATCAATCTCGCCGGCACGCGCCATGTCCCACAGCGCCTGCTCGGTGAATGTGCCCGCAGGACCCAAATAAGTAACCGTCGTCATAAGCTCAGATTAGAGGGCTTCTACACTTATTGCATGACCTCTTCTTCCGAGATGCCCGCCCGCGCCCTCACTGAAGCCGTGCGCAGTGGCGCAATCTCGGTATCGGAAATCGTTTCGGAATTCGCCACGCTTGCCGACGACGCCGCGACCTATCCCGCCCGTTTCGGTATTGCCACGTCCTTGGCCGAGCACGCTGTCGACCGCGCGCGCAGCCTCACTGCCGGATCCGAACCCGCCCGGCGCGCTAGCCACGGTCTCCGGCGTGACCTCCTGGGTCTGCCAGTGGCAATCAAGGACCTATTCACCATCGCTGGGGTCGAATGCACGATGGGCTCGACCAACTTGGCTTTCACCGCCACCGAAACTTCGGACCCCGTGGCGAAACTGCTGGCTCGTGGCGCGGTCCTCACGGCGACGACACACACCTCCGAGGTCGGGATGACGGCCTACACCGAGCCGATTGGTTACACGGCCCCGGAAAACCCCTACTTCGCCACGCCCAATCAGCTGTCCAATCAGCCGGATACCACGCCACGCACTCCCGGCGGTTCCTCGGGCGGCAGCGCGGTTGCTGTCGCAACTGGTGTCGTTCCCGCAGCTCTGGGCTCTGACGGCGGCGGTTCTATCCGTGTGCCCGCCGCCTGCTGTGGCCTCGTTGGGTTGAAGCCAGCACATGATATTGCGGGTGGAAATCTCTCCACGCCTGCCTTCCTCACTCGCACAGTCGATGACGCAGCACTGCTGGCCGGGGTGCCACTTTCCTCAACCCCGCATGTTTTCCGACGTTCCCAGCGTCCCCTTCGCATCGGTGTCACTGTCAGCCCTTTTCATGCTGAGGTGGACGTCGATAAGCGCTGGGCAAACGGTGCGTGGGCGGCGGCTGACCGTCTTGCCGACGCCGGGTACGACGTGGTGGAAGTGCCCAGCCCCTACGATCCGGCAGGTCCGGACGTGTTCGAGATTTTTCGACGGACCATCACGCGAATGGCCACGAAATTGCCGCGCGCGGACTACTCCGAGATTGTGCAGTGGATTCGAGCCTGTGGCCAGGAGATTTCCGCAGCGGAGGCGACGGCGACACATCAGCAGCGGATGGCTCTGCCCGGCGCGATTCGGTCGCGTTGGGAAGTCGATGCGGTGATTACGCCAACGCTGGCGTTTGATCCGCCGCGTATTGGGCATTTCTCTGCGTTGGCGCCGTCGGAGGACTTTGACGAGCAAACCCGGTGGACACCGTGGTTGTCGCTGTGGAATCTGACTGGGTGGGCGAGTGTGTCGGTGCCGATTGCTGTGCCGGGTACGAGCGGTGCCAGCGCCAACACAGTGCACCCCGCCACCAGCGTCAATATCGGTGCGGTGCGCTGCGGCGAGGCAGAGCTACTGGAGATGGCTAGCGTGCTGGAGGCTGCTAACGCCAACTAGCGCACGTACTTCGCCGCCATTGCCGCCGCCTGTCCGGCGTATCCGCCACCAAAAAGCACCGCGTGCATGAGCACGGCGTAGAGCTGATGGAGTTCGCAGCTCTCGGCGAAATCCGGCAGGGGATGTACGGATTCGTAGCCACGCAAGATCTCGTTGAAGTGCGTTGCCCCGAATAGCGCCAGCAGTGCCAGATCTTCCTCGCGGGCTCCGCCGTGCGCTGCGGGGTCGATCAAAATCGCGCCGTCTGCATCCCACATGAGGTTTCCCCACCACAGGTCACCGTGGACACGCGCAGCGTCTGGCTCGTTGTCGAAATCTCCAGCCAAGAGTCGCTCAATGAGCTGGTCAAAGATGTCTAGCTGACGGTTATTGTAGGAGCTTTCCAACTTTCCCAGCGCTGGCAGCAGACGCCCTTTGGCCCAGTATTCACCGAAGCTCTCCCGTGGAGTCAGGTCCATCTGCAGTGGCTGATCCAGTGGACCGAAGTAACCGTGCCCCTCCCACCCATCGGGGCCGGCACCCCAGCCAGCAGCGCCCAGATTGTGGGTAATGGCCAACGATTTTCCGAACTCGTACGCTGCCTGCGGAGTCGGCACCGTCGACTCAATTCGACGCAATTTCAGCGCATGCCCGCTCACGCCCAGCACCTCCACTACGCGCGCACCGCCGTCAGCTTCACCCTCGCGCAGCCAACCCAGCCCCGCCGCCTCACAGGCGAAGAAGTCCCGCGGGACACCATGTCGGCTCTTGACATAAACATCCGACTCGTTGACTGCACGTTCGTTGTTCTGGTTCATTGCGGACATATTTCCAGCATATTCTTCTTCGTTCCCAACCCCTTTCAGCACGTCGCATGCAGGGTAACGCCAGCGCTACCAAGACTTGTATTGCTGTCTCGGTTCTCTTAGTCCGCTGTCGTTGCCTATTCTTTATTGGTATGGAAGGCAACTTCGACGACTCGCGCATTGCCCGCGACCGATACGGTAGGCCGCTTAAAGATCGCTATGGCCGCCCCATCTACCGCCGTGTGGACGAGGCGTCGCCGAAGCATGCCCGCCCCCGTGAGGCCGATTCGCGTGGCGCTTCACGACGCCCCATCCCGCCCCGTTCCGACCGCCCATCTAGGGCAGGGGCAGCCCGCCCAGCGCCTATGCCTCCGCGCAGGTCTAGGCCGCAACCGGAACGTCGGCAGGCGCCACTGAACGAAACGCGCATTGAGTCCCGTCCACCGGTGAACCGGGCCGGTAGCGGACGCGCTGGCAGCGATCCGCGGTTTCCCCCGCCCGGATATAACCCGGATGCGGATTTCCAATCTTCCTCGCACGGCTCGTCACAGGACTACTACAGTGCCCCACAAGCAGCGAGTTCTGGCCGTGGTGGACGCCGTGGCAGTCGTGGCGGCGCCGGCGTCAGGTCTGGGTTCCGCATGCCACGCTTGCGACTGCCACGCTTGCGCTTTAAATCCATCATCCTGCTTCTCGTCATCTTCCTTGTCGTCACAATGGCACTTGTCGACATCCGCCTGACCAGGGTCGATGCGTTCTCCGGTCTGGCAGATCGCCCTGCCAATACGATGTCCTCCAACTGGTTGCTTGTCGGTTCGGACTCTCGTACGGGCTTGTCAGAGGAAGATGCCGCCAAGCTGTCGACGGGCAGTGGTGATTTCGGCCAGCGCACCGACACCATCATGATTGCCCACATTCCGGTGCTCGGTAAGCCGAAGTTGGTCAGTATCCCGCGTGACTCCTTCGTGGATATCCCGGGCAATGACAAGAACAAGATCAATGCGGCATTCGCATTTGGTGGCCCCCAGCTACTCATCGACACTGTAGAGAAAAACACTGGAATTCACATCGACCACTACGCCGAAATTGGCTTTGGCGGTTTCGCCGGTGTCGTCGACGCTGTCGGTGGTATCGAGATGTGCCCTGAAGAAGCCATCGACGATCCGCTGGCAGGCCTGAATATCCAGGCCGGTTGCCAGAAATTCGACGGCGCGGGCGCCCTGGGTTACGTGCGCACGCGTGCTACCGCCCAGGGAGACTTGGACCGCGTAGAGCGGCAGCGTGAATTCATGAGTGCGCTGATGGGACGGCTGAAATCACCTGCGGTATGGCTCAACCCCTACCGCTGGATTCGCCTGGCCAATGCTGGCACTAAGGCCGTGTTCGTCGGCGATGGTGACCATGTCTGGCATCTGACCTGGCTGATGTTGCGCATGCTCTTCGGTTCCGATTCCCTTACCGTGCCTACCTCAGGCGCCATGGATACCGGTTATGCGGGCAATGTGCTGCTCTGGGACGAAGTCGAAGCGCCAGCACTTTTTGCGGAGCTGAGATAGTCAAGAAGGTAGCTAAAACAGCTTCAGATAGCTTTCGAGACAACTAACGCGTGTGACTTAGCTTTTTGCTGAGCCACACGCGTTAGTTTTTAAACCAGCTACGCCTAGTTCCGAATGGTCACCTGACGGGACACGATGGTCTCACGGGACTTACGCTCCTCGGCGGTCAGCGGCTCTTCGCTGGCCAGCGCCTCAGCGATACGCTTGTCGGCCTCTTCCACGGCAGCAATCCAGTGGTCGTGCGGCTTGGTGTTATCCAGGTCCCAGACCGGCACCAGCAGGCCATCGGTGCGGAAGACACCAGCGAACTTAGTGCCCTCTCCCAGCGAAAGGTTGTCCGCAGCGTGCACGCGTGCCAAGGCGTCCAGCAGTGGCTTCTCATCTTCACGGCGCACCCAGCGGATGTGAGCGCGCTCGCCCGGATCAATCCACCACACAGCGCCAGCGACCTTCGCATCCAGGCGGTACGACGGGAGAATCGCGTCGTTAGCCACGGCCAGGTTCTGCTCGATCATCGGGGTGCGTTCAATGCCCTTGGGAATCCACCACTCGAAGTCCTGGTGGACCTCCAGGTTGTCGAGATCCACGGCGGTCAGGACGTCGGTAAGCGGTGCGGCCTCGCCGTCAGTGGCGGAGGAGAGCTGCTGGCCCGGCTCTGCGTCACGGGCCCATGCCAGCGCACGGGAGAGATCCGCAGCGCCGTCATTGGTGCGCGCCTGCGTCTGCAGCGCGACGAAAGCCTCATTGCCCTGGTCAGCGGCACGCGTCAGGGCAGCAACGCCGCCTGGCAGCACGGTGCAGAGCTTGATGTCACGCTCGGCGTCAGCGACCGTGACCGGAATGACCACAGCCGGTGCGAACTCGCGGACAGCCACGATGTCAGCCTCTTCGTCGAAGTCCTTGAACGGACGCGGATTACCCAGCAGCGCTGCACGCTCAGCAGCGCGGGCTGCCAGCTTCGCCTGACGACGGCTCATGCCCTCCGGGGCCTGATTATTCTTCTTACGAGATTTCTTTCCCACAAGGCCACAGAATACCTATTCGCTCTCCGTAATTCGCGACTGCCTGGGCTACTTATAAAAATCGTCGACGAATTCGCTCGCCGTTCCTTCGAAAAGCTGCTTGTCGACGGCCATTGCGCCCGCCTCCCCTTGTTCATCGGTAGCTTCGCTGGGGATGAAGCCCTTGGACCAGAAACCGGGCTGGGTGCGTTCGCGACCGGATCCAACGGGAATGTTGCGATGCACTTCCTCGGGAGCCAACACGTAGCCGAGTAGCCGCGCTGTGAGGGCAGTCGTCACACAAGCTAAAACGGTGATGATTCCGGCCTGGAAGTACGTCCGGGATACGTCGGCAGCGATAAACCACCCCACTGCAAGTGGCCACAAAACGCAGGCCAGATACCAGATAAAGCGACCTGGCCCCATTACGGCAGTGACTCCTGTTTCAGCCAACGCGACCACGGGCCCCGTGATGTTGCGCACTGGCCACATGTGCATCGTGCGCACATCCGTTGCCGTGCGCGACAGTAGTGGGCGGGCATACGTTGCGCGGTCACGCAGCACCTGGAGGGTCTTGTAGACCGAAAAACCCAGCCCAATGAGGGAAACCATTCCACAAAGACCGAAAGCCCATGCTCCAAACTCACCGAGGAGGGAAACCACTAGGTCCTGACCGGGGCTCAGGATGCTCATCCAGACGAAAACGGTAAATGCGGCGAATACTCCGGCGCCGCTCATCGCCCATCGAAAGACGCTGTCCGCGCGCTTGCGAACAATCTCATCGGCCTTCCAGCGCGGCGTCGCACCCGTGATAGTCGAATCCGAGACAGTCGGCTGCCAGTTCTGCTGCGATGGCAGCACCACCTGAGGTGGGGACTGCTGCGGCTGCTGCTTTGGAGACTGCGGCGGCACAGCCCACCCCGCGTTTTCTGCCTGTTCATTAGACATTTTCCGCAGGGCTCCTCTCTCGCGTCTCTCTCGCGCGGCTGGCTTCTTCCGCAGTCTTTTCTCCAACGGCGTTTTTTGGGTGCGCTCCCCTAACCTACCTAAACTAGCCCGGCCACTAACCCAGCCACTAGTCCGACCAGCTGCGAATCTTCCGCAGCATGATGCGGCTCTTACGCTGCGAACGACCCATCTTCCGAGCCAGGTTGTTCAAAATCGCGATGGCCTCGGTGATGTGCGGCCCCTTGTTCAGCATCACGCACTCGGCACGCAGGGCGAAAGCCGCATCGGTAATCTCCGCGCGGGAAGGCAGGCCGGCCTTGGCCATATTCTCCAGCACCTGAGTACCCAGAATGGTCGGCACTCCGGCTGCCTGCGCCAGCGTCAGAATCTGGCCTGGGACCTCACCCATGCGGTCGAAGCCCAGTTCCACAGCCAGGTCACCACGAGCAATCATCAGACCGGACTTGGCGCGCTTCATGCTGGCGATGATGATTCCCGGCAGATTCTGGAATGCCGGAATAGTCTCAATCTTCAGCACAACGCCCAGGCCCCGAGCCCTCGATGCGAGATCCTCGCGGCCCGCAGCCTCATGTTCTGCCGCAATCTCATCGAGCACCTTGTAGACGTACTCAGCATCCTCCTGCGTGCGAATAAAGCTCACCGCAGCAATATCCGCGTGCTCCACTACAAAGCGCAGATGCTCAATGTCTTCGTCGGTAAGCGAATTGAGCGGCAGGTCGGTGTTCGGCAGGTTGATGCCCTTATGCGCCGCCAACGGCTGTCCGTTCGGCTTGGTGCGCTGGACACGCAAGCGGGCATCGACGTGGCTATCTTCGCTTGACGACGTCTCGGAGACCTCAACCACCTCAGCGCCGAGTGCACCGTCGTCGAAAAGCACCGGATCGCCCGGCTTCAGAGCCGCCACGGCAGACGGCAGCGAGCAGGAGACTCGTGGAATTTCATCCTCGGTGCGTGGAATGGTGGTGATTTCCTCGCGGCTGGTGAGAATGAACTCATCCCCAGTGTGGAAACGCAGCTTTTGCACGGTCGGTGGCACGCCGCCAGCACGTGTGACCTCGTAGTTGCTGCGCAGGTGTGTGCCCTCGGCGATCCAGGCGTTCTTCTCACCCTCGGCGAGCACCGCCTCGACCTCACCCTCGACGTCGGTGTCGATGCGCACAACGGTGAAGTGACGCTTCGCTGAGCGGGAGTCATGCAGCGTAATGACATCGTCAAGCTGCAGCTGTTCCAACCATCCCTGATCTGCTTCCAGCGGCAGAGCAGGACGCCCCGGCAAATCGTTCGGAGCTGGCTTGGGGTGCCCATCCAGACGTGGAGTCAGCCAAATCTTGGACTTGGAGATGACTGTGCCGGCGTCGTCACGCACAACGCGGGCGCGACCCACGCGCGGTCCCGGTTCGATATCGCCTGTGCGCAGCTTCGGGCCAGCCAGATCCATGGACACGAAGATGCGGCGACCGGCCTTCTCAGCTGCAGCATTGACGTTGTCAATCATGCGGCTCCACTGCTCAGGGCCGTCGTGGGCGCAGTTGATGCGAGCGAGATCCATGCCGGCAGCAGCGAAGCTCTCCACCAACTCTGCGTCGTCGGCGGCCTCGGCGGGCAGGGTCACCATAATGTGCGAAGTGACATCCGCGCGCTCCTGACCGAACAGCTCGGTGGCGTTGTTATCCAGGGCAATATCCGCGCGCTCATCGTCGGCAATAATGCGGGCGACATCGACATCTGAGGTGCGCCCCGCCAGCGCCAACAGCGCGTTGAGGGCCAACTCAAGGCGCCCCCGGGTGAAAGTCTCCACCGTGGTCAGACTGGTCACGCCGAGGTCGTGCAAGCTGTTCTGCAGCTCACGGATGTCAATTGTGCGCAGGTGTGCGTAGTGCAGTAGGTTTTCCGCGTGCCGACGGCGCTCTTCCGGCACCTCTGCGAGCAGTGCAGATGCCTCCACCGAGACGTCGTCCAACTCTGTAATCAAATCGGTGACCTTGCTGATGAGGTCATCCAGACGCGGTACGGCCGCGCCGCTTTCAGTGTTGTCAGTTGCTGTGTCTTGAGGGCTCTGCGCTGCCATAGAGAAGGCACTCCTGTGTTGAAGACGAAGCGTTGGCCAGAGTCGGCCACGCGGGCCAATAGAAGGTGGGCATTCTCATTCTCAAATGAGACGGCCGAAAGCGCATGTCGAGAAGACATGCGCTTTCGCTACCAGCAGTTACTTCCAGAATGGATCCTGCACATCTCGGAGCGTCTGAACGGACTTGTCCAACTGCTTCTTTTCGTATTCGTCCAACTCAAGCTCGATAACGCGGCGAATTCCTCGGCGGTTCACAATGGCTGGTGTTCCGATGAACACGTCCTCATGGCCATATTCACCTTGCAAGTATGCGGAGACCGGCAGAGCCACCTCTTGGTTTTGGAAAATGGCGCGCGTGATGCGGGCCAAACCCATACCGATTCCGTAGGAAGTGGAGCCCTTGGCATCGATAATCTCGTAGGCGGCATCACGGGTTCGGATGAAGATGTCCTCCAGCTCGTCGTGAAGCGTGGGGTCAGCGGCGAGACGCTTGGACAGACCGACGCCTGCAACGTTGGCGCTGGACAATACCGGCAGCTCGGAGTCGCCGTGTTCACCGATGATGTATGCGTGCACGCTCATCGGGGAAACATCGTAGTATTCACCCAGCATGTAGCGGAAACGTGCGGTGTCCAGGATGGTGCCGGAGCCGAAGACACGGTTGTGCGGCAGCCCGGAGTACTTCCACGCAGCGTATGTGAGTACGTCGACGGGGTTGGAAGCAATCAGTAGGAGCCCATCAAAACCGCTGTCCATAACGGAATCGACGATGGACTTCATGATTTTCATGTTCTTGTCCACCAGCTGCAGGCGAGTCTCGCCCGGCTTTTGTGCCGCACCTGCACAGATAACCACCAGCGCGGCATCGTCACAGTCGGCGTACGTGCCCTGGGTGACTTTGGTGCGCGACGACGCCCACACGACGCCATGGTTTAAGTCCATGACGTTGCCCATCGTCTTCTTTTCGTCGATGTCAATGATTGCCAAATGGTCGACAGTGCCTTGGTTGACCAGTGAGTACGCATATGCCACGCCGACGTCGCCAGCGCCGATCAGCACGACCTTATTTCCTGTGGATAGCTTCATAGCCCTCGGATCCTTCTCAACCGATTCGGAAAACGTTGCGACACCCCACAGGCTACGCTTTGTGCGGAAAACTGGCGCGAGATGAATAAACCCCGTGGAAAAAATTTTGCCATGATGGGAGTTATGGGATTCCTGCGTCGCGCATTTACTTCGATTGCGCCCTCGATTGCGTCTACGGGCAACACACCTGTAGCTCAGCCAATCGAAACCACCAGGACAGTGCGAGCTGCACGAGCAGCGCGAACGGGAATTACAGGAGTCGCTGGCACAGCTGGCATGGCCAAAGCGCTGGGCGCAGTCGGCACCGGCAGTCTGATGGCGACCAAAGTCTTTCGCGAACGCCTCCTAGGTACCGGCCCTGGCACTATCCGCAGCGCACTGCGAGCGGGCATTCCCTCCAACCCCGGTCTAATTGGTGCAGAAATTGCGTCATGGGCTGCCTTTAGCCCCTCGCTGATGCCGCGTACTCGGATCGCCACCGTTACTGTGACCTTCCTGGCACAGCTGGCGGGCCATGTCACCGGGGTGGCTATCGGCTATGGCTACAACACGACGATGCGGCGTCTGGCCAGCACTCCGCTCAGCCGCTTTGCGCCGGCACCTCGACACGAGCGCGCACTGGCCGTGACCTGGCATGTTGCCACCACGGCCACCACCGCGGCGCTGTGGCTGCGCTCCATTTCCCAGCAGCGCGAAATTGGCCGCCTGGTGGGCAAGGATGAGCAGGAATCCGCACGCAGCCAGTTCGCCTCCACAATGATTGCCAGTGGTCTCTACCTGACCACTCGGGGGCTCTCCGCGCTGGCCAATCGCGGCTATGACTTACTGCGGGACAACCTCCGCCCCTGGCTGCCGCGCGGTCTCGCCCCGGTTCTCAGCGGTGCCATCGTCGGTGGTGCCGTGGCCGCCAGCATTGATCGACTGCTTATCCGTCGGACTTTGGAGTCCATCGCCAAGAAGTCCCGATACCTGAATACCCTGGTAGTTCCAGGCCGCATGCAGCCCTGGGAGCCGGAACGTTCCGGGAGTCCATGGTCTTTGGAGCCGTGGTACGCACTCGGCGCCGAGGGGCGCGTCTTCGTCGCCGAAGGCCCCCGTGCCCGAGATTTGGCGGTGGTCACTGGCAAGCCGCTCTCCGAACTGCAGGAACCCATCCGCATTTATGCGGGCAAGGTGCCAGGTCGTTCTCTGCGGGAACAGGCGGAGCTCATCATCCGCGAGATGCACCGCACCGGCGCGTTTCGGCGCGATCATCTGGTTGTCTTCACCACCACCGGCACCGGTTGGGTGCCACCGTGGTCGGCGCAGGCTGCAGAGTTCTTGACCCTTGGCAACTGCGCCACTGTCGCTCTGCAGTACTCTGACCTCCCCTCCCCAGTGGCATGGCTAACGGACCACGAAACCCCAATCGCGGCTGGCCACACCCTTATCCATCGGGTGTTGCAGGAAGTCGACAAGATGCCGGAGAACGACCGGCCAAAGGTCTACGTCGCCGGTGAATCCCTCGGCGGGTTTGGCGGTCTCGGCGCATTCGAGAATTCCGCTGACATGCTCGCACGCGTCGACGGTGCTGTCTGGACGGGCGCACCACAGTTCTCCGCGATGTGGAAAGAGCTGACGCACCGTCGGACAAAGGGGTCTCCGGAAATCGCTCCAGTCATCGACGAGGGGCGAAACATCCGCTTCGCTACGCGCCCCGACGAGCTGTACCACTCCTTCTATGGCACCAAGTTCGGGCCGTGGGAATTCCCGCGCGTCGCATTCCTGCAGCATGCCTCTGACCCCATCGTTTGGTGGGATTACCCACTGGCCTGGCGCCGCCCCGACTGGCTTGCAGAGCGCGTCGGCCGCGATGTTCTCCCCTCCATGCGCTGGCATCCGTTCGTCACCTTCTGGCAGGTGCTTATCGACGGCCTCGCCTCCGTCACCGTCCCCGGTGGTCACGGCCACCGGTACGAGGAAGAAATGTTGCCAACGTGGGCTTCCATCCTCGACATTCCGCTTGACGACGACCTGGGTGGCGCAGCCGGAATGCGCTTCAAGCGCGTGAGTAAGTGGATTCGCCGCACTCAGCCACCGCGTTCATAAACTTGTGACAGATATCCCTGAACAGCATTTTTTATGAATTTCGCATTAATTGTATTGCTTAAATGGTTGCGCATCCACTCATCTTGAGTACCATCGACGGCACAACCTAAAAACGTGTTGAGGAGGAATTTTCCTAATGACTAAGTACGAACTTCCTGAGCTGGATTACGCTTACGACGCTCTGGAGCCGCACATCTCCGGCGAGATTATGGAGCTGCACCACAGCAAGCACCACGCTAATTACGTCAACGGCGCCAACGCTGCTCTGGAGAAGCTCGCTGCTGCTCGCGAGTCCGGCGACTTCGCAGCTGTTACCGGCCTGTCCAAGGACCTGGCCTTTAACCTGGGTGGCCACACCAACCACTCCCTGTTCTGGAAGCTGCTGTCCCCGAACGGTGGCGGCCAGCCGACCGGTGAGCTGGCTGAGGCTATCGAGCGCGACTTCGGCTCTTTCGAGAAGTTCCAGGCTCACTTCAACGCTGCTGCTCTGGGCCTGCAGGGCTCCGGCTGGGCTGTTCTGGGTTACGACACCATTGCAGAGCGCCTGGTTATTGAGCAGATGACGGATCAGCAGGGCAACCTGTCCATCAACCTGAAGCCGGTTCTGCTGCTGGATATGTGGGAGCACGCTTTCTACCTGCAGTACAAGAACGTCAAGGCTGACTACGTCAAGGCTGTCTGGAACGTCTTCAACTGGGATTACGCTGCAGAGCTGTTCGCAGCTGCCAAGTAATTTCAGCTAACAGCGCGCGGCTTTTTACGCGTCCCTGCCGCGCGCTAAAGATGGCTTACCGGCTCGCTGACGGGGCTTACCCTCAGCGGGTCGGTTTTTTGTGTCTTGTTTGAGACCACTTTTGGTATTTCCCGGGCGGCACACGTAGCCGTCGTTTAGCGTTAGTGCCCATGAACACCAGCAACAATGTCAACGTCGCCTATGAATACCTCGCCGTAGCTGATTCAGAGGCGGCGAAAATCGCTGTCGTCAGTTTGGACCGCGGAGACAAACTCAACGGTCTAACACTTGAGATGCTGACCGAGCTGTCCGCCGTCGCCCGGAAACTGGCAGCTGACCGTGATCTGCGTGGCGTAATCCTACGTGGCGAGGGCAAATCGTTTTGCGCTGGACTCGATTTCGCCTCGGCATTTAAGAAGCCCTCACGCATCCTGCGCTCATTCGTCCCCGATATCCACGGCACAAACCTGTTCCAGCGCGCCTGCTGGGACTGGCGAGGCCTGCCGGTGCCGGTCATTGCGGCGGTGCATGGGCACTGCTACGGCGGTGGTCTACAGATTGCACTAGGTGCTGATTTCCGCATTACTACGAGCGATGCCAAGTGGTCAATCCTCGAAGCGAAGTGGGGACTGATTCCGGATATGTCCGGTATGCGAACCATCCTCGATGAGGTCAGCGCCGATACTGCACGTTGGCTGACCATGTCTGGCGAAGAACTCAACGGCAAGGAAGCAACTGAGATCGGTCTGGCGACGTGGGCCGTGGACACGGAGGACGCTGCACTCAAGCTGTCCAAGGAGAAGTTGGCACAGCTGGCGACACGCTCGCCGGATCAGCTGGCGGCGACGAAGCGGCTTTTCCGCGATGTGCACCGCTCTCCTCGCGCAACATTCCGTGCCGAGCGCACACAGCAGCTGCTGCTGTTAGCCCGCAAGAACACGGCCATTATTCGCAATGCTGCGATGAAGAAGGTCTCACCTAAGTTCGCCCGGCGCGGCACGTGGGCGCGTGGTTAGCGCGCTAAGGAACCGGCAGGTCATCCCCATGCGGCAGGTCCGCGGCCGCGCGCTGTGAATCCAGCCAGTCGCGGACGTGGGCTACCGATCGGCAGTCATCGCCGTTGTAGCGCAGCAGCATGGCGCGAGCCTCGGCTTGCGTGAGCTTTTCAAAGGACTGTTCCGAGACAAAGTCAAGGTCAGTGGCCGTCGCAATGCGATACAGATCCAGCGATGCCTCGCCGTCAACATCGGCGTCGCGCCAGTGGAAGCCCGACCACGGGGCCACGACTTTAAGCCCCATGCCGACGGTGGAGAGGATTTGGCGACGGGCGACCTTCAGCATGTCCACCCAGTCCTCCGAGGCAATGAACTTGTCCACTTCTTCGCGGGTCGGCACCCGCACAATCTTTGTCGGGCCAGCTGCCTCGGAACTGGAACCAGCCGCATCGCCTGTAGCCAGCTCCGCCGAATCTGCGGGCACCACAAATTCCTGGCCGCCGAACCGGGTGGCGCTCTGACGCAGCCAATAGTTCTCACCCTCTGCCGCCCAGCAATAGGCGCGGAAGGTCTTGCCTTGTTCATGCGCCGCATTTCGACGACGCATCAGGTAATCCCAGAAAATCGCAAAGTTCCTGGCCTCTGCCGTGCCACCGAGCCCTTCTGGCCCCGGTGGCTCCCAGGTGATAAACCCGCGGTAGTCCTCCCCAGGCACCCACGTTCCCCACAGGTAGGCGCCATCGTTGGGGTACGCCTCCATATCGATATCCATCTCAATATCGCCACGCGGGGCCGATGTCTTAGCGGCTACCCGGAGCGCGTCGACGTCGGCAAGCCGCGCCCTCGCCATCCACACCTGCTCCTTGCTGACGTGCGGAGTGTTGGTACTGGCCTGCGCCAGTGCCGTGACTGTGTCGATGCCCACACTGCGCAACCGCATGGACTTATCGCCAGGTAGGAGGAGGGAAATATCGTCACTTGCGGTCAGCTCATCCAAGCAAAGGTCGTGGTGACGGCAGGTTCGGCACTCCCGGATGCGCCGTGGCGCCAGCGGCCAGGTGCCTGGCGTAAACCGTGACGGTCGCCCCTGAGTGGCAGCGACGGCATCACGCGCATCCCGCAACGCCATCCGGTACGAGGCCACGCGCGAACCTTCATCGGCAATGACAATATGCCGTGTATCCAGGTTCATCCCGGTGGCACTAATCGCCCCCACCAGACCACAGGACACGCCCAGGCGGTGCAGTATCGCCGCTGCCTGCCCAAGCTTCACAGCATCGGGTCCGTAATGCCGTAGCTTCCACTCGTCCGTGACAACCATCGCCTGACGCAGGGTCCGCCCCATCACGCCAGCACGCCCGAGCCGATCAACGCCCAGCAGTCGCACCTTCATCGCCGCCGCACGCGCCGCATTGCTTGACGACGGCTTACGCCGCCGGCCCGGTTTGCGCGCAGAGAGCAGGTGCCGTGTGACAACCAGGACCGGCATGTACGTCGGAGAGGTCGTCTGCGGTGAATCATCGACCTTGACCAGCAGATCGGGGTGGCAAATCTCGTCGATTCCCGAGTACACCCCACCGGGAATCGGGCGCTCATGCATGAGCACGCCACCGGCGATGACGCTTTCTCCACGGGCGATGGCCTCAAGGGTATCCAGGTGAGCGTCCGGCCCCGAGGTCACTGTGTACAGGCCGGGGATGGACGCGATGGACGTCGGCAAGCGGTGCTCGTGGTGAGAAGCAGGTTCGACTAGCCGCCCCTCGCGCAGGTCGAGGCTCAGCCGGTAGCGGCAGCCGATGAGGTCGCTCGCGTGGAGAAGCGGGCGCGAAACGGATGAATCAGTCACAATGAGAATTAGCGTATCGCCACTCGGTAGGAAGTTTCACGTTAAGCTTGGATAGCAAGAATCGTGATGCAGCCACTGCATCTGGCAAGCGCACTCCGGCGCGGTGGGGTTTAAGGGTTTTCCGCCCCGCTTTTCCGGAGGGACTATCTGCGAGCAACTAGGCGAAGGAAAAAATGAGCTTCTTGGGTGACATCCGTGAGCGTCGGCGCGAAACCGCCAAGCAGGTGAAGGCTGCCAAGGCGAAGGCCAAGGAAGAGGCTCGCCACGCAGCTCGACTTAATCGCAAGGCACACAAGGCTGAGGTCAAGGCCGCTAAGCGCGACCAGAAGCACCAGCACAAGCTGGAGCTGAAGGAGGCCGCTGGCCGCGTTCGTTCTGAGGAAAAGCTCGGTAAGAAGGAACTCAAGCTGGAAAACCGTGCTCTGAAGCGCGCGGAGAAGATCCGCAAGGCAAGTGCCAAGGACGAGAAGAAGGCGCTGGCTGCCAAGCAGCGTCACCAGACCAAGATGGCCGAGAAGATCCTGGCACAGCAGCGCAGCCAGGGCTTCAACAAGGACAAGGCAAAGTCGTGGATCGGTGGCGCGCGCCTGCTGGTACCGGTGCTGGTTCCGCTGGCCTACCGCGCTATCACTGCCATTCAGCGCCGTGAACACTCGTCGGCCGCGCAGAAGTTCGGTGTTTCCGCTAATGATGCCGCTCGTTACCAGGGGCACGGTGCACCGCTGCTGGCCCGCATTGAGGCTACTCGCGGTTCGCTGACGGAGCTGCGTAAGTCGGGCGCCAAGGGCACCGATGGTTTTATCAAGGACGCCAACTCGCGTCTGGATGTCATGACTGATGCTATTAATACTGCCGAGAAGATGACCCCGGAGCAGCGTCGTCGCGCGCACCACTCCATTACCGCAGAGCTGGATTCGCTGGACCGCCAGATTATTTCGGAGCTGGGCGCGTAAACCCGGCCGCTTCAGGTTGAGGCCACTCGCCGAGATTCATCGAATTGAGCGCGACTGTTGTTGAACAGCAACAGTCGCGCTTTTGCTCTTATTACCCCCGTATCGGGCTATTTTTTCCCACCAATGGCGCTACGGACTGAGAACTACTGTAATGAGGACTATGCCATCTTCAGATAAATCTCAGACTGCAGCCTCGAATCTGAACGGTGCGGTCTCGTACAGCGACGCAACAGCCCAAAAGCCATTCACCCCTTCTCGTCGTGCCGTACTGCGTGCCGGCGCTACCGGTGCTGCTGCCGGAGCCATTGGCCTGGCAACCGCTACCAGTGCGGGGGCAAATCCTGAGTCACAGTCCCCAGCTAATGCTGGCGGTTCCGGTGGTTTTCAGGTATTCCAACACGGCGTGGCCTCTGGCGACCCACTGCCGGACTCGGTTCTTATCTGGACTCGTGTGACCTCACACCCAGGCGATACCGCAGGTGCAAACCAGGGCCGTCCTGTTGCACTGAAGTGGGAAGTCGCTTCTGATGAGGGCTTCGGCAACATCGTTGCCTCTGGTGCCCTGAACACCGACCCGGATGCTGACAACACTGTCAAGATCGATGTCAAGGGTCTCTCCGCTGATTCCTACTACTTCTACCGCTTTACCGTCACCGCTGGTGATCACGCGGGCCAGGTTTCCCCGATTGGCCAGACTCGCACTGCGCCGCCGGTGAACTCCTCGCCAGATCACCTGGGCATCGCGCTGACTTCCTGCGCTAACTGGGAAAGTGGCTTCTTCTCCGCTTACCGCGACATGGCGGAAAATGACCGCATCGACATCATTATGTGTGTCGGTGACTACATCTACGAGTACGAGGCCGGTGGCTACTCCGGCAAGGGCCCGGTTCGTGACCACAAGCCGGCTCACGAGATCATTTCTCTCGCTGACTACCGCCTGCGCTACGCCACCTACCGTACCGATGCGGACCTGCAGGAAGCTCACCGCGCAAAGCCGTGGATTGTGACCTGGGATGACCACGAGGTCGCCAACGATGATTGGCACAGTGGCGCTGAGAATCACGACCCGGAGACCGAAGGCGACTACATTGCCCGCCGCGACGCCGCTATCCAGGCTTACCTGGAGTGGCTGCCGGTTCGCGCGGTCCCGTTCTCCCAGGGCGGAAAGCTCTACCGCAGCTTCCGTTTCGGCGATCTCGCCGACCTGACCATGCTGGACCTGCGCACCTACCGTGACCAGCAGCTGAAGTTCATCCGCGCTGGCGAGACCGATGATGAGAACCGCTCCATGCTCGGCTCTGAGCAGTTCAATTACCTGCTCGGCCAGTGGCGTTCCTCGAGCGCAAAGTGGCGTGTCGTGGGCAACTCCGTCATGTTCACTCCGGTGCTGGTTCCGCCGCTGGATCCAGAGGCCACTCGCGCTGTCACCGAGCTGCTGAGCTTGCCTCAGGACGGCCTGCCGTACAACTTGGATCAGTGGGATGGCTACGCTGCTGAGCGTCGTAAGCTGATCAACATCATGGATAAGGAAGGCTACGACAACGTTGTCTTCCTCACCGGCGATATTCACTCCTCCTGGAACTGCAACGTACCGAAGGTCCCGGGCGAGTACCCGAGTGCCGGCATTGCCGCTATTGAGATTGTCTGTACTTCCGTCAGCGCCCCGAATATCGATGACATTGTGAAGCTGCCTCAGGACAACCCGATTTCCTTGGCTGCTACCGCTGGACTCAAGGCTGCGAACCCGTACGTCAACTACCTCGAGTTCGACCGCCACGGCTACACTGCCGTCTACTTCGGCCGCGAGGACGTTACCTCTGAGTACCGCCTTGTCGAGGTCAAGGAAGAACCGGACCAGCCGCTTTTCGTCGCCGCTACCTACCGCGGCAAGCCGGGTCAGGGCATGACCCAGGCTTAAGCGCCTTCTCGTCCTTTCGCTTTACGACGACTACCGAGAGCGCACCCCGCATTGCGCCCTCAGTGGCGTAGTTGCTGTTCACGACGGCCCTGCACAACATGCAGGGCCGTCTTTTTAATACCCCAAGTTCTTGTGCACAATTAATCGAATTATTAACAGACCATGTATTCAATATAAGTTGCACAATCGAGCTCAATTATCGTCAATAGACATTAAATTTCTTTGCACTTATACTATGGGGGAAAGAAAAAAGGGCTCGATATTAATTTGGAATTTCACCGTATTGAAGTTTCACTGTAAGCCTTCTTCATTATTACAAGTTCAGCACCAAGCTTAGGCAGGGATTCTATGGCACGCCGCGAACTAATTCAGTACATCGACGACCTCGATGGGACTCCGCTTGATTCCGCAGATCACCAAGTCGTTCGTTTCTCTTTCCGCGGTAAGAACTACATTCTCGACCTCTCTCAGGAAAATGCAGAGAAGTTCGAGCAGGTATTAGAACCGTATATTGCGAAAGCTTCCATTGATCACAGCACGGTTGTAGCTCCGCGTAAGCGCTCTTCCGCTAATCCCAATGCCGCTGAGGCCCGTGATCGCAATCGCAAGATTCGCCAGTGGGCACGAGAGAATGGCATGGATGTTGCAGACCGTGGTGCGCTGCCAAAGCACATTATTGAAAAGTACGAGAGCGCTAACTAGTTCTCACCCAGGTCCGTTTGCCTTCCACTGGGTTTCACCCAGCTTTACTATCTTTAAAACAGGGTCCCGCCACAGCGGGGCCCTGTTTTAAAGTTGGGGCAGGTAATTCGAGTCGCTAGGATAGCGGCTGGAATTGGCACACCGGCCTCATCCGGTTGTCTTACTTTTCTTATCCTTGACATGGAGGAGTCGGCCCGTGGTCATTTTGGAACCATTCGTTTGGCTGGTCTCGTTTGTCCTTAAGGCGTGGCACCTTTTACTGGCCTCAGTGTTTCACCTGCCGTCTTCTCTGTCCTGGACGCTTTCTCTCTTCCTGCTGGTGTTTACGGTGCGTGGCGCTTTAGCGTTTCTCGCGTTCCAGCAATTTATCTCGGCGCGCAAGACAGCCAACCTACGGCCGCAGCTTTTTATGCTCAAGGAGCGCTACCGCAGGAGCATCGAGCCGAACTCGCCACAATACGTAAACTTTGCCAGCAAGGAAATGCGCAAAGCAGAGGGGATTAAGACCTCCGTAATGCTGGCGCCCCTCTTCGTCCAGATTCCCGTGATTATGGGCCTTGTTCGCATGCTGAGGCACATGCTGCGGGCGTCTGAGGGGCCTGGGCTGCCTGCGTCTCATAATGTCGGATTCATCTCTAAGGATGAGATCTCCGACTTTCTGAGCGCGACATTCTTGGGACAGCCTCTACCCGCATATCTGCGCATGGACCCGGAGCAACTGCAAATCCTCGGGGGCAATCATGATTCGCTGTTAACTTTCTGCATTATCGGCATCGTGGCAGCGGCCTTTTTCACCGGTTTTAACTTGGTCGTTTCCTACCGCCGGTTGCAGCGCACTCTCGACTATTCCAATAGCGTCAGTGTATTCCTCAGCAAATTCATGCGCGTAATGCTTATCTACGCACCGCTGATGATCCTCTTCGCGGGTTTCTTTGGCCCAACACCTGTGGCTCTAATTGTCTACTGGGTCACCAATAACTTCTGGACACTGACCCAAAATATCATTCTCACCCGCTATGTGGAAAAGACCTACCCGCTCACGGACGATTTCCGAACTCTTCAAAACCACCAAAAGGGTGAATACGAATCGGAGCGGGAAGAAAAGAAGAAGTTAAAGCAGGCCAAGCGTCACTTTTATATCAAATCCGCATTCGCTCCGTGGAAGATAAAGCAGCATAAGAGCGAATATGCCGCTATTGAGAAGGAATCGCGGGACCGTCGTAAAGCAAAGCAGGAAGAAGAATATGCCCAGGCTTTGAAAATTGCGAAGGTTCGCTACATGGTGACCCAGATGCGGCCTGGTGCTCAGGACAATTTGCCATCCCTGACGCAGGATATGAAGATTTCCTCGGGTATAGTTCCGCCGCTTCCCGGCCTGGCTAAAGTGCGGGACGACATGAAACGACAAGCCGAGAAAGCGCAAAAAGCACAGAAACGGCCGAAGCCAATTCTGATTGCAAAGAACCTGGGAATGCTACTCGGCCAGAATACGAAGAATATGGTTAAGAAAGCCACCGGCTCAAAGGAGTCGGACTGGAAACGCTTCCGAGATTAGCCCGTGAGTAAAAAGGCGAGAACTACGACGCGTTAAAAAAGGGAATTAAGTATTTACGTGACCAGGTCACGGGCCAGGTCGCGCGCCATCTGCAGCGGGTTCAGGTCTTTGGACATCTTGGCACCCGCGAGGCCGCCGTCGAGGTAGAGCAACAGCATATTTGCGTGAGCGGACGGCATACTAGATTCATTTTCAGTCAGCAGCGTGTGTAGCTGTTGCCAAACCCAGGAACGGTGATCGGCTGCGGCCTGACGGATGTCCTGCTCCGACTCCGTTTCCGGCCGCGGATATTCACTAGCCGCATTCTGGAAGTGTGAACCACGGAAGTCGATTGCCGGCTGCTCCGCAATACACTGATCAAAGAAAGCGAGAATCTTCTCCGCCGGGGTATCCAAAGAGGCCACTCGCTGCTCCCAAGCCTCCCGCCATTTGGCGTCAAGGTCTTGCAGATATGCGATGACTAGCTTGTCCTTGGATCCAAACAACGAGTACAGGCTAGCTTTCGCCACATCAGCTTCCCGCAGGATGCGGTCAATGCCGACGACTCGGATGCCCTCCGTTGTAAACAGAGTTGTCGCTGATGCCAGGAGGCGCTCCCGCGGACTGGGGCGGTTACGACGGCGAGAGGAAGCGCGGCCGCCTTTTGCGCCCTTGCCCGTTGTCGCTTCTGCCACGGCAGTACCTCTCGTCCTTCCAAAGTCACACCTCGTTCTAACAGCTGCTTACTCGCAAATACCGGCGTTAGCGCCATTGCTTTCAGAGCACTGAACAGGGCGTTCATAGTCTGTGATATTCCATTGTAGGCGTATCTGCGACTGTGCTTTTGTAAAAGAACAAACTAGTCAGTCTTTCAGCCTCTAGTCCTACTTTAGCGTGCGATGATTGCCGCCCCCAACAGATGTCACGACAATCGCAGAACGCCAACGTCACGACAACCGCACAACAAAAAGGGCATCTCAATGTTGATGAGATGCCCCGCGCTCTAGCTCACTATCCAGTAGATAGCCGCGTTACGACGCTTCGTGCATAGTCGCGCTGTTTTGCTTGGCTTACTTGCGCTTCTGAATCATGCCGACAATCCACAGCAGGATCACAGCACCAATCAGACAGGTCAGGAAGCTGAAGAACATTCCACCGCTCGCGACATCAAAGCCGACCAGGGTGAGCAGCCAACCGCCCAAGAAACCACCGACGATACCAACGACGATATTCAGGACGATGCCCATCTGCTCATCAGTGTTCATGATTTTAGAGCCAATCCAGCCGGCAAGACCACCGATGATAATCCAACCAACGAAGCCCAGAGTAGGGCTAAAGGAGGCAGCAAGAAGAATCTCGTTCATGATAGATATTCCTTTCCCGAAATCGTTCTGACTCAACTATAAGTCTTTCCGAAAACTCTTGCATACACTGCAAGCACTATCAGGCCATTTCGGCCACTGAGAAACTAGCGAGATAACAGTCGGATAGCCACAGGAAAACTCTTATAAAATCTGCACTTTCTGCATGAAAACAGGGTTTATGCAGACGAGAGGCCTCATTTGGATAAACCGAAGCCGGCCCCGACACCTGTCGGAAACCGGCTAGGTTCTACTTATAAATATTCGGTAACGGTTTCTACTCTCGGCGCTAACCGCGCCTCGACGACCGCCGCCGGCGTCTTTTCTCAGCCCCCTCGAAGGGCGCTTTAGGCGTCAGTCTCCGGGCGGACGACCATCATCGGGCAAGCAGCCGCCTGCAGGAGTGCACGCGAAGTGGAGCCGAGCAGCATGCCCTTGAAACCTCCGCGGCCGTGGCTGCCGACGACCAGCAGCTGCGAGCCTTCCGAGGCATCAGCCAGAGCACGAACCGGGCGGTCGCGGGTAACAACCTTCTTGATGGCCACTTCCGGGTACTTCTTAGCGTACTTCTCCAGACGGTGGCCGAGCAGAGCCTTCTGCTCCTCTTCCACAACCTGCCACTGGCTCTGAGCTGCAGAAAGGCCAGCCAGGGAAGCCTGTACCTGCATATCCATCCAGGTATGAACTGCAATCAGCTCGGCACCACGGGCATCGGCCTCACGGAATGCGTACTCCGTTGCCTTTTCGGAAATATCGGAGCCATCGACACCGACAACGACAGGACCGTACTTGGTCTCATCGGTGACCAGGTTGTCCTCGCGGACAACAACAACCGGGCACGATGCGTGGGAAACAACAGCGGCGGAAACCGAACCCATGACCATGCCAGAGAGCCCACCCAGACCGCGAGAGCCCATAACCACCATGGTTGCCTGCTCAGACAGGTCGAGCAGCATGTCAATCGGGCTGCCCTCTTCAATCTGGTGGCTGACATCTACTGACGGTGCGAAGTCGAGGGCAATCTTCTTGGCCTCGTTAATCTTCTCCAGGGTCTCGGCCTCAAGATCGTCGTAAAGCTCCTGCGGCGGAACCATGCCCTCTGCGTAGAGGAACTGCGGCATGGAGTAGCTGCTGACCAGACGGAGCGGCTCACCGCGCTTCACTGCGGTGTTAGCGGCCCACTTGACGGCGGTCTTGGATGCCTCCGAGCCATCGACCGCGCACACAATGATGTTCTGCCTTGGCATTGATTGCCTCCTTATTATGCGATCCATAAAAATTGGCTCTCCGCGGCCCGACCGCAACACAGCTACACCTATCGCACCTGCTTGGACGCCATTTTAATGGACAAGCTTTGCTATTTAGTCAACTCTTCCGAGCCAACCCTTTTATTACTTTCACCTCCACCCTACCCCCATTATGTTGCGACCGACAGGGCAGAATGTTGTCCACCTACGCCATTAGGGGCGGTACCAACACAGCCCTGCGCCAGCAGCTCCGCTTGCCCGCCGGGTGAATCCGGGGCACCTGTTAAAGTCAGCCGTATGCGTCGCATGCCACTGCCCATTCGCGATGGGCTCAACCCCTCCCGCATCGCCGCTCCCGGGCGTCGTGGCGATGCCCCCACCCGTGCGTGGGATCTGCTCGCAGGCGCTATCGCAGGTCAAACCTACCGCCACCCAGACGATGATGAAGCGGCTGTGGCCAAGCGTTTTGCAGATGGGCTCGTCGTTCGCGCCAACTCAGTGCCCTACAGTCCAGATGACATGGTGAAGCCCGGCGCGGAAATGTGGTTTTACCGCACCCCGGCACCGGAGCGCACAATCGCGGGGCCGATGCCGATTGTCTTTCAAGATGACAACCTTGTGGTCGTCGACAAGCCGTCGTTTTTGGCAACGATGCCGCGCGGCCGACACATTACGGAAACTGCTGTGGTTCGCCTGCGGCGGGAGCTGGGTAATCCGGAGTTGGTTCCCGCGCATCGCCTCGACAGGCTGACGTCGGGGTTGCTCATCTTTACCGCCCGGCGCGAGGTTCGCGGCGCCTACCAGGGGCTTTTCGCATCGGGGGAAGTCACTAAGCGCTACCACGCACTGACGTCGCCTACACCCATCGCTGGCGCGGCCAGCGAAGCCCTGCCCGAGACCCCACTGGAATTGCGCACACGACAGCACAAAATTGCTGGCCAGATGCAGGCTTATACTCTCGAGGGCGAGCCAAACGCCCACACCATCATCGAGCGCATTTCGCTTGTCGACGTGCCTTCGGACGCCGACGGCCTCGCTACCGACAGTGGTCGCGTTGCGCTGTGGCAATTGAAGCCCATCACCGGACGCACTCATCAGCTGCGGCTGCACTTGAGTGAACTGGGCTTTCCCATCCTGGGTGACCAGTACTACCCGGAGATTCTGCCGCTGGAGGCCGAGAATGCCTCGGAGCCCCTGCACCTGGTCTGTGTTGAAATGAGTTTCGCTGACCCCGTGACTGGTGAACAACGAACGTTCCATTCCCGCCGCAGCGTTTTCAATCCGCTTTCGCTGCCGGATATTAATTCGCCGTTGATCAAATCTAATTAGAAGAGAGCCCCTCCCCCATGTCTGCCAAGCATGCAAAACGCCCCACCAAATCATCCGCTGAGTCTTCTTTGAAGCATTCCGCCCCACCAGCGGCGGCCTACGCTGAGGGGCTCACCAAGAAGTACGGTGTCGGCAATGCCGCTGTTACTGCACTGGACCATGTCGATATCTCTTTTGCCGCTGGTGAGTTCACCGCGATTATGGGGCCGTCCGGGTCGGGTAAGTCGACATTGATGCACTGCATGGCCGGCTTGGACTCCGCGACGTCGGGAAGCGCGTACATCGGCACGACGGAACTGTCGAAGCTGTCGGACAAGGAGATTACGGCGCTGCGGCGTGACCGCCTGGGCTTTGTGTTCCAGTCCTTCAACTTGGTGCCGACGTTGACGGCGGCGGAGAACATTACCCTGCCTATCAATATCGCTGGTCGGAAGGTGGATAAGCAGTGGTTCGAGGAAATCACTACGCGCCTCGGGCTTAAGGAACGGCTTACGCACCGTCCCTCGGAACTGTCCGGTGGCCAGCAGCAGCGTGTCGCCTGTGCGCGTGCCATTGTCAGCCGGCCGGAGATCATCTTTGGCGATGAGCCGACGGGCAACTTGGACTCGAACTCATCCCGTGAGGTGTTGACGATTCTCCGCGATGCGGTTGATGACATCGGCCAGACCGTTGTCATTGTGACGCATGATGCCACCGCCGCATCCTACGCAGACCGTGTTGTGTTCCTCGCGGATGGCCGTGTGGTTGACGAGCTTCGCAACCCCACGCCCGCCGATATTTTGGCGCGCATGGCAGATATTGAGAATCTTTAGGAAGGCAGGTCATCTCTCCCCATGGCATCATCGTCTTCCACGCTAAGCCGCGTCGCCTGGCGTAATATCACCTCGCACAAGTTGCGCCTCGTGCTCACAATTATTTCGGTCGTGCTGGGCACAGCCTTCATCACCGGCGCATTTGTGTTCACATCATCGCTGGACAAGGCCTTTAAGGGCGCAATGAGTACCGCTTATGACGGTGTCGACGTGGTGGTGACGGCCCCAGCTGACAATCCCGGTGCTCTCACCGAAGAAACCGCGCAGAAAATCGAAAGCTTCCCCGGGGTCCGAGCCCTCAACATTGGCGATCCCAACAACAGCATTACGGCCACGGGAGCCGACGGCAAGCCGATTCAAACCAATGGTTCGCCATCGATGGGTCTTCCCTACTATCCAGCGGCCGAAGCGGTGGGCAACAAGGTCACGGTTACCGAGGGGCACGCGCCGGAAACACCAGGTGAGGTGGTCGTCAACTCCACCACCGCCGAACTCGGCAACCTCCACGTCGGCACTGAAATCAAAGTAGCCACCCGCCTCGATCGGGCGACGGTGAAGGTTGTCGGCATCGCTGATACCTCCATCGACGAAACCGGCTACCTCGCGGTCTTTTTCACCCAGAATCAGTGGCGCAAGCTCTACGGCGCGGACAGCCATATGGACATGTTCACCCTCGCCGCCGATTCCACCACTGACGCTGCCACGCTTACCCGTGATGTCGCAGAAGCATTCCCCGAGCTCAAGGTAGAGGCAGGCTCTAAGCTCGCCGAGGAGGCCTCCGAACGTGTCTCCTCTGCCTTAAGCTTTGTCAACTACTTCCTCATCGCTTTCGGGCTCATCGGTCTGCTGGTGGGCATCTTCATCATCTCCAATACTTTCACCATGCTGGTCACTCAGCGCATGAAGGAGTTCGCTCTCCTACGCGCCCTCGGTGCTTCACGACGACAGCTCACTGGGTCAGTCCTCTTGGAGGCATTCATTGTTGGCCTCATCGGTTCCGCACTAGGTGTCATCACGGGATTTGGGCTGAGCCAGGGGCTATTCATGCTTCTCGATGCCATGAGTATCTCCATGCCCGGCGACGGCCTAACATTCGAACCGGTGGCAGTCATCGTGCCCCTCGTAGTCGGTGTGGCCATCACCATGATCGCCGCCTGGGCACCGGCCGCCCGCGCTGGTGCCGTTCCTCCCGTAGAAGCCATGCGCTCTGGGGATCAAACAACGAGCAATAGCCTCAGTGCTCGGACGTGGGCCGGTGCTGTGCTGGCGTCCGCCGCTATCGCCATCATTGCCTGGGCATTGCAGTGGAACGACGCAGAAACCAAGATTCGTGCCATCTTCGTTGGTGTCGGTGCAGTGATGGCCGTAGCCTCCGTCTGGCTTGTCGGACCCGCGCTGTCCATGCCTCTGATCGGAGGACTGGGGCGCGTCGTAGGTGCGCCTTTTGGAACCGTCGGCAAGCTTGCGGCAACGAACTCCCACCGCAATCCGCGCAGAACGGGAACCACATCGTTTGCACTGACGCTCGGGCTTGCGCTGGTGACTGTGATCGGCATGTTCGGCGTATCCATGAAGGAGGCGGTCAATGAGTGGTCAGAGACCAATCTGACGGCTGACTTCGTACTCTCGCCACCTCTGACCGCGCATTCGGCCCTGCCGCTTGGGGTCGAGGACGCAGTGAAGGATATCGATGGTGTCGACGACACCGCAACCTTGTCGATTGGCGCGCTACTGGTAATCCCACCTGAGGAAGCCGCCACGATGATAGCTTCCGACGGCGAACAAACTGAAGTCGGACCGGAATCTAGTAATGCGTCGGTTTTCAACTCCAACGTCGGCAAATGGTACGGCACTCGCGCCATCCAGGGCTCCCTGGATCTGGCCAAGCCGGATGCGGGAATTGTCATCAGCGAATCAACAGCGAAAAAGAATAGTTGGAACGTTGGCACTGAACTCGCAGTTGTTTCCAAAGGCGGCATAACACGGCTCCCCGTCACCGGCATTTTTGCTGACACAAGTGATCCCGGCCAGTCGATTATGGTCTCCGACGAAGCCGCCCATAAATATGTCAAAAGCAGCCACCTGTTGCCTTTCCAGACCTACGTCGATATTTCTGATTCCATCGCGGCAGACAGCGGCTCCATGGATGAAATGAAGCAAAAGCTTAGCGACGCAGTTGCGGACTACCTCGTAGTACAGGTGATGACTGCTAAGGAGTTTGCGGGTCTGGCTAATGCCTCTATCGATATCATGCTGGGAATCGTCTACGCTCTGCTGGCCCTGGCGGTCATCATTTCGATTCTGGGAATTATCAATACTGTCGCACTCTCAGTTGTCGAGCGCCGCCAGGAGATTGGCATGCTTCGGGCCGTCGGCCTGCAACGCTCGGGGATTCGCCGGATGATTCGCCTGGAATCTGTGGAAATCTCCATTTTCGGCGCGGTTGTAGGTATTGTCCTCGGCTTGTTCCTCGGCTGGTCACTTCTGACCGTGCTGAAGGATGAGGGCCTGAATACTATCGCGGTACCGTGGCTGCAGATCGTTCTCATGCTGCTTGGGTCTGCGCTTGTGGGCATTATTGCTGCTCTCGGCCCTGGTCAGAAAGCCGCGAAGACACCGCCCCTGGCCGCTATCGCAGACGAATAGTCGCCGTTATATGAAAGCGCCCCGTGCAGATATTGTTTCTGCACGGGGTTTCTATTTCGCCTTATCGCCTACGCCGAATCAGCAATCCAGCTCACGCATTTCCACTGGAAATTCACACGGCCGCGTTGGCCTTGCGAACCTCGCGTTCACGATTCTTCAGCGCCTTATTGAGAAGCATAAAGAACCACACAAAGCCGACCGTCAGGATAATGTGGCCGAGTCCTGCAATTCCCGAGTACATCGCACCCCAGGCCTCCGGGCCTGAAACAACGTGCACGATACCGTTAGCCACCATCATGCCAATCGTCCAAACAATGCCGACATTCTGAACGATGAACCAGCGATCAAAGCCCTTGACAGCTGAAATATTGAATTGACCATCCAATGCCAGCGCAACCAAGAAAAAGATTGTGCCAAGAACAAGGAAATGCGTGTGCAGCGTATTGAGCTGCGTTTTATCCCCGAAATCCATCGCACGGGTAAATTCACGATAGAAAACGCCAGAAAACAGACCAAGACCGAGATACACCGAAGCAGCTGTGAATAACTTACGCATACTTCGTAGCCTACTCAGATAACGCTGGCTTCTAAACGGACCAAACCCAGGGGGTTAAACGAAAGTTTGATTCCGCGAATCTAGACGGCCTCAAACTAACCGCGCGAATCGAGCCACCACACGTTTCGGCACAGTTTTGGATAGGGCCATCACCAGGCCATATAGGCCGGGCGCTACCTCCGCCCGACCCCTCTCCGCTCCACGTAACGTGCGCTCCACTAGATAACTGAGATTCTGCTCCGGCATGAGACGCAACTTCACCGACTTCGCCTGCTTCACGACGTCCCGTAGCGCCTTGGTCTTAACCTTTCCCGGGTAGCAAATAGTTACAGTTACACCATTAGGTTTCAATTCCTCTCCAAGGCAGATACCCCAGTGCCGAATAAACGCTTTCGATGCTGTGTACACCGCCAGCCCTGGAGTTGGTGCTACAGCTGAGATCGATGAAACGAAAATGATGTGGCCGTTCTTTTCGAATAAATCGTTTAGCGAGTAAACCGCTGCGACCGTACCGCGAATATTCGTCTGTATCATTTGATCAGCCTGCGAAAAATCCTGGGTTTTAACATCGCCATAATTCGCATACGCGGCATTGAGGATTAAATAAACTATCGTCGCGTGATGGCGGTCAACATGATTCCGGAGTTTATCGCCAAAATCATCATCGGACTGATCTAGACAAAGATATCGAAGACGAGGACCTTGCCTCTGCGAGAACTCAGCGTCTTCACCGGAAGAATCATCGTTGTAGCTACGAGAAACACACCAAATTTCATCTAGGTCTGGACGTAGCTGCCCAAGTCTATCGGCAAAGACGGCGCCTATGCCCCGAGATGCTCCAGTCACGATTCCCACTCGCATGAATTCCAAGATACAGCCGACTGAGTCGAGCAATTAAAACGGCGCCGACGTAGCGCGCCGCATAGGAATAAGCATACGAACAGCAAAATGCAGCACTAAAACGCTAGTTAATTCTGTTTACCCGTAGGTACAAAAGTGGGCCGCAGCACCCAACCCCACACAA
>NZ_KV810582.1:0-26357 GCF_001812845.1 Corynebacterium sp. HMSC065H09
ACGCCGAGCGGACACACTTTTTGCTACTTAACCCCCGGTTGGGGTGGGCTAGTGCCGGTTGGGTGGGTTGGCCTCGTCGGGGCCAGCTCAATCACTTATCGATGAGGTATCCACTTGTCGATGAGCTATAGCGCGCGCACAAGTGAACAGCGCATCGATAAGTGATTGATGCAAGGAGAAATCGGTGAATGGTGCATCGATAGGTGCCGGGAAAGCATCGATAAGTGGCAGAAAAGCATCGATAAGTGCGCCAAACTTGGCCGGCATGCCAGGTCAGCATGGCAGGCCGGCATACCAGGTCAGCATGCCAGGCCAGCGGGGGAAGACAACAAAAATCCCGCGAGCCTCATGCGTTTCATGTGCTCCTACGGGAACCGAGGATCCAAAAGCAGAGGCTGCGGGATGTGAGTCGTTTGGGCAGCGCCGCAAGCGCCACAAGCTAACGTGCGCCACAAGCTAACGTGCGCAACAAGCTAACGTGCGCGTCGAGCCAAACGCTCCGTATCGGAGATGAGCACGGACTTGCCCTCAAGGCGAATCCAGCCGCGGTGGGCGAACTCTGCCAGAGCCTTGTTAACGGTCTCTCGGGAGGCGCCGACGAGCTGTGCGATTTCCTCCTGAGTCAGGTCGTGGTTCACACGGAGAGCAGAACCTTCCTGAACGCCGAAGCGATTAGCCAGCTGAAGCAGGGACTTAGCAACGCGACCAGGGACGTCGGTGAAGATGAGATCGGCCAGCGAATTATTGGTGCGGCGTAGACGGCGGGCCAGCATGCGCAGCAGCTGAGCTGGAACATCCGGGTGCGACCCAACCCATTCCTGCAGCTGATCGGCACTCATGGACGCGGCGGAAACCTCAGTGACGCAGACCGCCGAAGAGGTGCGCGGGCCCGGGTCGAAGATGGAGAGCTCGCCGAACATGTCGGACGGGCCCATGATGGTCAACAGGTTTTCACGACCGTCGGCTGAGCGACGAGCCAGCTTCACCTTGCCATCAATAATGATGTAGAGCCGATCGCCCGGCTCACCCTCATTGAAGATGGTGGTTCCACGCGGGAAGCGAACCGTCTCGAGCTCGCCGAGCAAGGCCTGCACAGCCTCCTGGTCGACTCCCTGAAATACACCGGCCCGGGAGAGAATCTCCTTGACGTCATCCACGGTAAAATTCTCCTGTCTTTGGCCACTAACCACCGTAAATACAGGCCAGCAGCCGCCAAATTAGCACTCGACTACAGATTGCAGTGGCCAAACAGGAAGAGAAACTGCCCCGTCCCACTAGTCCCACTACTTTCGGTCTTTCCCGGTAACGCCGCTGCCAGCTTTCAAGGCAGGTTCATCCCTGGGCGAATTTCACGACAAATCGCCACTACAGATGCATCCCAAAACTACGCCGTCACCAAGATGTGATAAACACCACTGTAGCAAAAGAGCCACTGCGCCTGTGGGGAATTCTGGTGAAAAGCCGCTGAACTGTGTATTTATAACTAATAATTCGCTAACGGTGTTGCAAGATGTGGTGGGGCATGACTTCTTTGGTTTTTGACCGAATATGCCCGAGCTGCTACCGGTTCCATCCGCATCCCGGACGAATCTAAAGATTCGGCCCGCGAAAGGTGCGCACGCGAATTGCAATCCGGGGTAGCCGATACACTACGACCATGGATACGACTGGCAAGGCATCGTCGTTAAGCACGCACCAGATAAACAAACCCCAACCCACGCACCCGCAGGGATCCCTGACGTCGAAGAAGCGTCGGGCGGTGGGGGCGCATCCGGCGGCGCGAGGGAAGGAGACGCGCCTGGGCATGGTGCGGCGTGCGCGGCGGATTAACCGCACGCTGGCGGTGGCGTACCCGAATGCGCACTGTGAACTGGACTTTCGTAATCCGTATGAGCTTGCGGTGGCGACGATTCTGTCGGCGCAGTGTACGGACGTGCGGGTGAATATGACCACGCCGGCGCTGTTCGCTAGGTACCCCAGCCCAGCCGATTTGGCGGTTGCGAACCAGGAAGAGGTCGAGGAGCTCGTTCGGCCGACGGGTTTCTACAGGAATAAGGCTGCGAACATCATCGGTTTTGCGCAGGGGGTGATGGAGCAGCACGGCGGCGAGGTGCCGGGCACGTTGGAGGAGCTTGTGAAGCTGCCGGGCGTGGGGCGAAAGACGGCAAACGTGGTGCTGGGGAATGCTTTTGGGGTGCCGGGTTTGACGGTCGATACGCATTTTGGGCGTCTGGTGCGGCGCATGGGCCTCACAGAGCAGGAAGATCCGGTGCGCGTTGAGCACGAGATGATGGACGTGCTACCGCGCGCGGAGTGGACGTGGTTTTCGCACCGGCTGATTTTCCACGGTCGCCGGGTGTGCCATTCGCGCCGGGCGGCGTGCGGGGCGTGCTTCTTGGCGGCGGATTGCCCGTCGTATGGCGTCGAGGGTCCGGCGGAGCCGGAGACTGCGGAGAAGTTGATTAAGTCAGACGACAGGGAATGGCTTCTCTACCTGGCCGGTCTTAATGACGGCTACAGTGGGGAGAAACTTTCCGCGCTTGACGACGGGGATAGCGCGCGCAACACCACAGCGACACAGGACTAGTCGAGGAGCACTTTTCGTGAATGAGCAGGGCGGTCATAGTCACAATGGTGGCCACTATGAGGATCGGCAGGCGGACGTTAACCGTTCGGCATCGCTGATTACGCTGCTCATCGCGGGAGTTAGCATTGTGGGTCTGGTGATTTTCGCGATTGTGAATACCACTAGTGGCAATGACGAGACCGATGGTGGTGGGACCGGATCTGGTGTGAGTGTCGGTGCGGATGGCGCTGGCAGTGATGGCGATGGCCGTGATGGTGAAGTGGATGGTGCGTCGGCAGCGCCAGCGATGTCGAAGGATGAGATCGCGGCGGTAGCGGGTAGTGGCTCACTGACCGGTGTGCGCTTGCCGCTGTTGGCGGAGTCGGGAGACTCGGCAGGCCAGGACAACGAGGCTGGGCAAGTGGAACTGGTGGACATGGGGCAGGTCGTCGAGGGCAAGCCGACAGTGCTTAATGTCTGGGCGTGGAACTGTGC
Source organism: Corynebacterium sp. HMSC065H09 (assembly GCF_001812845.1). Taxonomy (NCBI): domain Bacteria; kingdom Bacillati; phylum Actinomycetota; class Actinomycetes; order Mycobacteriales; family Corynebacteriaceae; genus Corynebacterium; species Corynebacterium sp. HMSC065H09. The sequence goes on from NZ_KV810582.1 coordinate 3,062, forward strand.
GCCGTGTCGCCAAGAGCTACCGCTTATTGAGCAATGGGCCAAGGACAATCCGGACGTGCAGGTGGCGACGGTGCATGCGGCTCGTGAGGCGGGGCGTGGCCAGGCCTTCCTGCAGGAAATCGGAGTGAAGCTACCGACCTACTCGGACACGGTCGACGTGGTCGGACCAGCGTTGAATCTACCGCGAGTTGTGCCCATCACCGTGGTGTTTAAGGCAGATGGCACGGTGGCGACCATTCATCCTGGTGAATTCACCGATGCGCAGCAGATTACGGATCTCGTGCGAGGTGCATTGAAGTGACTCAGGGACAGTCGTGGAATCGTGACGCAAGCTCGGGGCTGTATCTGCCGAAATGGTTGACCAATAGTTTGCCGCCGCACCTGGTCAGCGCTGATCACGACGCGGCAGGTCACGCCAGCAGCGCCAGCCACGCCACAACAGGCCACTCGGAGCAGCAGGTGGCCGGTCGCTCCGCTTCGTCGTCAAGCGTGAAGCGTGCGTTTGCGAAGTTGCGGCGAGACTCCTCGACGCAGGAGAAACCGTTGCGGAATCCGGCGCGGTCGGCGGTGTTGGTGCTGATCAGCGGTGATGCGGAGGCGCACCAACGGCCGGAGGATGCCAGCGTGGTGCTTACACACAGGGCGACAACCCTGCGTAAGCATGCAGGCCAGATGGCTTTTCCGGGCGGTCGTGTCGATCCCGAGGACGTGGATGAAATCGATACCGCGCTGCGTGAAGCCGAGGAAGAAACCGGCCTGAACCGAGAGACGGTGACACCGGTGCGGGTGCTGGACTCGATTGACATTTCGCGGACTGGCTTCGCGGTGAATCCGGTGTTGGCGTATTGGCATGCACCGCATCCGCTGCGTGTGGTCGACCCTGCAGAGACGGAATCGGTGCTCAATGTGCCAATTAGCCACCTGACGAATCCGGACAACCGCATGATGCTGGGCTATCACGGCTGGACAGGACCGGCATTTAAGGTTGGTGACTTCGTCGTTTGGGGCTTTACCGGCGGCGTGCTGTCCTACTTGCTAGACGTGGCCGGCTGGTCAGAACCGTGGGACGACACCAACGTGCAGAAACTTTTGCCAGTGCTCGCGCGTTCCGCTAATGGTGAAAAACTGTCCGTACTGAAGGGAGGCCGACGATGATGCCTGCAATCGCTGTGTTTGACGTTGCGCTGCTGGCGATTTTCATTTTCACGCTTATCGTCGGCTGGCAGCAGGGCGCCGTCTCGTCGATTATGGCCATTTTGGGCGTTGTCCTGGGCTTGGTCATTGGTGTGCCCTTGGCGCCGCTAGCTATGGCGCAGGTCGAGAACCAGTCGGGAAAGGTTCTCTTGGGCCTCGGCACGGTGATTCTGTTGGCGTTGATTGGTCATGCGGTGGGAACAGTGGCAGGGCAGTCGCTGCGGAATACCATTCGCTCGCCGTTGGCCGTCGGCCTGGATTCGAGCCTCGGTGCCATCGTGCAGTCCGTGACTGCGCTGGTAGTGACATGGATGATCGCCGTACCCCTGGCCACCGCCGTGCCCGGGCAGTTCGCCGACTGGGTACGTGAGTCCAAGGGCATGAACCTCATTGACCAGGTCGCGCCCGACGAATGGAGCGACGGCTTCAGTGGCATCCTCCGTCAGCTTCGCGATGATGGAATGCCCGCCATCGCTCCGCCATTCGGCTACAAGCAGAACGTCCCCGATGAACCCGCCGACCCCAATGTGATTTCACAGGGTGTCGTCGACAGTATTCGACCGTCCATCGTCCGCGTCTTGGGCGAGGCCCCGCAGTGCGAACGCTTGCTGCAGGGCACGGGCTTTGTCATCGCGCCGGATCTGATTCTGACCAACGCGCACGTGGTTGCCGGTGCCACCACTGTTCGACTGGAAACCGTGGTCGGCATGGCTGACGCGAACGTCGTGCACTACGATCCGCTTGACGACGTCGCCCTGCTCCGAACCACCGACCTACCTCTGGAGCCCATGCAGTGGGCAGATCAGGAAGCTCGTCCGGGCGATGACGCGGTAGTGCTGGGCTTTCCCGAGTCCGGGCCCTTTAAGGCCACACCTGCGCGCGTGACGGAGAACATCATTATTCGAGGCCCGGATATTTATTCGTCGACTCGGCACGAGCGTCAGTCCTATGTTCTGAAGGCGGATGTGCGCCACGGCAACTCGGGCGGCCCACTGATTACGCCGCAGGGCCAGATCCTGGGCTTGGTCTTCGGTGCCGGTGTGAACAATGACCAGACTGGTTACGCGCTGACGCACGCCGAGGTCCAGCCACACATCGATGAGGCGATGAATAACTACGGGGCCATCGGCACGCAGCAGTGCGTGGCGGGGTAAGCGGAAAGTTGTGTGTCTGTGGACAGGTCAGCCCCAGCCGCAACCGCAGGAGAGTTCCGGCTAGCTTCAGCCGAGCCTGAGTCTAAGACCCCTCCGGCAACCAGTGCAGGTGATCCCTGATTGCCTGCACCACAGCCTGAGGTTTCTCTGCCGGCAGGAAGTGCCCACAATCCGGCACAACGCGCACGTGACTCGAGCTGAGCTCCACTAGCGCACGTGGGGTACGAGTGTCCTGCTCGCCGACGAGCAGCACCGTGTGCTCATCGCTTTTCGACGAGCCCTCCACCGCACTCAACCACTTGCGGAAAGCGGCCGGAGCCGGTCGCGTCCACCAATTCATGTGAGCCAGTGCAGGGCGGAGTGCCCCACTGGCCAGGCTGTCAGCCATGAGTTCCGCGGTCTGTTTTCCCTCGGGGGTCTCGGCAAACCCTTGCCCGGTGGTGGACATGGACTCGCGCACGATGCGGTCAATAAGCCGCTGCTGGCGAGCCTCAGCCGCCTGCGTGCTGAACTTATTGCGACGCAACTGCGGTACCCGTGGCCGCGAGTCCCACCACGAACGGCGCAGCAGAGGAGCCAGGCTACTGCGGAAGTCCTCCGACCACGGGCTCTTCAACTGGTTCAGCCACACTTTCGGATGTGCAGCACCACAACCAATAATTCCGGAGACAAGATTGGGCTGCCGCGAAGCCAACGTCCACGCCACCCAGGTGCCGAACCCCTGACAGACCAGCAGCGCGGTCGAATGCCCCAACGAGCGAATCGATGAGGCGATGTCCTGGGCCGCCTCAAACGGATCGTAGCCTTGCGGTGTTCGGTCGGACTGACCGTAGCCACGCATAGAAATAGCCACAGCGTGCACGGGGAGGGGATCGCCCGAGTCGTCGTTAAGCAGCGGCAAAACCTCGCGCCATTCAAACCAACCGCCAGTCGAGCCGTGAATAAACAACACGAGCGGATCGGAGGGGCGGCCGCACTCGGCGATGTGTAGGCGCTGGCCGCGGACGTGAATGAGACGATGACGCCAGGGGCCAGTGAGAGAATCGCGGAGGGAGGTCATGAGGGGAAAATACCTTATCCGAAGGGCTTAAACCGGGACTGAATAAGACAAAAGGGCGAGACCAACAAAGTCCCGCCCAATTTCTTTCAAGCCTTTAGGTGTACATACCGTTCGACTGCGAAGACTTCTTCGCCGACCCCGACGGCACGACCCCCTTCAGCTCCTGCATCGACTCGATGGTCTTCTCCGGCTTGCGGATCGACTTGACCTTCTTCAGACCCAGCAGTGCTGCAACACCGGCGATGACCAGCATCAGAACGAAAACGATGAGGAACGCAGCCCAGGTTGGCAGCCAAACATCCAGCAGCCAGCCGAGGAAGAAGAAAAAGAAGAACGAGGAGTACAGTGCGACGACGCCGGCAACCGCGAAGAAGCCACCGCCAACTGCGCCCTTCTTAGCCTCGCCAGCAATTTCGGCCTTGGCCAGCTCAATCTCAGAGCGAACCAGAGCGGAAATCTGCGAAGAAGCATTAGACACGAGCTGGCCGACGCTAGCATCACCCGATGCGTTGCTATCCACATCACTCAGCGGGATAGCGGTAACACGCGGTTCGGTGCCGTCGGTAAAGAGACCCTTCGTATCGTCGTTGCTCACGTGTACTTCCTCCTACGCAGATGGTTGGAAAAGATGGTTTGAAACTTTAAAACTGCAGTTACAAACTGCCATACTACCTCTGATTGTGGGTAGGGCGCGCCATAAGGGCGAAAAAGCCAAGAACTCGTTGAAGTTTTTCTCATCTTTGACCATTTCTATATAAGTTTGTCACTTACTTAGCGGTGAAGAATTAGGGTGTGGGATATGAACAATCAGCCTGAGAACGTGCGTGGAGCCGATGGAGTTGGTGCCGGTGTCGGAAAGGGTGACGGCAATGGCGCCGGTGTCGGAAAGGGTGGCCTAGCTGGCATGAGCCTGGGTGTGTCCTCCGTGTCGGCGAAGAAGCGCGCAGAGCGTGAGGCAGCGCAGGCGAAGGCATCTGAATCGGGTGCCGGTCGCGCTGACAGTGCTCCCGCCGCTGCTATTCCGCAGCTTGACCCCAAGGACCCCCTCGCGCCCCTGTGGCAGCTCGACGGCGTTGCACACGCGGCTGATGTCGCGGCCAAGGCCATCCAGTCCGTCCATAGGCACAAAGCCAACCTGCGCAAGCACAACGTCACCGGCTCCGAGTCGGTCCTGCGTGGCGCTCGGGCATCGGCGTGGCTAGAAGGCGGCGAGCCATCGCTTCCCGACGACGGCAACATCACCGATCCCGTACTCGCAGCAGCCCTGCGGGTTGCCGACACCATTTCCCCGGAGTCAATTGGTGAGACCACCCGCGTGTGGCAGCGCGCTCCGCAGCAGGTGCTGGCCAAGTTTGCGTTGAACGCATCGCCCGCAGGTGAAACTGAAGACGGTTCCGAGGCGCGGATGAAGGCCGGCCGTCCGGTCGGTGATGACAAGCTCTCGTCCGCGATGAAGGAGCAGCGTCTGCACGTGCTCGGTGACTTCATCACTGGCCGCAGCCAGATTCATGCTGGTGTGCTCTCGGCGATTGTGCACGGTGAGCTGCTGACTCTGCGCCCCTTCGAGTATCACAACGGCATCATCGCCCGCGCCGCCTCGCGACTGACAACTGTCGCAACCGGCCTGGATCCGCGTGGCTTGGCCGTGCCCGAGGTCTACTGGACTCGCCACCGCCAGGAGTATGTCGAGGCCGCAGAGGGGTTTGCGTCGGGAAGCGCCGATGGCCTGCGTGCGTGGATTCTCCTGCACCTGGAGGGGCTGAAGGCCGGTGCCGTGGAAGCGCGCGGTATCGCCGAAGCGGTGTAGGCGGGCCGGCTGCCGGATGGTGGGTTAGTCGGCCTTTGACTCGTCGTCGTTGTTGCGCAGTGCCAACAGCGTCGCACCCGCGCCAAGCGCCAGTGTGACGCCGGCAAGAATTGCAGCATTGCGTTTCGACGGCGCGCGAAACAGCGGGACGGGATTCCGGAATTGGCGCACAGGCCACTCACGTTCCGTCGCAATCTTGCGCAGGGCGCGATCGGGATTGACCACAACGGGATGGCCGACTGCAGACAGCATGGGCTCATCAGTGATGGAATCCGAGTACGCAAAGCATTCGGCCAGGTCGAACTGGCGCTTTTCCGCTATCCGACGCATCTGCACGGCCTTGTTTTCGCCTCGGCAGAAGAACTCCGTTTCACCCGTGAAGAGCCCATCGCGGACCTCCAGCTCGGTGGCCACCACGTTGTAGACACCGAGCGCCTGCGCAATGGGCTCAACAATCTGCCGAGCCGATGCCGAGATAATGAACACCTGATGCCCCTGTGCGCGGTGTTCACGAATGAGCTCCAATGCCTCGGCGTAGATGTACGGCGTGATGTTCTGCTCTAGGGTTTCGATGGCGACCTGGCGCAGCTCCCTGGCGCTGTGACCAGCGATAAGGGCGGAAAACTGCTCGCGGGTGGCCTCCATTTGCGCCTCATCGTGTCCCTGCGACATGTATAGGGCATGGCTGAGCGCCATTTGCAGCATGTCTGTCGGCGAAATGATGCCGCGCTCGAGGAATTGCTTGTTGAACGCATATGCCGAGCTCTTGGCAATAATGGTTTTATCCAGGTCAAAGAACGCAGCGACGCGAGAGTCAGCGGTGGCGTGGAGGCCTGCAGCGATTTGGGCATCTTTAGAGCTGCTCGTGTCCGTAGAAGCGCGCGGCTGCGGCGTTGTTGAAGCCTTGTTCTCGCCGGTGTTCATAGACTCCGAGCTTACCCATGGATGTCGGGCACGGGGAGAGCATTATGAGTGTTTAACTGCTGGGTGGGGGATTGGGGCGATTGGGCCGGTGGCGGTCGTGGGGGCTTGGCGGCGATTGGGGCGCGGCATTTCCTGGGCGCGATTAATCGAGGAAACGTGACATCGAACATATTGGGCATTAAATCCTTTGTAAGGTATTTGCAGATTCCTCGGGATATGTAATACTTGGACGTGGCTGGCCCCTTCTTGTTCTTTTTAGAAACAGACTGCGAGGCCGCCCCGGCTCAATCCCCCCCCCCGAGCCGGTTAAAGACGCCTCGCGCCAATCCCCCCCCCGGCGCGGGGCGTCGCCCCTTTTTGGCCCAATGTTGAGGGGTACGTAGTAAAAATTGCGGGCTGCAAATGTGAAACTGTATGAGTTTATGACACTTTCAAGTCATTTTTCGTGCCATTTTTGTCATAAACACAGTCACTAACTCGCATCGACCCAACGCCACCTGACATAAACGCAGTCACTAACTTGCATTGGCCAGGCCGCGCAGTAGTCATGCCGCGCAGTAGCCATAAGGCAAAGGCGACATGGCGTTCTGCAGTTATCCACAGTCTGAAAATTATCCACAGACAGCGAGGTTTTGGCCCCTTGCGGGCATCATTGAATCCGCCCTGTAGTGCACGCTATGGCCATGGCGATCAAGAAACTGTCCATGGCTCAGCGAACCGAGGCTCCAACAAATCCAGTAGTCAACGCCGTCGATGATGAAGCGCTGCGTGAAGAGGTTGCGCTCATAGTCGCTGCTACCGGTCGTGACTGTGTGCAGGAGACCGTGCCACCTGTGGCTGCAGCGTCAGTGGCCGCACAAACATTTGCTTCGCCGCCAGCATCACTATCATCATCAGCCCCAGAGCCTTCCCCATCGTCAGTATCGACAGGAGCGGGAGTTTCATCGGCCCTGTGGCGTCGGGCACCAGCGGTGTTCGTCGATGCACCGGCAGCCCGAAGATTAGCCGGACGGCCTCATAGTGAGGGAGCGATCTTTCTGGTCCGCAGTGATACTGAGGCGGAAGATGCGCAGGTAGCGGAGGTTTTAGCTCCTGTTTACAGCGCCAGTTTGCCCGCGGACAACGTCGATATTGTCGAGCTGCTCGGCCGTGGCGACGTACGCCCGGATGCTCCGAAGCCCTCCGATTGCCAAAACCGCTCGAACCACCTGAACCACCATCAGAACCCAGCGTCACCTGCCTTCGCAGACGTGATTACAGCACCGGGTACAGAACCCGTACCGAACGTGCCGGCAACTACAACCGATTCCACGGCAACGTGCCTGATGTTGGTTCCTGCGGTCGGCGGTGCCGGGGCTTCCATTGCCGCGGCGGCGAGTGCATTGGTTCTTTCCCGCGAAAGGCCCATCTGTTTGGTGGACGCGGACGCATTGGCAGGAGGCATTGATCTGGTGCTCGGGATGGAAACGGAACCGGGACTGAGGTGGCAGGACTTCTCGGCTGCTGATGGCCGTCTCGACGGGGCGGCACTCTACGAAGCACTGCCATCCTGCCCACGATCACCCGCTCTGAAAGTGTTGACGTGGACTCGCAGTCGCACGCCCGAGACGACTTACAACCACGCCTCTGCGAACAACAAATTCGACAGCACCGACAGAACCGACAGGCCCGACGATGTCCGGCACATTGCCAGCACCATTAGTTGCCTTATTCATGCCGGAATTACGGTCATCGTGGACTGCCCGAAGCAGGTGGAGTACGTCACCACTCTCGGCGCGCTTGCCGATGACACCGTCATAGTCCTGCCCACCTCCGTTCGAGCCATCGCAGCCGCTGGGCACTTGGCGAGCATCTGTGCACAGGCGGGGTTCACCCCAAATCTTGCAGTGAGGTACCAGCAGCACCGCGATATCAGTGTCGAAGAGGTGGAATACGCTCTCGACCTGCCTATTGTTGGTGAGATTGAGTACTGCAAGAAGGTAGCTCACGAGATAGATGTGGGCGGGCTCGCTGGAACCGTCGGCAAGCTGACGCGGGGATTGGAAGCGATGTTTGCCCTTGTCGGCGGTGGTGGCGATGGATGACGTCAGGCTGTTGGCGGCGGTGCGGACGGCGCTTGCGGAGCGGCCTGGGGTGGCATCGCATAGCGAGGTCGCCGACATCATTCGCGCAGAGACCTCGGGGGTTGTCTCCGATGTGAAGGTGCTGGAGATTCTACGCACGATTCGCGAGGAAACAGTGGGCGCGGGTGTGTTGGATGCGCTGTTGCGACGCCCGGGTGTCAGCGATGTGCTGGTCACCGCGCCGGGCGAGGTCTGGGTCGACGCCGGCAACGGACTGGAGCGCGCCGAGATTTCCTTCGCGGACGAGGGCGAGGTGCGCGCGTATGCGGTGCGGCTCGCGTCGCGGTGTGGACGAAGGCTTGACGACGCGCAACCCTGGGCAGACGGCCATATTCCTGGTGGTGTCGGCGGCTGTGGTGTGCGAGTTCATGCGGTGCTTTCCCCACCGTCGGCGACCGGCACTCAGATTAGCCTGCGGGTGCTGCGTCCGGCTCGTCGCGGACTTGCGGAGCTATGCGATGTCGGGCTATTTCCACCGAAAATTCTGCCGGTGTTGCGGGGAATCGTGGCGAGACAGCTGTCGTTTATTGTCGCCGGTGGCACGGGTGCGGGAAAGACCACGCTATTGGCGGCGATGCTCTCAGAAGTTAATCCTGACCAGCGCATTGTGTGTATCGAGGACACTCCGGAGCTGCAGCCTCAGCATCCGCATGTGGTGAAGCTGGTGACCAGGGCCGCCAACCTGGAGGGCGCCGGTGCGATTGGGCAGCAGGAGTTGCTGAAGCAGGCGTTGCGCATGCGTCCCGACCGCATTGTCGTCGGGGAGATTCGAGGCGCCGAAGTGGTGGATCTGCTGGCAGCGTTGAATACGGGGCATCGCGGTGGGGCGGGGACAATTCACGCCAACCGCATTGGGGATGTCGTGGCGCGCTTTGAGACCTTGGGGCTGATCGGTGGCCTTGGTCGCGCCGGGCTGCATGCGCAGTTGGTCTCGGCGGTGCAGGTGGTGTTGGTGGTCGAACGCGCTGATGTTCGCAGGCTGGCACAGATCGGGCTGCTACGCGGTAACCCACCGGAGGTGGTGGAGGTCTGGACTGCTCGGGATGGGCCTGGGCCGGGTTGGGAAGCGTTGCAGAAGTTGCTGGTCGGCGGGGAATAACCGGTGGAATACCCGATGGAATGACTAGAGGAAAAGTCAGGGGATTAGACGGGGAGATTAACAGCTATGGGGGAAGGGTTTAGCGTGGCGATGCTCATTGGGGGAGCGGCTGCGGCGGTCGCTATCTGGCCGGACAGCTCGGCGGCGGTGCGCTCGCGAGCACTGGCAGGCCGTGGCCGCGAGGTGTCCGGCGGGCTGAAGTGGTTGCAGCGCATGGTTGGACTTGGTGCTGGTTCCACGGGGTCGAGTGCAGTAAGCACTGGCAGTGCGAATCGAACTGCAGGACTATCAATCCTCATCGTTGCAGGCCCAGCACTCGTGTTGCTGTGGCTCGCCGGGATTCCAGGTGTCATAGCCGGGCTGTTGCTGGGTCGCACCGCAGGGGCAGTAGTGCGCGCTGTGGGGGAGAGGCGCTGTGAACGTCGGGAAGCGGACAGCGCTGCGGTAGTGCTGGAGACCTTGACCGCGCAGTTGCGCGCAGGAGCGGCGGCTTCACGAGCGCTCAACGCGGCAGCAGCGGAATTGCGCAGGTCAGGGGATGAGACTGTGTTGGCTGATCATCTCGCGCACGCGGCGCATCGCGCGAACTTCGCCGACCCGTGGGAGGGCGAAGAATCTTCGGAGCAACTGCGCCGGATTGGGCGTATGTGGACGGTGGCGCAGCAACACGGTCTGAGTTTGGCTGGGTTGCTGGACTGCGCGCGGGGTGATTTGCAGGCTCGTCAGGCGCATCGATCACAGACGTCTGCCGCGCTGGCGGGGCCACGCATGACGATCGCCATCTTGGCTTCACTGCCGGTGTTCGGTTTGGTCATGGGGCAAGCGTTCGGGGCTTCCCCATTCGAGTTCCTCAGTCGCGGCATCGGAGGAATTGTGCTGGTCATCGGTGTCGGGCTGGTGTGCGCGGGCATCGAATGGGCGGTCGTCATCATCGATCGTGCGGAGGCCGGACAATGATTGCCGCCGCACTTCTCATCGCCGTCTACCTCTGCTTGCCGACGTTCAATCCCGTCCGCAGCCGACTGCCCGAATTGGTAGCCGAGTCGGATGCTCGTGTGCGAGGAGGCCTACGTCGACAGGTGACCAATCGGGTGGCGCAGATTGCCGCACAGGTGCGGGAACGTGTGCGAACTGTCATTGGCGGTGAGCGCATCAGCCCGGCTGTGCTGCTCGATGCCGCAGCGGCCCTCGACATCATTGGCGCTTGTTTGAGCTCCGGTATGCCGTTGTCGCAGGCCATGGCAGCAGCTGCCGATGGTGCAAACCCTGAGCTGGCCGAGCCACTTCGACAGTGCTCCGCCAGGTTGTCCGTGGGCGCGCACTCCACTTGGGAAAGCCTTGCTGCCACAACCGGGCTCGTGCCCCTGGCGACAGCTGGGCGCCGTGCAGCCGAATCCGGCACCGTTCTGGCGCAGGCGTTGGAGGACACCGCTGCCACGTACCGCAGTCAAGCGCACGATGCGGCGCAAGCCGTCGCCGAAAAGGCTGGTGTCCTCATTGCCGGGCCGCTGGCGTTGTGCTTTCTACCCGCGTTTGTGGTGCTGGGTTTGGTGCCCACCATCGCTGGGCTTGCCGACGAAATGTTTGCAGGACTGATGCCGTCATGAAGCGTGGGCACTTCTGCGCCAAGCCCCGCGCGCTGGCACGCGCCGGATGCGGTACTGGTTGTTTTCTCGGTTGCGTACTCGCTTGCGCGCGCGGGCCGCCTGCCGCGCTGCAATCCAAACATGCATCAACGCGCGTCAATGCACATCACATCTCACAACTGACCTGTCACTCGACATCCACACAGGGGAAAACACTCATGACCACTCAAAACTCCAACCATCCGACCAACCTTCCAACCAACTCTTCAACCAATCCGCTGACCGCTGCGCAGTCCCAGCTGCGCTCGTATTTGCACAAGCGTCTGCACGCTCTGGCAACTGAGGAAAACGGCATGTCAACCGTGGAATATGCTCTCGGAACTATTGCGGCCGCCGCTTTCGGAGCCCTGCTCTACACCGTCGTGACCGGCGGCGATATCACCCAGGCGCTCACCGACATCATCGAAAGGGCGCTCAACACCGATGTCTAGCCGCATCCGCTCTACGCTTCATCGCCTGTGCGTCGGCGACGAAGGCCAAACGACGGTAGAAACCGCTTTCGGTCTCGCGGCGCTGGTCACGGTCATGGTCACGGCTCTGTCCGGGCTGGTCACCATCGCAATGTACCTAGGGCTTACCGACGCAGCCGGAGCCATCGCACGGGCTGAGGCGCGGGGCGATGCGGAGACAGTAGCCGAGCTTCGCGCAGACGCGGATGGGCAGGTCGCGATATCGGAAACCTCCGGTACCGTGCGCGTGACCATTCGGCGCTCAGCGGGGCCATTTTCGCTGGAAGCACGCGCGGTCGCACTGCGGGAAAGAGCGGCATCGTCATGAGAAACGTGACAGCCCGCCTTCTCCGCGAAGAAGAAGGTTCCACCACAGTCGCAGCTGCACTGTTCATCGCCGCTTTCGTCGTTCTGACTTTGGTTGGAGTTACAGCCGGGGTGAGGGTGGTGCAGGCTCGGCAGGCAGCGGTAGCAGCGGACCTGGCCGCGGTGGCCGGCGCCGTGGCAGCGCAAGAGAGCGACGACGCCTGCAAAGCTGCGGGGTCAATCGCAAAAGCTAACCACGCACGCCTTGTGACCTGTGAGATTGATGGGGAGGACGTGCAGGTCAGCGTCCAACGAAAGGAGAGAAAAGCCACGTCCAGAGCAGGGCCGGTAGCGGTGGAGGATGCTGCTACTGGCCGTCGTTAAGCGCGCGCGATACCCCACTGAGCACCTTGATTGCACCGGCCTTGTCCAACGGATCGTTGCCATTGCCGCACTTGGGCGACTGGATGCACGATGGGCAGCCGGATTCGCACTCGCAGGCGGCGACGGCATCGCGGGTCGCGCGAATCCACTGAGCGAAGGCCTCGTAGCCACGGTCGGCAAACCCCGCACCACCAGGGTGCCCGTCGTACACAAAAACGGTGGGCTGCTGGGTATCGGCGTGCATGACCGTGGAAACACCGCCGATGTCCCAGCGGTCGCAGGTGGCAATCAGAGGCAGCATGCCGATAGCCGCGTGCTCGGCTGCGTGAAGAGCCCCCGGCGCGATGTCGGAGCCCACACCCCAGGAGCGCAGGGTGGACTCGGGCATTGTGTAGGCCACGGCACGCGTGACCAAACGCTGTGGAGGGTAGTCAAGTTCAACACTGTCGAGAATCTCGCCGGTATCCAGGCGGCGAAGATAGGAGGTGACCTGGTGAAAGACCTCGACCTGGCAGGAGGCGACCTGTAAGCCCTGGTAGTGGCGCATATCGTCAACGTCCAGAATGCGGATGGTGGTGTCCATGCGCGAGCTGGTGGAATAGCGTGGCTGCTCGGGGTGGACCAGGGCTACGAGGCTGTCGAAGTCCAGCTGGTCGACAAGGTAGGACTCGCCGCGGTGCAAGTAGACGGCACCGTCGTGGACCTGCTGCATCGCACGGCCAAGATCGATGGTGCCAAGCAGTCGGCCATCGGTCTGGTCGACGATAGCCACTTCCTGACCATCGCCGCCACGGACGTTCACGGCATCGTGGGCAGTGGCAATGCGCGGTCCCTCATCGCGGTCGGTCGGGTAGTAGACGGGTTCTTGTCCTTCCCAGGTGCGCTTGCGCAACCAGCCTGCGGCCACCATGTCTTCGGCTACGGGCATGGTTCCCCACGCTTGAAGCTGGCTGGTGGTGACGGGTTTCTCCACAGCCGCGCAGTAGAGGTGTGACCACACCACATGTGGGTTGCGGGGATCGAAGACGGTCTTTTCCACCGGCCTGCCCAGCAGTGCGGACGGGTTGTGGACCAAGTACGTGTCCATGGGGTCATCGCGAGCCACCAACACCACCAGTGCGCCCTGACCACGACGGCCCGCGCGGCCGGCTTGCTGCCAGAATGAAGCGACCGTGCCCGGGAAACCGGCCTGCACCACCGCGTCGAGGCCACCGACGTCAATGCCCAGCTCCAATGCATTGGTGGTGGCCACACCTAGCAGAGTGCCGTCATCGAGCATGCGCTCGATGTCGCGGCGCTCTTCGGCCAGGTAGCCGGCGCGGTAAGACTCGATGCGCTCAGCGATATCGCTGCGGCGACGCTTCTCCAGGCGCTCGCGCACGCCGAGCGCTACCTTCTCAGCACTGCTTCGCGAACGGGTGAAGGTCAGGGTGCGGGCGCCCTCGACAAGCAGGTCGGCCATGATATCCGCGGCCTCGGTCGGGGCGGGGCGGCGCACGGGTGCGCCGTTCTCGCCTTGGAGGTCGGGGAGTAGGCCGGGTTCCCACAGGGCGATAGTTCGCTCGCCGACCGGGGCGCCGTCTTCGGTGACGGCCTCGACAGGCTCGCCGATGAGGCGACGAGCCTGGTCAGCGGGGTCGTTGGTCGTCGCAGAGGCAAAAATCACGGTCGGCGAGGCGCCGTACTCGCGGGATAGCCGCAGGAGGCGACGCAGAATCTGAGAGACGTTGGCGCCGAACACGCCTCGATAGGCATGGCATTCGTCGACGACGATATAGCGCAGGTTGCGCAGCATCCGCGTCCACCGAACATGGTTGCCGAGCACCGAAACATGCAGCATATCGGGGTTGGTAAACACCCAGCGGGCATGGTCGCGGATGGCGCGCCGGGCGTCTTGCGGGGTGTCGCCGTCGTAAAGCGAAATCAGCGAGCTCAGCGACACCGGCGCCATCGCGCGTGCAGTGTCCAGCTGATCGGCGCCCAGCGCCTTGGTCGGAGAGAGGTACAGCGCGGTGGCCGCGGGGGTGGCGGACAGTTCTGTGAGCACGGGCAGCAGGTAGCCGAGCGATTTACCCGACGCCGTGCCCGTCGCGACGACGCAGTGCACGCCCTCGCGGGCGAGGTTCGCGGTTGTCGCCTGATGAGTCCACAGGTTCTCAATTCCGCGATCTACCAGCACTTCTCTCAGCCAACTTGGCACCCACTCAGGCCAAGGCGCAGTCACGCCAGCGCGTGCAGGAAGATCCGCAATGTGCGTCACCGTCGCCCGCGGATGCGCACGAATAACCGGCCCCAGCAGCTCCCGCCCAAACGATTCCACCGACACCACCCTTTCCTGTAAACGCGCACTTCATATGCTTGACGACGCTTCCTATCAGCCACATTCTCGCTATTCGACACCCCAGTTTCTCCGGACTCCGAACACGGGTTTACGGGGGTGGCAAGAAGCTGTTCCTAATCGGCGCTCGCGCCCCAAACGTGGCAGACTTTTTGAGTGTATCGCCCGCCAACGGGCACCCAGCAAAAACTCGCACGAGGCGAAAGGGTGCTTTGGCCGTGTTTACCCCATCGTGTGTGGCCGGATGTGCGTGGCGAATACTTGTTTTATCGAATCCTGAAGTTGGGAAGTTTTGTAATGGCACAGGGTACTGTGAAGTGGTTCAACTCGGAGAAGGGCTTCGGGTTTATCGCCCCAGCTGACGGTGGCAACGACGTGTTCGTTCACTACTCCGAGATCCAGGGCACTGGTTTCAAGACGCTGGAAGAGAACCAGGCAGTCGAGTTTGAGATTGGTGAGGGCCAGAAGGGTCCGCAGGCTCTGGACGTGAAGCCTCTGTAAGTCAACCGTTTCCGGGGTGAACTGGGCGTTTGTTCAGTTTGGTTCGCGGAATTTTTGGCTTTTCAAGGCCCATGTTGTGTTCATGGGGTAAGCCTTGATTCTCCCACGCGGAAAGTAATTTCTGCGTGGGATTTTTGCATTTCTGGGGGCAGTGGGTCAATCCGAGTTACTGACTACGTTTATGACAAAAATGGCCCGAAAAATGGCTTGAAAGTGTCATAAACTCATACAGTTTCACATTTGCAGCCCGCGATCACGCGGCCGCTGCGGCGGCTGCGCCCGCTGCGGCCTGTTGTGACCAGCCACTGACAGCCACGGGGATGATCATGGCCAGCCGCACAGCAGTCGTCGGGTCGGCAACTGCCGGCCACCGGGGATCCCCCACAGCAGCCCCTTCAGTCACACCCAAAATCCGCCCGATACTTGAGGAATCCACGCGACAAACTAGATTGTGTGTACGGTATTCCTTATATTCTTCATATTCTTTCCAGATAATCTTCCGGGGAGAACGCGGCCGGGAACTGATTTGCACTGATCGGAACCGGTTGGAACCGATTGCGGGCCTCTCACAGCTGAAGCCCAGCCAGAGTCCGGCCAAGAACCCCAAGATTTAAACGAAAACAAGAATCTAAACAGTCAAAAACATTCAACGTTGCAGGATAGAAAAACTTCTATGGCGAATTCAGACGGCCTCAAGCGCCTTGTAATTGTCGAGTCGGCGACGAAAGCTCGCAAGATTCAGCCGTATCTCGGCGATGATTACATCGTGGAGGCGTCGGTGGGCCACATTCGCGACTTGCCCCGTGGCGCAGCCGATGTTCCGGCTCGTTACAAGAAGGAGCCCTGGGCTCGTCTGGGTGTGAATGTCGACAACGGATTCGCTCCGTTGTATGTCGTCAGCGCTGATAAGAAGAAGAAAGTCGCTGACCTGAAGGCCAAGCTCAAGGAAGTCGACGAACTCTATCTCGCAACTGACCCCGACCGTGAGGGCGAGGCTATTGCCTGGCACTTGCTGGAGGTTCTAAAGCCCAAGGTGCCGGTGCGCCGCATGGTGTTCCATGAGATCACCAAGCAGGCCATCTTGGAGGCCGCGGCCAACACTCGTGAGCTGGACCAGAACCTGGTTGATGCCCAGGAAGGTCGCCGTATCCTCGACCGTCTTTACGGCTACGAGGTCTCCCCGGTGCTGTGGAAGAAGGTCATGCCGCGCCTGTCGGCAGGTCGTGTGCAGTCGGTGGCAACGCGGGTCATCGTCGAGCGTGAGCGCGAGCGCATGGCGTTTATCTCCGCTGAGTACTGGGATGTCGCCGCAACTTTGGACACCGGTTCGGCTTCTGCTGATGCCAACCAGCCGAAGGAATTTGTCGCAACCCTGACCAGCGTTGATGGTCAGCGCGTAGCGCAGGGCCGGGACTTCGATGACCGTGGCCAGCTGAAGAAGTCTGAGGGCATTCGGGTCGTCGATAAGCAGCTCGCCGAAACTCTGGCGGCGGACCTCGCGGGCTCTGAGCTCAAGGTCGCGTCGGTGGAGGAGAAGCCGTACACCCGCCGGCCGTACCCGCCGTTTATGACGTCCACGCTGCAGCAGGAGGCGGGCCGAAAGCTGCATTACACCTCTGAGCGCACGATGCGTGTGGCGCAGCGTCTGTACGAAAACGGTCACATTACCTACATGCGTACCGACTCCACGACGCTGTCCAAGGCCGGCATCGACGCCGCGCGTAAGCAGGCGCTGGAGCTCTACGGCTCGGAGTACGTCGCCGATGCGCCGCGCCAGTACTCGCGCAAGGTGAAGAACTCGCAGGAAGCGCACGAGGCAATTCGTCCGGCTGGCGAGACATTCGCAACGCCGGGGCAGCTGGCGGGATCGCTGGATGCTGAGGAATTCAAGCTCTACGAACTGATTTGGCAGCGTACCGTCGCCTCGCAGATGGCCGACGCACGCGGCACGTCCATGAAGGTCACCATCGCTGGCGCCACCGACACGCACGCCGTCGAGTTCGCCTCCACCGGACGCACGATTCGTTTCCCGGGCTTCCTCAAGGCATACGTCGAGGTCTCCGCGCTTTCCGACGGCCGTAAGGTCGCCGACAACGCTGAGAAGCGTCTGCCACAGTTGACGGAAGGCCAGGGCCTGACGGCCACGGACTTCAGTGCCGACAGCCACTCCACCAACCCGCCTGCGCGCTTCACCGAGGCCAGCTTGGTGAAGAAGATGGAGGACCTGGGAATTGGTCGTCCGTCGACATACGCGTCGATTATCAAGACCATTCAGGATCGCGGCTACGTCTACTCCCGCGGCAACGCTCTGGTGCCCTCGTGGGTGGCCTTTGCCGTGGTGGGGCTGATGGAGGAAGCATTCTCCGATTTGGTCAACTACGACTTCACCTCCGAGCTGGAGGATGAGCTCGACGGCATTGCCGCGGGCAACAAGGATCGCACGACCTGGCTGGCCGGTTTCTACTTCGGTGATGACAAGGATCACCGCCACAAGGGAGCCGACGCCATTGCGACCCACGGTGGTCTGAAGAACATCATCGACGTGAACTTGGAATCGATTGATGCTCGGAAGGTCAATTCGCTCCACCTCTTCGACGATGCCGAGGGCAACCCGATCATCGTTCGCGTTGGCCGCTATGGACCGTACCTGGAGCGCACTCGCCCGGGTGCCGGTGACAACGGTGCCGACGAGGTGCAGCGCGCCAACATCCCGGAGGCCATGACTCCGGACGAGCTGGACCTGGCCGCCGCCGAGAAGCTGCTGGCCATGCCGCAGGGTGGCCGTGAACTGGGCATTAACCCGGCCAATGGTCGCATGATTGTCGCTCGCGATGGCCGCTACGGCCCCTACGTCACCGAGCTGGTCACCGATGAAGAGCGCGAAGGTGTCGTAGCCAAGGCTGAGGAGATCATCGCAGCTGAGCGCGCCGAAGAGGACGCTCAGCGCGCTGCCGAGGGCAAGCGAAAGAAGAACTGGGAAACCAAGACCGCTGCCAAGCAGAAGGAAAAGCGCACCGCGGAAATCATCGAGGAAACTCTGAAGCCGAAGACGGCCTCGCTGTTTTCCTCCATGGAGCCGTCGACTGTCACGTTGGAAGAGGCTCTGAAGCTGATGAGCCTGCCGCGTGAGGTCGGTGTCGACCCGGTCGATAACGAGGTTATTACTGCTCAGAATGGTCGTTACGGTCCGTACCTGAAGAAGGGCACGGACTCGCGTTCACTTGCTAACGAAGAGCAGATTTTCACCGTGACATTGCACGAGGCGCGTCGTATCTACGCTGAGCCGAAGCGCCGCGGTCGCGCTGCTGCGAAGCCGCCGCTGAAGCAGCTGGGCGACAACGATGTCTCCGGTCGCCCGATGTCGGTGAAAGATGGACGCTTCGGTCCGTACGTCACCGATGGCGTCACCAATGCTTCGCTGCGCAAGGGGGATACGCCTGAGACTCTGACCGATGCCCGCGCCTGCGAGCTGCTGTCTGAGCGCCGCGCGAAGGAAGCCGCCGATGGTGGCACTAAGAAGGCTGCGAAGAAGTCGACTCGCAAGACCACGAAGAAGGCTGCGAAGAAGACCACCAGGAAGGCAGTCAAGCGCACCACCAAGCGAGTGGTGAAGGCAACGCGTAAGGGCAAGTAGCGCATTGACCGTTAGCCGCGGCAGGGGCGAAATGGGTGCAGAGCACTTAAGCGCCCGCCACACCTGGCGTGTCCGCCGCACCCGGCGCCTCCTGCGGAGTTGGCTTGGGGCCTCCCACTCCGGCCACCTCCGCCCGCATCGTCGGCCCGTACGACAGCCGGCGATGCACCTTCTCAAACGGCCCCTGCATGCCGCGACGCTCCATCGCCCACGCGGCCAACAGGGTCACCAACCAGACGCCTACAGCGATGAGGGTTTGCACGAACGCGCCCATGTTGCGCGGGATGTTCAGAGTAAACGGGTACACCAGCACAAAGAAGATCACCGACTGCATCAGGTAGCCCGTCATCGAACGCTTGCCGAGCGCCACAATCGGCACCAGCCAACCAGGCACAGCGGCGCCCTCGTTCAGGCGTCGTTGGAGCGGCTGCAGCGCCAACGCCAGCCCGGCTAGGATGCCAGGACCGGCGAACACTCCGGCAAAGTTATTAATTACCAAGAAGGCCATGTGCTGTCCGGCTGGAAGAACTCCAATCGCTGCCAACCCCATAGGGATTCCGACACCGAAGGCGACAATCACGGCCACCACGAGCCACCGAATAAGCAGGGGACGGTGCGCGTCAACGTCGTCAAGCACGCCCTTGCGAGCCCACACGAAGCCGATCATCATCACCGGCAGGTAGAGGAACAGCTGCAGTGGCAGGGTAGTGATGCTCATTGTCAGGACCTGGAGGTTCGCGGCGAGCATATCCAGGTAACTCGTTTCAATTGCACCGCCGTTGACGAACTCGCTCATGTCGGAGCCGACGAACTCGGCGTCGGGCATCGCAATTACGAATCCCAAAAACAGCAGGCTCAGTGCAGCGTTGATCGTCAGCGCAATCCACGCGAGAATCGTCAGCACCTTGTTGCTAAGCCCCATAAGCAGCCCCAGGATGATGCCGCAGATGCCGTAGAGAAACATGATGTCGCCAAAGAACAGAAACAGCATGTGCGCGATGCCGAACAGCCCCAGGAACGCATATCGCTTTACGACGACCACTCGCGCCCGCGACCGTGGAAAGTTTCTCCTGGCCAAACTGCGGACGATGAGTCCCACACCGAAGCCGAGCAGCGTTGCGAACATCGGCAGCCCGCGATTGTGTGCGGTCACAGCGGTAAAAAGCACGGTGGCTTTGTCGGCGATGCTGTCGTTTATGACGCCGCCGAAGAATGCTCCGGGCAGCTCGGGGCTTGCAACCAGCCAGGCAGTGGCAATGTTCGCGATAGCGATGCCGAGAAGAGCGAATCCGCGCGCAGCGTCGGGGACGAGCATGCGAGGTCTGGGGTTGGTGCTAGAGCTGGAGCGGCTGTCAGTCATTCCTCCAACGTAAAGGATTTGTGGGAGGGTACGCAGGTTGGCGAGACCGACGAGTCCGCTGCCCCCTAGGCCTCGTCGGCAAGCGTCGGGCGCACCGGGCGCGCAAGCTGCGTCATGTGCGTACGGCCGCGCAGCTCCACAGACTTCAGAGTGGTCCAGCGAGCCTGCTCGTCCTCGTTGGCCAGGCGGATAGTGGAAGCTGTAGCGAGCACGCGGCCCGGGGTGTCCTTAGCCAACTCAGTCAGACGGGCAGCCTGGTTAACCGCGTCACCAATAACCGTGTATTCAAAACGGTCACGAGCACCGATGTGGCCGGCGACGACATGACCGGCGGAGACGCCAATGCCAGCGCTGAGTTGGAGATCGAGCAGTTCCTCGCGCAGTTCACGGGCTGCGGTGAGGGCGTGACCAGCCGTGTCGTCGAGGGGCAGGGGAGCGCCGAAGACAGCCAGAGCTGCGTCACCCTGGAACTTGTTGATAATGCCCTTATTGCGGTGCACACAGTCAACAACGTGGTCGAAGAAGGCGTTGAGTTCGCGGACAACGACCTCTGGCGAGTTCTTCTCCGCGAAGTTGGTTGAACCAATCACGTCCACGAATAGCACTGCGACGAGGCGATTCTCGCCGCCTAGAGTCGGCTTTTCTTCCAGGGCCTTACGAGCGACTTCAGAGCCGACGTAACGGCCGAAGAGGTCACGCACCCGCTGACGCTCCTGCAGGCCGCGCATCATTTCATTGAAGCCTGCCTGGAGAACGCCCATCTCGGAGCCGTCGTAAATAGGCACGCGCGTATCCACCTGGCCCTGGCGGACCTTGTTAATTGCGCCCGTGAGATCCCGAATCGGGTCAACGATGGACATGCTGGCCAGCATCGTGCCGAAATAGCCGGTAATCAGAGCCAGAATTGCCAGCGCGGTGATGGTGGGCAGCAAATCTGCCGCATCATCTGTGAATAGGCCACGGCGCTGACCAATCAGCACAAGCAGGATTGCCACCACTGGAACACCACTGGTCAACACCCATGTCTGGCGCAGGCGGTGACCAATCGGTGGCTCCAGCGAGGAATCCGGAGCCCTACGCGCCAGCGCCTCCACAGCAACCGGACGCACCATGCGCTCCGCAATCAGATAGGTCAACAGCGCCACCATTGCGCCACCGAGTACCGAGGTGAGCAGCACCATCATGCCAATCTTGCTGTCATAGGCGAACGCGACTCCGCTGAAGACAATCACGCCCAAAGACCAGATGACGGTACCCAAAAGTGCCTGGTAGACGGGCACGCGCATGACCAGATATCGCACCCGCCGCGGATCGTGCATATCCGGATGACGCTGCCACTTCACCAGCGGTTTGAACAGGATCCAGGTAGTGCCGATACCCGCGATAATCGCCAGAACCAGGTACCCAGCCAGGGCATAAATGACACCATTAGCCAACCGTGGCAAGTGAGTTTCTTGGTTCAGTGGCAACAGCATGCCGAGGAACAAGCCGACAATCATGGCTCCGACAAGGTTGCAGACGAAGATAAATGAGGCATAAGCAGGCCACATTGTCCCGCTTAGCCATTTCAGATTTCGCCAGAGCCGTTGCATGACTACTACCTTAGTGGCAACCCCGGATTGCAGGGAGTAGTTACCTCACAAGAGTCTTGTGGGGCGCGCTAGAGTTGTGGCCATGACAGAGCCCATGACAGAGCGCAGCGTGTTTTCTCGTATGCCCGAAACCGGTGGGGTTCGCCAGCGACTGCAGGCTGCTGTGCGCGCTGCGCATTATCGCTTTGCCAATGGTCAACCGCTGGCAGGCGATGGGGCGGAGGTTTCGCCGGAAGGTGGGGACGCGGGGTCGTCGTTAAGCGATGTGCCACGCGACTCGGACATGACGCACGCCTGGCTGTTCACTGGCCCTGCGGGGTCGGGGCGGTCGGTGACGGCGACGGCGTTTGCGGCGGCACTGCTGTGCACGCGGCATGACAACCCCGGATGCGGCGAGTGCGAGGGCTGCCGGACGGCGCTGGCGGGAACGCATGGCGACATCAAAATCGTGCGCCCGGAGGGAACCATTATCTCGGTGGCGACGGTGAGGGACGAGCTGCGGCCCTGGGCTTACAAGATGCCCACGACGGCGGATTGCCGCGTGCTGATCATCGAAGACGCCGACCGGCTCAACGAATCCGCCTCAAATGCGCTGCTCAAGGTGGTGGAAGAGCCGCCTCTGCGCACCGTCATCATCATGTGCGCACCAACGACGAACGCGGAGGATTTCTCCGTTACGCTCCGTTCGCGCTGCCGCCATGTCTATGTGCCGACGCCGCATATCGACGACGTCACAAACCTCCTGCGCGCCGAGCGGCCAGAGCTTACCGACGAGCAAGCGATCTGGGCCGCGACAGTGTCCAATGGTCACATTGGGCGTGCGCGTGGCTTTGTCTCCGATGAGGGCTCGCGTGCTTGGCGGGGTAAGGCCCTGGATTTCGTGGAGGCTGTGTTCGATCCGGCGAAGTCGTACGTGGCGGCGCGTGAGCTGGCCAACGAAGTAGCAGGCGAGGTCAAGCGGCGGATGGAGCCACTAGAGGCTGAGGAGCTGGAGAACCTCGAGCGCTCACTGGGCGTAGGTGCGTCCGGCAAGGGTGCGCAGGCGGCACTGCGCGGCTCTAAGGGGGTTATCAAGGAGCTGGAGGAAAATCAGAAGCGGCGGCGCAGGCGCGCGGAGTCAGATCTGATCGACCTGTCGTTGACCGACATTATGGGGCTTTACCGTGACGCCCTGGTGCTGGCGTTTGGGGCGGAACGTTCTGGGCCGGCTTCTGGCGCTGATTCCGAGTTTGGGGATGGCTCCGTCTACCTCATAAATCCAGACCGTCGTCGGACAGCCACGGAGCTAGCCCGACGCCTTCCGCCAGAGGCGATATTGGCCTCCATTGATGCTGTCACCGAGGTGCGCGGCATGCTCGTGACTGCAGTGAAGTTGACGGTCTTGATGGATGAATTGATGGCTAAATTGCAGATTGCAGGGCAGGTTGGCCGCAGGTAATCCGGGAGAAGCTCCCAATTTAGCGGCCTGTAGGCTCCATTTTGGTAGCGATGGGGGCAGTGCAGTAGTATTACCGCTTGTACATTTTGTGCAGGGTTATTTCTGCTTGCTTGAAAGCTCGGCGCAATGTGCGTGCCGCCTTAGCTCAGTCGGTAGAGCGTCTCACTCGTAATGAGAAGGTCGCGAGTTCGATTCTCGCAGGCGGCTCGGTGTGAAACGGGATCCTTTTAAAGGGGTCCCGTTTTTTATTTTTTGGGTTAAGTAAAGAAAAGTGTGTCTTTTCCGGG
>NZ_KV810583.1:0-127194 GCF_001812845.1 Corynebacterium sp. HMSC065H09
CCGGAAAAGACACACTTTTCTTTACTTAACCCCCAAAAACGCGCTACTATCAGGGCAGATACAAGAAATCCCCCGGTCATTTCGACCGAGGGATTTCATACTGGTGGAGCTAACGGGACTCGAACCCGTGACCCCCACACTGCCAGTGTGGTGCGCTACCAGCTGCGCCATAGCCCCAGAATCAACATCGAAGTGGCTTTCACCCTCCGCTGTGGACTCCTCAAAGGCTACATGGCACTGTCATGTATCACCAAATCCGCATGTAGAACACTCTTTTACGTATTCGCCGAGTGCCCCAGAGTGGATCTGCCGAACATGAACTGAAGATGAATCGTGTGAGCGTGCACGGAACCTAGCGCAGGGCCACCTTGACCCACTGCCCCAGTCCGCCATCACCGGAAATGTTCTCCAGAATATCCTTGCCATCGACAAAGACGTGCGGTGAGGAAACCTTGCCCAAGCGCTTCTCAAGGTCATCGAAGTTGGCATTTGCGCTTGCCTTAGCCTCGGTGGTGTCGATGCCGGAACGGACTTCGCTGACAATTTCGTCAGCAACACCGAGCTGCTCCAGACGGTCAGCCAACTCATCATCGCTCCACGTGACAGAGTTCTGCTGGTCAGCCATCATCATTGTGCGGAAGTTCCAATATGCGCGAGCATCACCGGTCTCAGCAATCTTGCGGGCAACCGCGAAGACGCGAGTGGAGTGACCGTCACGCTGCTCCTTCTCCTGACCATCCAGGAAGTTCAGCGTGCGGTATTCAGCGACAAGCTTGCCGTCGTTTAGCGCCTTGAGCTCATCATCGTGACCCTCTTCGCTCATCTGAGCACAGTAGTGGCACGAGAAGTCCTCAAAAATCGTGGCTGTTTTAGCCCCTTCGGCGCCGTCCTTGCTCAGTCGGATGACATCGCCGTCGAGTGCGACGGAGAAGTCGACGTCCTCATCTGGCAGTCCCTCAATCGGCTGCGACCGGCCGATGTAGATAACGCCACCAATAACAACTGCAACGACAGCAAGAAGAGCAATCAGGCCGACGACGAAGCCACTGCCCTTTTCATTTGGATTCTTAATCTTCTGACTCACACCGCTTACGATAGCGGTGTTTTCTTGCCAATGACACAATTGCGCCTGAGAAAACAGAAATGGTTGCTAGGCCCCATCACCTTGCCCCATTCCCCTGGCCTATCCCCTAGGCTTCCCCTCTAGCCAGCGGGCTAGGCGTAAATGGCAAACTTCTTCCACGGCCACACGTACACAAATACAGCCAAGGCCAGAAAACCTATATCCCGGGCAATTGATGTGAGATATGAAACTGCGTCAGCGTTCTCGTCGTAGCCACCGCCACCAAAACAACCGCAGTCAATTTGCAGGCCGCGCGCCCACGCCGAGATAATGCCGCCGATGAACGCCAGTAGGAGCAACCCCGACAGCACTGCTACCGGACGCAGGAAAAGCCCCAATACCAGTAAGAGTCCGAGGATGACTTCGAAGGCGGGCAGCGCAACCGCTACCATCGGCACCAAATCACTCGGCAGCAGCTCATAAGCTTGCACTGCCTGACGCGATTCCAGCGGGTTCAGCAGTTTGATTAGACCCGAGTACAACCAAACTGCAGCCAGGCCGAATCGTGCCACCACGCCTACGAAATTCTTCATGCATAGAAATATTAGTACAGGCTAACTGTTTACAGCTAGCCCAACGGATACCGTTTACCCGTTCAGAACCGCCGAGACCACGTCCTGTGCCTCAGCCTGAACCTGTGCCAGGTGATCCGCGCCCTTGAAAGACTCCGCGTAAATCTTGTACTTATCTTCAGTGCCCGACGGACGCGCCGCGAACCATGCGTTTTCCGTAACCACCTTGAGGCCACCAATCGCAGCGCCGTTACCCGGCGCTTCGGTCAGTTTGGCTGTGATGGTCTCCCCTGCCAGGGTGTCGGCCTTGACCTGCTCCGGTGAGAGCTTCTTCAGGATTGCCTTCTGCTCACGGGTTGCGTCCGCATCGGTGCGGGCGTAAGCCGGGGCACCGTACTTATCGGCGAGCTCTGCGTAGAGTTGCGATGGAGTCTTCTCGGTCACGGCCTTGATCTCGCTGGCCAGGAGGTCCAGGATGATGCCGTCCTTGTCGGTAGACCACACAGTGCCGTCGTGACGCAGGAACGATGCACCAGCGGATTCTTCACCACCGAAACCGATGGTGCCGCCGAGCAGACCCGGGACGAACCACTTGAAGCCGACTGGAACTTCCACGAGCTTGCGGCCCAAATTGGCAACGACGCGGTCGATCATCGACGAAGACACCAACGTCTTACCGACCGCGGTCTCCTGCGACCAGCCCGGACGGTGTGCGAAGAGGTAGTCAATGGCAACGGCCAGGTAGTGGTTCGGGTTCATCAGCCCCGCGTCCGGTGTCACAATTCCGTGGCGATCGGAGTCCGCGTCATTGCCGGTGGAGATGTCGAACTTATCGCGGTTACCAATCAAGGACGCCATCGCATTCGGCGAGGAGCAGTCCATACGAATCTTGCCGTCTGTATCCAGCGTCATAAAACGCCAGGTCGCATCAACCAGCGGATTGACCACAGTCAGGTTTAGGTTATGCGCATCGCCAATTGCGCCCCAGTAATCCACCGACGCACCACCCATTGGGTCGGCGCCGATACGCACGCCGGCATCACGGATGGCGTCGAGGTTGACAACATTCGGCAGGTCCGACACGTATGCGTTGAGGTAGTCGTGCTTTACGACGAGGTCTCCGGCCTTATCCACCAGCTGGCGCTCAACCCCATCCAGGCCCTTAGCCAAGTATTCATTGGCACGAGCTGCAATCCAGTCCGTCGCATCCGCGTCCGCCGGACCACCAGTCGGCGGGTTGTACTTAAAACCACCATCCCGTGGCGGATTGTGGGAAGGGGTAATCACGATGCCGTCGGCACGCGCGGAGCTACTCCCCGTCGGACCTCCCTCCACGTCGCGGTTGTACGTCAGAATCGCGTGGCTGACGGCCGGAGTCGGCGTGTAGCGATCCTGAGCGTCAACCATCACGGTGATGCCGTTGGCCGTGAGCACCTCGAGGGCGGAAATCATTGCCGGCTCGGACAGGCCGTGGGTATCGCGACCGACGTAGAGCGGGCCTTCAATGCCCTGGCCCTTGCGGTAATCCACGATGGCCTGAGTGGTGGCATGAATGTGGTCTTCGTTGAAAGCGCCGTCGAGGGAGGAACCGCGGTGACCGGAAGTACCGAAGACGACCTTCTGGTCGGGGTTATTCGGATCCGGGTGCTTTGTGTAGTAAGCAGTGACCAGTTCCGCGACATCGATAAGGTCGGATGGCTGGGCCAATTGCCCGGCGCGCTCATAAGCCATTGTGGGTATCCTCCTGCTGAATCGGCGAACTGCGCAACCACCGATTTCACCGCCGACGAGCCGGCCGGAATGGGGAAACCGGACTTAAATGCGCTTCCTCTTCCCCAGTGTCCCCGTTTTAGGGTCAGCGCGCATGGCAAGAACCACTCGGTAAGGCAAACTCGCCCCTGCAATAGGGTGCAGTAGGTAGATTGTCGCGTGCCGACGGGAACACCTCCTGGTGAAAGATTCCGAATTGTCGGCGCCTACCTCCCCTTTCGCCACTGTGCTAGCGTTTTCACCGTGAATGAGGAATCTGTCGCTGCGAAACTGCCATCAGCAGGACGGGCGCAGGTTCTCATGGCCCTGGTTGTCGCCGGCGGTGCCGCTATTGGCGCGGTAAGTCGCTTTCTGCTCGGCGCGGCAATCGATGCGATTGCGAGCTCGGGAACTAGCGCAGTTTCGACCACTGTCATCAACTTGTTGGGCTGCTTTCTCTTCGGCCTGGTCAGCAGTATCGCGTTTGCTAATCCTCGGCTTTCCGCTTTCTGCGGTACTGGCTTTTGTGGCGGTTTCACCACTTTCTCCGCATTTATCATTCTCTTGTTGGCGCAGGCGGACACGTCAGTCGTGCTGATTGTGAGCGTTGGACTTATTCACCTGCTGTGCTGCCCTCTCGCCTACTGGTTGGGCACCAAGTGCACATGGGAGGTCGCGGAATGACCGGCGATCTCCTCGGCTCTTTTTCCTCGGCACTCTCTGCCATCCTCGCTATCGCAGTTGGCGCGGCAGTAGGTGGAGCGCTGCGCTATGCGCTGGCCGAACTTGCGGTGAAGTGGGCTGATTCCAAACTGCCCGGAACGTGGACCGCGAATATGATTGCCTGCTTCGTCGCCGGTGTCGCTGCTGTGGTGTGGTCGCGGGGAACGTCGATAAGCAATGGCATGACGCCTGCCCTGGCCTATGCGACGGTAATGATTGGCTTCGCCGGCGGCCTGTCGACGTGGTCCACACTCGCCGGAGAGATCGTACGCCTTAAGAACCAACACTTTTGGAGGGCATGTGGGTACCTTGCTCTCACACTGATTGGCGGAATAGTTTTTGCTTTCGCCGGAATATGTTTACCCCCACTTGTGACGAATTAGTAGCACAATAATCATTTTCTGAGAATTTAATGATCGGATTAAGGCTTTCTACCAGTAAAGTTCCACAGCATGGAAAGCTTCAGCGATTTTGCCTCAGCGGCGGATAGTTTTATTTGGAGTCCGTATCTCCTGATCCCCGCGCTGATTGGCACCGGAATCATTTTGACCATTCGCCTGGGTGCAATTCACCTGGTCAAACTCGGCCCGGCACTGCGCCTCGGACTCATCGACCGTAACGATGAAAACGCCGAGGGAGATATCACCAACTACCAGGCGCTTGCGACGGCTCTCGCGGCAACAGTCGGTGTCGGCAACATTGTCGGTGTCGCTACCGCGATCGGCCTGGGCGGACCCGGTGCGCTGTTCTGGATGTGGGTGACCGGCCTGCTAGGTATGGCATCGAAGTACTCCGAGGCATTCCTGGGTGTGAAGTACCGTCAGGTCGATGCAGCTGGCGAACAGTCCGGTGGCCCGCAGTACTACCTGCGCAAGGCCATCCCGAATGGTTTTGGTAAGACGCTGGGTATTCTCTTCGCCGTCTTTGCTGCGCTGGCAGCGTTTGGTATCGGCAACCTGACCCAGGGCAATGCCGTGGCCTCGAACCTGGAAAACAGCTTCGACATCGATCCGACGCTCTCCGGCATGATCATGTTCATCCTGGTAGGTGCGGCGCTGATGGGTGGCATTAAGTCGATTGGCCGCATCACCGCCGGCTTTGTGCCGATGATGATTGTGCTCTACATCGGTGCGGCCGTGTGGGTGCTCGTCGCCAATGTCTCGGCGCTGCCCGAGACCTTCAAGCTCATCTTCACCGATGCTTTCACCGGCACCGCGGCCGTTGGTGGGTTCGCAGGCTCCACGCTCATTCTCGCCCTGCAGATGGGTGTTGCCCGCGGCCTGTTCTCCAACGAGTCGGGCCTGGGTTCCGGTGCTATCGCCGCTGCCGCCGCATCGACCACTCACCCGGTTCGTCAGGGTCTGGTCTCCATGACTCAGACCTTCATTGACACCATCATCGTCGTGTCCTTCACCGGCCTGGTTATCATCAGCACCGGTGTTTGGCAGGATGGCAACGTCGACACTGGCGCTCTGACTGCTGAGGCATTCTCCCGCGGTCTGCCTGGCCACTGGGGTGGCACAATCGTCACGCTGTCGGTTGTCTTCTTCGCATTCTCCACCATGCTGGGCTGGTCCTACTACGGTGAGCGCGCCTTCGAGTCCCTGGTCGGTCGCCGCGGCACCGGTCTCTACCGTGCGGTCTTCACCTGCGTAGTCTTCGTCGGCGCTGTTACTCATCTGGAAACCGTCTGGTCCGTCGCCTCGGCTCTCAACGGTCTGATGGCGCTACCGAACCTCATCGGTCTGATTGTCCTGTCCGGGCTCATTGCGCGCGAGACAAAGGCCTACCTCAAATTTGACCCGCAGTTGCGCGCAACGGCTGCAGAGATTGATAAATGGCAGTCTCAGCAAAACTTCGAGGCCTTCAGCAAGAACTAGCTGAAACTAGCAGCTGCTCGTAGGGACTACGGCAAAAACTACGAGCAGGTCTGCGCGGTCTCCGGCTTTTCGATTGCCGCAAGCGCGTCGTCAAGCACAGAGACCTTTACCAATTTCATATCGCCTCGGTCGGCAGTCACCGCTTCTGCGCAATTGCCTTCCGGCACGAAGAACATCTCGGCGCCCTCATCTCGGGCGGCCGAGATTTTGTGTGTAATGCCACCGATTTCGCCCACGTTGCCGGCAGCGTCAATAGTGCCGGTGCCAGCGAGGTCCTGCCCCTCGGTCAGATCGCCTGGACTCAGCTTGTCAATCACTCCGAGCGTCATCATGAGACCCGCCGACGGACCTCCAATGCCGCTGAGCTGGTACTCAACCTTGGTGTCGTCCGCGGATTGCGCCCCCATCCCAACGCCGAGCAGCGCGGCATTCTTCTGATGCGGGTTTTCCGCCAGTGTCACAGAAATATCGACGGCTTTCTCGGGGTCAGAGTCCTCGCCCTTAGCAGTCTTCTGCTTGTCGACGGTCGCAGACTTGACCCTCAACGTGACAGTATCGCCCGGGTTGCGTCCGGCAATGATCGCCTTGACTTGCTCAGGCTTGCTTACGGCCACCCCATCCACGGCGAGAATCACATCGTCTTCATGCAGTCGCCCATCGACAGGACTATCCGGCACTGTGTAGGCGACGGTGACTTCCATCGGCAACCCGAGATGGGCTAGCGCAGCGGAGGTGGCGTTGGCCTCCGACTCGGTGAATGCAGCCTTGTTCTCCTCTTCCACCTCGTCCTGGCTCTGGCCCGGAGGGAATACCGCCTCAATGGGGACGATATCGTTGTCACGATCGAACCACAGGCCAATGACCTGCGGCAATGTCAGGTTATGCCTGACTGCGACGGTTGTCATATCCAGCGTGCCCTTAGAGCGTTCGGAGTCCGCAGCACTGCCGCTGACTGAGATAATGCTCTTTCCCTCGACATCGCTGAGGACGTCGAAGACCGGGCCAGGCCCCTGCGCGGCATAGGGCACTGTCAGCGTTGGCAGCGAAAGCACAGTTGCCAACGCGGCGATGGGCACAGCGCCCGCAACAAGAGTTTGGGTACGACGATTCACAAATAACACCCTACATTCTCGCTATCTGCCTACTGGACACCTGATGAATCTTGTCCGTGTCTGTTCGCTGGGCGCGAAGTTGCCAATAAAGTGGTGCTTTTAAGTACTCACGCGGGTCATTGCCCGGTACGGTGGGAGCATGAGTTCTAACGGATTTGGCTTTGGTCCGAACGACAATGATGACGATCGTGACGACGCTGGCAACAATGACTCCGGCCAGGGCGGTCAGGGCGGCCAGGGCGGTCCTTTCGGTTTCTTCGGGTTTCCCTTCGGTGGCATGGGCGGCGCCGGTGGCTTCGGTTTCGGCGGCCCCGGGCAGCCCGGCAGCGGCTCCTCTGGCAAAGGAGAACAGCCGAACTTGGGCGATATTCTCAACCAGTTCGGCGAGATGTTCTCCGGCATGGGGCAGCGATTCCAGGAGTCTAACTCTGGCCCTGTCAACTACGACGCGGCCGAGCGCGTTGCGCGGACCCGTCTTGGTAACCCAGCTCCGGTGAAGGACTCGGCCCGCGAGGCGCTGACTGATTCCTTGCGCCTGGCCGAACTGTGGCTAGATGACGTCACCTCCCTGCCGGCTGGTGTCAACCGCGTAGAAGCGTGGAATAGCCTGCAGTGGTTGGAGAACACCAAGTCGACATGGACTCGCCTTGTCGATCCCGTCGCCAGCCGCATGAGTGATGCCTCCCTCGAGGGCGTTCCAGAGGAAGCTCGCGAGATGATGGGCCCGATGCTGGGCATCATGCGCCAGATGAACTCGATGAGTTTCGGTACTCAGCTAGGGAATGCGCTGGCTGAATTGGCACAGACGAGCCTGACTGGTTCTGACCTCGGGCTGCCGCTACACACCACTGGTGCGGCGGTACTGCTGCCAACACATCTAGTTGCTCTCGCAGAGGAACTCGAGGTTCCAGCGCGCGATCTGTTTATCTACGCCACTGCCCGCGAAGCTGCACACCAACGTCTCTTCGACCGCGTGCCATGGCTGGCTGAACGCATGATTTCCTCTGTCGAGGAGTACGCCGCTGGCATCGTCATCGACTACTCCGCGATTGAAGAGGCCGCCCGCGGTCTGGATATTGAGAACATGCAGGATCCGCAGCGTATGCAGGAGGCTATGAGTCAGCTGCAGAATATGGATCTGAGCCCGAAGATTCGTTCTCGTAACGAGAATGCTCGTACTCGTTTCCAGACGCTGCTAGCACTGGTCGAGGGGTGGGTGGACATGGTTGTCACCGATGCCCTCGGTGAGCGTCTACCGGGTGCCGCACAATTGGATGAAGCCTGGCGTCGTCGCCGCGCCACCGAAGGTGCTGAGCAGGCGCTGGAGAAGGCCACCGGCATTGACCTCGGCTCCCCCAAGGTGCGTGAGGCAACCAACTTGTGGCACCGCCTGACCACCGCTGTGGGCATCGAGCGACGTGACAAGGTCTGGGATCACCCGGACTTCCTGCCCGTAGCAGAAGATTTGGATGAACCCGCGGCCTTTATTGACTCGGTTCTTGGTGGCTCGGACAACGATGACTTCGACCCGATCGCAGAGCTTGAAGAGCAGCTGCGCAAAGAAGCCGAAAAACGCGCGGCTGAGGGCAAGGACAGTGACACCGACGAGGACAATTCTGGCGACACCGATGACGATAAGTAGCTAGTTAGCTCTGGGTTCCCCAGCGCTGATACGCCTCTAAATAGCCCCGTGCCCGTTCGTGGTACGGGGCTTTTGCCGCCCAATACCAGAACTCTTCGGTATGACCCCCGTCGACGAAAGTGTGCACCAGTTCGTGCACAATGACATCGTCGAGGACGTACCCCGGGACGTCGGCAAGCCTGTGCGAAATGCGAATACGCCCCGGACTATCGACGCCGCCGGTGACCGATGCCCACCTGCGCGACATGTTCTTGACCCATTTGATTGACTCAAACCGCGGGCGATCTTCCAGCACCGTACGCGAGAGCAGCCGCGCGCGGCGCTCCAGCTCGGAATTATCCAGGTTGCTGCCAACTTTCTTCCGCACTCGCGCCACAATTTCATTGACCTGCTGTTTTTCCGCAGCGGCGCTGAGGTCGTCCGGAACCATGACAATGATTCGGTTTCCCTCCGCACGGGCTGACACAGTACGGCGGCGGCGCTTCGAGCGCCGAACCTCAACATCCGGGCCGTACTCAGGTCGCTTGGTGCTCATGCTTTTTAAGCGTATATGCTCTGCCCTGCGATTGCGTAAAAGCTGGCCCCGGGGTAAAAGATATTTTTATGGGGGAATACAGGGATACGTCTCGGGGGCGGGATGGTACGGCTGACGAAATAGGTTCGGACGCACCCGCAGCACAAACGCTTGCCGCGCCTACGACGGACTACGCGCTGCGGCCGGAGATACCGATTATCATGCGCCCAGGCGCGCGGATTCAGTTCGGCGTGGAACCGGAGCGCAGCATGATTCTGCCGCTTTCCGACGGCACCCCGCCGGGGCCTGTCTTCTCGGCACTTCTTGCAGCTCATAGAGGTAGCACCTTAAGCGAGGCCTTTGCTGACAGCCACGACAAACTGTCACCACAGTTCATTACAGCACTTATCTCCGACCTTCACCGAGCAGCACTGGTTCAAAAACCACCGACACGACGGAGAATTACGCTAATCGGTCGGGACAGTTTGCGCACTGGACTTTTAAAAGAGCTTCGTCGCACGGGTTGTGGTAGTTGGACGACGGCAATGTCGCCTACCCGCAATGCGACGCTGAAAATATCTCAATCCACGCCGGAAGACATCGGGCTCGCGGTGGTCACGGGCATGGAAGTACCGAGCATGCCCTTGGTTCGCGCTCTGTTTCATCGTGGAATTGAGCATCTGCACACACATTTCCGCGATGGAGCACTGATTCTTGGGCCGCTTGTTCAGCCAGGTCAAGGGCCCTGCTCGATGTGTTTCGAAGCTTATCGACGAGACCGCGACCCCGTCCGGGCACTGATTGCGCTGCAGCTTCGCACTTTTACGCCCGTAACCGCACCGGAATGGCTGAACACAGCGGTGCCGCTGTTGGTTGGACAGCTGCGGCGACCGGACCTCTCAGATCTATGTGCGACAGAGGTGCGCATAGATCTGGAAAGCCTCGATATCACCCGCACTACGGTTGCTCCCCACCCGCAGTGCCCAGTGTGTGGTCATGGCAACTCGCAGATGCAGTTCATGTAATTCGAAGTGCCTTGAGCAGAATCTGACTAGGAATTCACAAAAGAATTGACGATTCCCAAGATGCCTTCGCCGAAATGATTGAGCTTCGCTTCTCCAATTCCGGGAATCTGCAGAAGTTCCTCCGGCGTAGTCGGTTGCTGCTCACCGATGGCCAGAAGGGTCGCATCGGAGAAGATCACGAATGCGGGGACAGTCATTTCTCTCGACATTTCCAGGCGCCATGCACGCAATGCTTCCAGTAGCGCAGGATCCGCACTGACCGGGCACTCTTCACAGCGCCCTGAGATCCGCTCCGCATCGGTGTGCAATGGCTTAGTGCAGCCCTTGCACTGTTTGGACTGCTGACGCTTACCACGGGAACTAGAGCCCCTTGAGCTTCGCTGTGCCTCCGCCGAGTAGTCAGAGACATCAATGTCGAGTTCATCGAGGAATCGTGTGCGGCGACGTGACCTGCGGCCTCCTTCTGTCCTCGACAATGACCAAGATAGCTCCAGATGTTCACGGGCTCGAGTAATGCCGACATAGAACAGACGGCGCTCTTCCTCGATGGCTTCCGCTCCCTGTGCAGGAGATCGGTCGAATTTATTCAGCGAATGTTGGATAGGCAGCGAACCGTCGGTAAGCCCAACAAGGAACACCGCATCCCACTCCAGCCCCTTGGCTGCATGCAGGCTAGCCAACGTCACGCCATCCAGCGTCGGCGGATGCTTGGCCTGCTGCCGAGTGTGCAATTGGCCGAGGAGCGCCTGGATATTGACCTCGGTGTTGGCATGAACGATGTCCTTACACAGGTCGAATAGGGCGCGCAGTGACTGCCAACGTTCCCTGGCACCAGTGCCTTCCGGCTCTTGGTCAGTCATGCCAAGACCCGCGAAAACCTGCTTGACCAAATCCAACAGATTCGTGCCCTGCAATGTCGGAACAGTCCGTGAGGAACGGGAAACTCGCACAAGTGCTGCGATGGCATCGCGGATCTCGGGACGCTGGTAGAAACCGTCCCCGCCACGAACCTGGTAGGCGACTCCTACCTCGGACAAAGCCTGCTCAAAAACTGCGGACTGTGCGTTAATCCGGTACAAAACGGCAATCTCCGATGCCGGCGTACCCGCGTCGATAAGTCGCTTGATGCTGCGCGCGGTCGCGCGAGCTTCCATCGGCTCATCGTCGTACTGATTGAAAGTCGGCTCCGGGCCGTCTTCACGCTGCCCAATCAGCTTCAGCCGCGAGCCGGCGATACGGCCCTGCGCACGGCCGATGACATTGTTAGCCAGCTCGACGACCTGTGGGGTCGATCGGTAGTCCCGCTGCAGGCGGACCACTGTGGCTTCCGGGTAGTCCCGAGAGAAGTTCATCAGGTATTGCGGAGTCGCGCCTGTGAAAGAGTAAATCGTCTGGTTGGCGTCCCCGACAACTGTCAGGTTGTCACGGTCTCCCAGCCAGGCGTTGAGAACTCGCTGCTGTAACGGGGTGACATCCTGGTACTCATCGACGACGAAGCACCGATACTGGTTGCGGAATTCCTCCGCCACTGCACGGGAATTCTCCATCGCACCGGCGGTGTGAATGAGTAGGTCGTCGAAGTCGAGCAATAGCCCGTCCGGGGTGGTTTTTATGTCCTCGTAAGCGCGATAGCAATCGACAATTTTCTCCGCAGACAGAGGCGCCGTGCGCCCATGCTCCCGCAGCGCGGCTTGGTACTGATCCGCACCGGCCAGAGTGGCCTTAGCCCACTCAATCTCGCCCATGACATCTCGGATTGTTTCCTTAGAGGTGTCCAAGCCCACTCGACGTACTGCTTGGGCGACAACACGGAATTTCTTGTCATCCAACAGCTGCCAGGGCATATCACCGGCGACTTGGGGCCAGAAGTAGCGCAGCTGGCGAAGTGATGCCGAGTGGAAAGTGCGCGCCTGGACTCCAGGCGTTCCCATCTTTGCCAGGCGGTCGCGCATCTCCCCTGCGGCACGCGAGGTAAATGTCACCGCTAATACCTTTTGCGGCTGCACAAACCCCTGGTCAATGAGGTACTTGATGCGATGAGTAATTGTTCGGGTCTTACCTGTACCGGCTCCGGCAAGAATGCACACCGGCCCCATCGGAGCCGTGGCTGCCTCGCGCTGATCTGGATCCAGCCCAGCTAGATATTCCGGCTCGTTCACATCCGCCTCTGAGTAAGTCAAAAGTTGTTAGACCCCATTTTCAAACTTGTCGAGTGCTATTCGTCATTGCTGTAGACACGGCGGACGTACAGCAGCCGGTCGCCTGGCTCCACCGATTCACACTCCGGTGAATCAATTCGGTACAGCTCACCCGAGCGCACCACACCGAGTGCAATATCCGCGAGGTGCCGTGGGCTGGCACCGATTTCCTCTTCGGTGACGAGCCTCTCTGCAACAGAGAATCCTTCATCCGGGCTCAGGAGGTCTTCCATCATCTCCACCACCGAAGGAGTCACTGTGGCCAGCCCCAGCATTCGGCCGGCGGTTTCAGAAGAAATGACCACTTGGTCCGCACCTGACTGCGTCAACAAGTGGCGGTTTTCTGATTCACGCACTGAAGCCACAATTGAGGCACCCGGTGCCAACTCGCGGACAGACAACGTGACCAGCACCGCTGTGTCATCTTTGTTCGGTGCAACGACTATAGAGCGGGCACGCTGAATACCAGCTAACTTCAGCACATCAGATTTAGTAGCCGACCCATGCACCGTCGCCAAGCCTTGATTCGAAGCGTGGTCGAGTGCTTCCTTGTCCGTATCAATGACAACGATTTCTGCCGGATCTACGCCGTCCGCGAGAAGAGCTGCAATGGCAGAACGACCCTTGGTGCCGTATCCGATAACGACGGTGTGGTTGCGCAACTGTCTCCTCCAGCGCTGAATTTGCAGGGTTTTCCGAGACTCTTGGGTCAAAACGGTCAGAGTAGTACCGACCAAGAGAGCAAGGAAGGCCACACGCAGTGGCGTAATGATCAAAATATTGAGTAATCGAGCCCTCTGAGTCACCGGCGTGATGTCACCGTAGCCCGTCGTCGACAGGCTGACAGCCGAGTAATACACCGCATCGATGAAGGTGAGAGGCTCCGTGTATCCGTCGTGGTCGTAGTAGACCACGACGGATGCAACCAGCAGCAAAAACACGGCGTAGTTCAAACGACGTATGATTAGCCGCCAAGGATTCTTCGGCGCGGACTCAGGCAGACCAATGACTCCCAGCAGTGCATGCCCGGGAAGATCATTGAGCCCGGTTTCGTATCCCGAAGATTTCCGAATTGGATTACGCAACCGCTCCTCGCCTGCCTTTCATGAAAACTCCTCCCGGTGAAAAATAGCGCATACAAACTGCAGCTTTCACCTGGATAACTGGCCACGGCCACGCGGCAGTTACATACGTAGATGATTATCCAATCAGCTCGCGCATTTTCCTGTCCAACTCTATCCTGCTTGGCAGTAGCGCTTCATCTGGTATTAGCGTTCGTCCTGCCGAAACATAGAAGAATCCGGCTTCAATGTCTTCGGGGGCCGTTTCCACTCCCATCTCACGCAGCCTATCCGACCACGCCAAGCGGTAAATCGCCAGCTGTAGCGCCGCTACTTCCCTTTCCTTTCCGCGCGGCATCTGGCCTGTCTTCCAGTCAATGACGCTCCACTTCCCGTTGTCCTTAAACACCGCGTCGATTCGGCCGACGACCCGCCGTTGCCCAATGGCAATTTCAAACGGCACTTCCACATGCACTGGCGTGCGGTCAGCCCACTCAGATGCCTCGAAGTTCGCCTTCAATTTCTCCAGTTCGCGTTCGGACGCGACTTGTTCTGTGCCGAGGAAGTCATCCAGTTGATCCCCGAAGAGATCCTCATCGTCCAGCAGGCTGTGTGCACCGAAGCGATTCTCCAACCAAGCGTGGAATGCCGTACCTCGGCGTGCGAATCGGTTTGGCTTAAACGGCACCGGGCGTGCTTTCCGACGAGCAAACGCGACCGGATCCGCAATCATGGCTTGGTATTCGCTAGTGGACATGCTTGTCGGCATTGGTAGATGAATCTCCGCGGCCTTAGCCCGAAGGATTTCATCCACGAGAATGGTCGTTTCCGTTTCCCATACCTCAGACAGGTCACCTGCAATGGGGCGCTCATCCTGGTGTTCGCCCATGTAGCGCATGACATTTTCGGCTGCTCGCTGCACACTATCTCGGCGGTCCCCCAGGGTATCGACGGGCCAGACCACCCCATCAACCGCAGTGTCGCAGTCCAAATCGACTTCGGTGTCCTCTACCTCAGGGTCCTCCCCATCTGTCCACGACACCACATAGTCACTGAATTGCGTGGCGATGGCTCCGAAGTCTGCCGACACGTCAGTGGGATTCTTCAAGCTCGGATTAGGCCGCCTGCTTGCAGTAACAATGAGCTTTTTTGCAGAGCGAGTCATGGCAACGTAGAAGAGGCGCTGCTTTTCTTCCCTCTCCACTTCTCGCAGCTCTTCCTTGTAGGCTTTGATCACCTTGTTGAGGTCGGTCTGGTTATCTGCGCCTGATATGTCCAGTTCGGGGGCATTGCTATCGACAGAATCAGCGACCGGAGCCCAATCGCCTGCTGCAAGCTGTGTTGCATCCTCTGTTGTTTCTGCACTAGCCGTTAACGGATCCACTTGGGTAATTGCACCAGGAGGAAGTTGAACTGAATTGGTGAGCCACGATGACAAATCAACTTTGTCGAATTTGCTGGTGGTGATGCCCGGAACAGCAACCGTTTCCCACTCCAAGCCCTTTGACTTGTGCATAGTCATGATTTGGACGCAGTTTTCCGGCATGTTCATAGGTGCCCGTTCCAAGCCATCATCGTGTTCGACAGCGAATTCCAGATAGTTCAAAAACCCTGTCACATCGTCCGAGATATTTTGAGAATACGTCGCAGCGATATCGACAAACCTATCCAGATGTGCGGTTGTCGGCCTGGTTATCGCGGTAGCAGAACCGTACTGTCCAGCCGCTGCTTCTACGCGAATTCCAAACTCAGTAGCGATGTCCTCGACCAGTTCCGGCAGAGGCTTATTCAGCGAGAACCGGCGTAGTTTTCGTAGGCTTGCACCCAACTGTGCGATGCGCACCATTGCTTCATCTGTGTAGTTCAGTGACTCGCTACAGACCAACCGCCCATTTTTTTCCACACTGCCGCGCGCCAGCGGGGTGCCGTCGTAAAAACGAATATCCGGGTCGGCGATGGCGTGCCCCAACCCCACCGCAGACGATGCTGCTTCGGCATCTTCCACGAGCTTGTCATACTGGCGAGCGAGCTGGGAAAGCGGTGAGGAGTCTGAAGTCTCTTCGACATTGCCCTTCTTTCGGGCCAACTCGTCCTTGCCTGCCATTGCCAGCTGGTCTACACGAGTGCGAAGTGCCTCCACGTCCGCGGCACCCAAATTGAACTGTGGGCTGAGCAGCAGACGCAGAGCATCCGGGTCTGAACTGGGGTCGACCAATATCTTCATCACCGAGGTGATATCCATGACCTCGGGCAAGTGCAGCAATCCAGCGAGTCCCACAATGATTGCAGGCACACCCCGCTCAGACAGTGCCTCTAAATAGACAGCCGATTCAGCATTTGTCCGAACCAGGATGGCGGCATCGAGCTTGTTGCCAGCTGCTTCACATTCGCGTAATTGCGCCTCCATGCAATCTGCGATGTATGCAACTTCTTCCTCACCGGTTGCAGTGAAAGCAAGCTGCACCTCGCCCTGGCCTGCTTTTGGCCCTGCATCCAGTGCCTCTACCGTACGAGCCTGCCCCGCAAAAGCACGGTCGGAGACTGCGTTAGCAAGCTGCAGCACTGACTGCGGGTTTCGCCAAGAAATGGTCAGTTGCTTTTTCTCCGCTGGCTGCCCATCCGACCGCGGAAAATCATTGACAAACTGCACAAGGTTTTCGGCCGTTGCTCCTCGCCAGCCATAAATTGCCTGCATCGGATCGCCGACAGCGGTGACACAACCACCGGAGAACAGCGCACGCAGGAACAGCCGCTGTGTGTGCGACGTGTCCTGGTACTCGTCGAGCATGATGATCTTAAAGCGACGCCGCTCCTCCTCCCCGACTTCCGCGAAGTCGGTGGCTAGCCGGGCCGCCCGAGCCATCTGCATACCGAAGGTGGCGACATTTTCTTCATTGCACCGAGCTCGAACCTGCTCTACCAGCGGCAAAATCTCTAATCTCTCCCGCTGCTTATCGACGATGCCCTGTAGATCGCCAATTAGTCCCTCGCGTTTACCCTTCTGCGGGGTCTGCTCAATATTGCTGATGAACGCTTCGGTTTCCTCGCGAATCGCCTGCGGGGTAGATAAGTTTGAGTCGATGTTCGACCCCAGCTCAATAATGCGACTAGCCAGCGTTGATGGTGCAATATCGACATCAATTTCGGTCACATTGCGAGCTGTTTCCCAGGCCAACTGCCACTGCGTCGCGCCATCCATAATGGTGACCCCCGGCTCCGTCGGCAGCAAAAGACCATAATTGCTCACGACTTCAGAGGCATAAGCATCGTAAGTAAGCGTGGTTGGGGCAATGACCTCGAGGCTTGCTAATACCTCTGGTGAAGCTTGTGCACGAAATGCAGCGGAGGAAGCAAGCGCATTCAGCTGTTGGCGGATACGGACGCCGAGCTCGCGCGCTGCCTTCCTGGTGAAGGTCAAACCTAGAACTTCTTCTGGGCGGATAAAGCCGTTGGCGACCAACCACACGACACGGGCAGCCATTGTCGCTGTTTTACCAGCACCGGCACCGGCGACAACAAGCATTGGTTCCATCGGTGCACCGATTACCGCCGCTTGTTGCGGAGTGGGCGGAAAGTCCTGCCCCATCATCTCCGACAGGGTGACGGGATCAATGATGGTTCGTTCCTCCGACATGACTACCGATTCCCTTCTGCTGCCGGGCACGCCTTCGAAAGCGTGCAGAACTTGCAATGATCACCAGCGAGCGCCAAGGCACGCGGGCCAGACGTCGCACGTGCTACCTGCTCCACGCGACGCTCCCAGTCAGCCAACTTGTCTTCCGTGAGCTTTGACTGTTCTCGGCTAGTGATAATGGTCTTATTGTGTGACTTTCGCGGAAATACCAGGTATGCCCCAGATTGTTCAATGCCTTCGCCGTTGTCCACAGCGAGCCCATCTCCGCTTTCAACGAGCTTCCCCTTCGACAGCGCTAGTTGATATGTAGCTAGCTGTGCGTGTCCTTCTACTTCTTTACCGGAGGGCGCTGTCTTACCGGTTTTGATATCGACGATTTGAACTGCACCATCAGCGTCTTCAATCAACCGGTCGATTCGTCCGACAATCACGATGTCATCGTTGATGTTGACATTTACTGGGACCTCGGTTCCGATATCTTTCTTAGTCTCAATCCACCGCTGCCAATCCTCCAGCCCGGTCAACCAGGTCTCTTCCTCAGTACGCTTACGCCACTCCGGATCATCGGACAGGTCCCCAAAAACACGCCGGATCTCAGACTGAGCCTCAGGCACAGTCACTCCCTTCGCGACTGCTTCTACCGCCTGATGCAGTAGAGAGCCCAGATACATGGCCGATGTCGGTGCTGATTTATCCAACATGGCCTTCAACGGACAACTCAGGGTTGCTTCCACCTTGGAGGGATTGATCCTCATCGGCTTCTTGTCATTTACCGGCTTCGAAGTCGACGGTGCACGGAGCCCCCACCAGGTGTCTGGATGTGCGCCAGCAACCTCAACCTGCGCCAATCGCGCGAGTTGACGTGCAGCTTGTCGACGCCGCGTCTCAGTCTCCGCATCGTCTACAACGGCTGCACGCAGTTCTGCCAGCAGTGACTCCACAGAGAGCACCCGTGGCAGGCCTTCACCGGCCCATGCGACATCTTCTGCCTCTGCAACATCCGGATTGCCGGCGTTTACTTCATTAGCCGTAGCCCCGACTCCGTTCGCAGACGACGAGGCTTCCGATTGTTTCGCCAGCT
Organism: Corynebacterium sp. HMSC065H09; assembly: GCF_001812845.1. NCBI lineage: Bacteria > Bacillati > Actinomycetota > Actinomycetes > Mycobacteriales > Corynebacteriaceae > Corynebacterium > Corynebacterium sp. HMSC065H09. Next base: position 18,255 of record NZ_KV810583.1, read on the forward strand.
CCGTCACCGAATTACCGAGCTTTTCAACGAGCTCGATAATAAACGGACTGGGAACTCCAACATCGTCAGGAGAATCGACTGCGGTCAGCAGTACCCTGTCGCTCGCCCGTGATACCGCGACGTGCAGCAAACGACGTTCCTCCGCCAGCGCATCCGCCATGGAATTGATGTACTCCCGCGGCTCAATTCCGTGATCGACGAGACCGATGAACTCGTTCTGCTTCATCACCGAGCCAGTCACACCGAGGCTGGGCCACTGGCCTTCCTGGACTCCGACAACCGCTACTGCTTTCCACTGCCTGCCCAGAGCCGCATGGGCTGAGAGAATGCGCACGGCATCGCGCTCTACCCCGCTACGGTCACGTGCGCCGATGGGCAGCTCCTGCTCTTCCACAGAAGCGATAAAACCGTCAACCGTCAGTTTTGGATTCAGCTCCACACGGTCACCAGCAAAGTCGAACAGTGCCATCACAGCATCCAAATCGCGGTCAGCCGATGCGCCAGCTGTACCGCCGCGCAACGATGCCGCCACCAGATGGTCTGCCAAACCAGTGGACTGCCAAATTGCCCACAAAGTTGCTTCCACACCATCGCGCAACGCTTCACGAGCTGCGCTCAACAGATCCAGCGGCACCTGCAGCGCCTGACGTTCACGCTGCGACAGAGACTCAATAAGCTCCAGCTGTTCAGCTGTGAGTCCCTCTGCCTTCAAGATTCCGATGAGCTGAGTCATCGCGGCCCCGCCGAACAGGTCGGCCTTCCGGATTCCGCGCAGCAGACGCTCTTTGACAATCGGATCCATGTTGACCAATGGGCCGGAGAGGAACTCGTCCCACTCCACGTCATCGAGCTGGTTCATAGTTGCCCGCAACGCCACCATCAGCGCTCGCACCAATCGCTGATGACTTAGCACGATGTCCGTTGGGTCAATCTGCACAGGCACACCCGCACGCGACAACGCACGGAACAGAGAGGACTCCCCTGCACCGGACCGGACGATGACCGCCATATCCTTCCATGCCACTCCCTCGTCAATATGAAGGCGCCGGAAGTAGTCCGCGACTGTGGCTCGCTGTGCACGTTCAGAAGGATGAATAGCTATTTTTACTGCACTTTTAGCTGCGTACGAGTTTTCCGCTGCGACGGTATCGCTGTTGTTTCCAACTTCGGATTCACGAGCTTCCTGTGCTCCAACTGAACCGACAATGCCACGGTATGCAGGCGCCTTAGGCAAGCGCTGAGAAACTGCGTTGACTAAATCCGCGATATCAGCGTTACAGCGGTAAGACTGCTGCAAGTGGATTGCCTTGTACTCGACCTCACCAGTCCCCCGGAGATAGTCATTATTAGCACCGCGGAAATGGAATACCGATTGATCTTCATCACCAGTAATGACGGCTACGGCCGCCTGCGACACAAACCGATCCACAAGACGCGCAGCTTCCGGGGATAGGTGTTCAGCATCATCGACCAGCACCACCGACTTTCCCCACCGAGCCAGTGCTTGCGCGTCTGTATCCAGCTCCATCAATGCCGCAGAGACAATCTCTGCAGCGTTCAGGCTGGGCTCCCACGCCAACCGCATAGTCTGCTGATACTCCGCCATAAACTTGCCAGCCGCACACCACGACTCAATGCCATAGTCCACGCCGAGCTGCTGAAGCCTCGGGGCGTCAATCCCCCGCTCAGCTGCACGCAGCAGAAAGTCACGAACCGCACGGGAAAAACCGACTAACGGAAGAGCCGGGCGCAACCGCTCTGGCCAATACGCACCACCATCTTCCGCATGACCGGCCAAAAGTTGCCGCACGACAGCATCTTGGCGTGCACCAGTGGTCAACGATGGTTCAGGCTCTCCCCGACTGACAGCGGCATCACGTACTACTGCATAGGCAAGCGAATGCACGGCACGCACCATGCCACCTTGACCTGCCCCGACCGAACCACCTTCCCCCAGTTCAGAGGAAAAACGCCTGTCAATATCCCGCCTCAATTCCGCGGCGGCCTCTTTTGACTGTGACACCACCAAAATGCTGTCCGCCGGAATGCCCGCCTGCATGTAGTCCACCGCGAGATCTGCCAGCAGCGAACTCTTACCAGTCCCTGGACCGCCTAAAACACGCACAACAGGCTGGTTTACAAGCTTGTTCTCTACCACGAGCGCCTGATTATGGGAAGGGAAAAGCGTCTCTACCGCAGTACCCAACCACTGCCGACGACGAGGAGGTTCCTCCTGGACGAACCGAACCTTCGGCATTCCATCTACGTTCATGTGCACCATTGTGGCACAACCCCCGGACCAGCACTCGAACACCTATTCGAAATAGGGAGAAAAATACCCCCGCCCAAAAAAACGCCTGTAAATACTGCCCGGCGTTACTTAGACACAAACGCGCGAACTAGCGAAGCTGCGCGGAACAGACCGCGATACGCACCCGGCTGCGATTCTGGACTAACAGCGTGGACAAAAAGTCGATAACACATCGCACGAACGAGCAACTGACCGAAATCCGGCAGGTGATCGAAGCGCCGCAGTAGCTCCTCATCAGCCCCCATCATGGACAGACAATCCACTGCCGCCAAGGCAGCTGTCCAACCACGGACATGCCACGCTGGCACGATATCGGTGAGAACCGGGGCGGCCGTGCCGTCGTAAAGCAGCGTGCCGACGAGGTCTGCGTGACAGACCTGCAGAAGCTCCGTTGGCACAACCATCTCTGCCCGCAGCTGGAGAAGATCACCGGAGATCGTGAGAGCCTCGGCACAATCGGCGCGGGGGACGCTATCCGCGTCGAGAAGCTGCTCGAGGATGCCGATTGGGTCAGAGTCCCAAGCTGCGCGATTACACATGACGAAGTAATCGGGCTCCTTATCAAGGAGGAACTGTGGCCGTTCAATACTGGCAAGCGACTCTTCCACACGACCAGCGGCCACAATGGTTTCATCGGCACGTGGCGCGAATCCCCCCGGGATGAAATGACGAGCCTGCCACCCAGCAATAACCAAGCGGCCGTCGCTGGTACGCACGGATTTCGCCACTCGGACGCCATCGACATCTAGCGCACTGCGAACCTTTGCAGACCACAGCGCCTGCGCCGAATTATGTACCGGCGAAAGGACAATGGAATCGTCGTAGACCCAGCCATTGTCCCAAGCTCGCCCGGCACGATGCGGCTCGCCCTCGGCACCAAAGGCCTCTAAAACACGGTCGGGAGGAGTGGCGATCATAATCTGCTACTACCTTGCTTTCTGAGTCGGTGCGGCCGTATCGTCGTCCGCCCCAAATGGGTACGGCCAGCCGTTGACAGAACACGTCTTACCATCGACCTGATAGACCTCGCTGCTGTCGATTTCGTGCAGTTCATCGTTCGACACGCTCAGGGTCTGCTGCATCATGATTGGCGCGATACCGCCGTCCCTCGGGCAGGGCTCGTGAACCGCGTACCCAAGTCCGTGACCAACCTCGTGATTAATAAGGTATTGGCGATACAATCCCAGATCCCCCTCAAAAGGCAGGGCACCTCGAACCCACCGGGCGATACTGACGACCACGCGCCCCGGCTCACCTTCCCGCTGCCCAGACAGGTAACAGGAGGTCTCCATTCCCAAGGTGTTGCCGCACAGCTGATGTGCGGTTCCAGTCGCGGAAAGCTGCACGACAATCGTCGGATCCTGGTCGCGAGGCACTGCCTCGAAAGAAAAATCTGGATTAGCTGTCCAGCCACGTGGATCGGCCAGAATCGAGTTCACCGTCTCTGCAAAGGCGCGCTCGCCACCAATCGAAGGAACATCAATGTTGTCTTCAATTTCCACGGAATAACTGACCGCATTGTCGCGCCCCTCCCCGACACGGGGATGCGCCACGGTGACATCTTTAAAATTTCCCGAGGGCTCCGTGGCAAAGGCCGGACCGGGTGGCAACTGCCCTCCCTCGTAACCATCACCGTATCCCTCACCGGGCACCGGGCCAGGGCGACCATTGCCACTCTGCGAGGCGACAGTGCCAGTGCCGGAACCTGAAGAATCATCTTCAGCAGTGAAGATGTCGAAGAGAATGATGACTGTGAGCACCACAAGTACGGGGATGGCATAGGCTCGCCATCCCCAGCTCCTTGCAATGCGTACGAGAAAGGGTTCTTGCGTCATTAGGCGAAGAAGCCAACCTTACGGTCTGCGTTGTTACCGGTACGGACGTAGGCGACTTTGTCAGCATTAATCAGGTACTCCTGACCAGCGCCGTCGCTGAGCTCAATCACACCTTCGCCAGCAGCCAGCTTCTGAGAGATCGCAGCCTTGACCTCCTCGCCACCAGCGACGTTTTCAATGTTCAGCTCACGCGTATTGTCTGCAAATCCAATAGTGATGTCCATAGGTGACATCATAACCATTCCCAAAGCGGCTAGGATTAGAGAGACCGATTAAGCCGTCGTGTCACGTGAGGTTACAAACAGCAAAGGAGTCGCCGTGGCAGAGTCCCAGTCCCCGACATTCGTCGAATTGGGGGTCGCCGCGGAAATCTGCGACGCACTCGCCGACGAAGGAATCACCCGCACATTTGCCATCCAGGAACTGACGCTGCCCTTGGCGCTCGACGGCACGGACATCATCGGCCAAGCCCGTACTGGAATGGGAAAAACTCTTGGTTTTGGTGTCCCCCTTATTGACCGCGTCTTTGATGACGCCCGCATTCCAGAACCGGATGGCACTGCCCGCGCAATCATCATCGTCCCCACCCGTGAGCTATGTGTGCAGGTCGGCGAGGATTTGGCCCGCGCTGCGCACTCAACCAATCTGCGTGTGTGCACTATTTACGGTGGCCGCCCCTATGAGGAACAGATTGAACAGCTAGACCGCGGCGTGGACATCATCGTCGGTACTCCCGGCCGTCTCATCGATCTTTACCAGCGCAATAATCTAGAGCTGTCAGGCGTAAAGATTTTGGTTCTCGACGAGGCCGACGAGATGCTCGACTTGGGCTTCCTGCCGGACATCGAGAAGATTCTGGCTGCGGTGCCAGATGAACGTCAGACCATGCTCTTCTCGGCAACAATGCCGGGCCCAATTCTGACTCTCGCACGTACCTTTATGAATCGCCCGGTGCACATCCGCGCTGAATCAGGCGAGGAAGAGGCCACAGTCCACGAGACCACTAAACAGATTGTTTTCCAATCGCACCAGATGGATAAGGTCTCGGTCATTGCCCGCATCCTGCAAGCCAACGGTCGTGGTCGCACCATCATTTTTGCTCGCACGAAGCGCGGCGCCGCCTCGGTTGCTGAGCAGCTCGGCGAGCGCGGCTTCCTGGTCACCGCCGTCCACGGCGATATGGGCCAGCCTGCACGTGAGCGCTCGCTAACGGCGTTCCGCAATGGCGACGTCGACGTCCTGGTCGCAACCGATGTCGCGGCTCGCGGTATCGATATCGACGATGTCACCCACGTCATCAACCACCAGGTGCCCGATGACGAAATGACCTATGTCCACCGCATCGGCCGCACCGGCCGCGCGGGACACAGCGGTGTCGCCGTTACGCTCGTCGGCTGGGATGAAACCACAAAGTGGAAGGCTATTTCAGATGCTCTCGACCTGGACATGGCCGAGATTCCGACGTGGTTTTCCACCTCCCCCGAGCTCGCTGAAGCTCTAGACATCCCCGAGGGGATCGATGAGAAGGTCGGGCCAGCCCGCCCGGTGTTGGGTTCCAGACCACCTCGCGGGCGTGGCGGAAGACGCCCGCGAAACAACCGCTCACAGGCTCATCATCGCAATCGCGGCCAAGGACGAAGCTCAAAGCGGGCCGGCCACTCCAATTCTCATCGTCGCAGCTAGGCCGCTGCGCGTGCCAACTCCCCGCCTCACCTCTCGCCACGACCACTCGTCGACAGGACATTCCAACCGTGCTGCAGTCACCACAAGCCAACGCTGAGCCCACCACTGCAGAGACCCGACTGCGCCGCAATCGAATCGCATCAGTAGTTCTCATCATCGCCGTAGTGCTAGTCGTCGGTTGGACATGGGTCGCTTCTCCGGCTCGTAAGGTCGATCGCACTGAATCCACGGCACCGACGAGCAGCACAGCGCAAGCCCCGGCCGCGAACAATCCGGAGGCAATGCCACATACTCTCCGGCCGGTGTGGTCCACCGAATCGTCGGCAAGCACAAGCACGCACACCATCTCCCCGGCGCCACTGGTGATGGACAACTCCCTCATCGTTGCTGAGAACAAGGGCGTGCGTGCTATCTCGCTTAACGACGGCACGGAGCGCTGGCACTATCGACGAGATATTCCGCTTTGTGCGCTCTCGGGCAGTGATGGCCAAGTTTTCGCGACTTTTCGTGGGGCAGCTGGCTGCGGTGAGACCGTTGCACTCAAGCCCGACTCGGGACAGTATGTTGCGACCCGTAAATCGATTGCGGCTGACGGCCCTGCCGCCGTGCGCTCGAACTCATACGCAGGTGTCTACGACTCTGGATTCCTGGAGCTGTGGCGCTCTGACCTGGTCCGAGTAGTCGAGTACGGCAAGATTCCAGCGTCTCCGGAACCGAAGATGCAGCCGCATCCGGAGTGTTCGATTATCAGTGCGCTCACGCGCGTGGAGCTGCTGGCCGTCGTAAACAACTGCGATGGTCACGGGCGCCTGGTCATGCAGGCGGCAAATCCGGAGGAGTCTCGGAAACCGGAGGTCAAGAGCGATATTGACCTTGGTCCGGCAACTGCAGATATGTCACTGGTATCGATTGGCCAGGACACGGCGGCGGTACTGTCAGACAACCGCATCCGAGTTTTTCGTATGGACGGCACGATGCTGACTGAATTGGCGCTGGATGAGACTACCCTGCGCCCAGCACCGGTGGAAGCTAACTCCAACGGCGATGCCCCGCGTGCGCCTTTTACAACGGATCTTCCCCATCACATGACGTGGTGGTCGCCGCGTGGTTTACTGGGCTTCCGCCCGAGCACCCTGGCGCCGGATTTCGAGTTTCCTGAGGCCACAGGAACCCCAGCTCCATGGGGTGAGCATGTTTTCATGCCAGTCGCTGACGGAGTCGCGGTATTGAATGCCAAGACTCTCGAGATTATCGGCACACTCCCGTTGCCTGCAGCTGCGAAGTCCACTCAAGCAAATAATGCGGACAAGCCGGAAGTGCCCGTGCGCCTTGCGGTTGTCGGTGACACGCTACTGGTTCAGCGCGGTGAGTCAGTCGACGCGTTCGCCATCGAAGCTTAGAAAGAGCGGGCAGCCCAGTCAATTGCCTTCGGACTAAACATACAGACCAGCGCCGCAATTGAAGCTGCCGCCGTCGGCAGAGCCAGCAGAAAAGCGCTCGAGCGGAACATGTAATAGGCCACACCGAGCAAGCAGAGGTTGAGCATAATAATCGGCCCGCGCCCCCAACGGGCGCCACGCAGCAACATAATCGCACCAGCGAGAACAGAGCCAAAAATGAGAAGGAACCACAGCGCGGTACCCCAACCGGAAATGACCGCGGCCTCGTCGCGGTACCCCATCAAATCACGAATCAGAAGGAAGACTCCGTAGCCCAGACCGAGGGCACATTCGGCGACACCGATCCACGCACCGACCATGACAACCTGAGGTGCGGCCATCGGCCCGTCAGTTACCGCAAGCTGGTCAGTAGTACGCGATTTGGACGCATTGCTGCTGTTTTTCTGGTTACTCACGCCCTCCATGTTAGCCCGGCGAGAACCGATGAATACACTCTGGAGGCAAGTCGACCAATGCACCCATCACAGGTCTATTCATGCACTACTCTTGGTGCCTGTGCGTGCGTTGCTAATCTCCAATCCGAATTCGACCAGTAACTCTGCTCGACGCATGCCCAGCATTGTGCGGGCGCTTCGCTCAGTCGAGGGGATCCGCTTGACATCCATGTTCACCGCTTACCCCGGCCATGCTGAGGAAATGGTGGCGGGAATAACGGTTCGCGATTACGACGTCATTATTTCCCTCGGCGGCGACGGAACCATTAACGAGATTGTCAATGGGCTCATGGACTCCAACCCATTCTCCGCACTGCCTGCCACTGAACTGCCTGCCATCGCGACAATTCCCACCGGCAGCGCCAACGTCTTGGCAGGTGCGTTGGGCATTCCCCGCGACCCCGTAGATGCCGCGTGGTACATCGCAAGCCTGCTGCGCTCCCGAACCCGCAGCGCTATTAGTGTTGGACATGCAGCAGAGCGATGCTTCGTCGTCAATGCCGGTATCGGCATCGATGCGGAAGTCATTTCCACCATGGAACAGCTCCGACAAAACGGTACCCGCGCCAAAGCCGTGCGCTATTTGCCGGCAATTTTCACCGCATGGAATCAGTTGCGCAAAAGCCCGCCACAAATCACCGCAACTATCGACGGCACGGAGTTTGGCCGTGATCTCGCAATGGCCGTGGTGTCCAACTCCAATCCCTGGACATTCCTCGGCGACCTCCCCATCGTCACCAACCCCACTGTGTCCCTACGCAGGGGCCTGGGCTTTTATGGCTTCACTTCCCTGAGGGGAGTGACGGGACTTGTCGCCGCAGCCAATTTAGCCGGTTTCTTCACCCGACTGCGTTCCCCCTTCCACGTCGAAGCCCGCGAACGACGCGCCGACAACGTCCAGCACATCGAGCTCACCGCTACTGCCCCACTTCGTCTCCAGTTGGACGGCGAGTACATCAATCAGTGTGAGTCCCTCAACATCCGTGTTAAGCAAGGCGCTATCAATTTTGTGGCGCGTGCCGACGATTACACCGAGGACCAGTTCACCAAGAAAGTCGCTACCCGCCCCGTGGACGAGCGCTTGCTCGTTGTGGTGACCAAAAAGGTCATGGATCGCACACGCCGACTGTTCAGTGCTAGCCAAAAAGCCGAGGCAAACCCGACTTAAACTGCAACTGTTTACTGACAAGCCAACAAAAATGCGCCATACACCCTCACTACTGCAATTACCAAAACTAATTTTACCCCCACAAAGGGCTAGTTTTGACCTGGCGTTTTAACCAAAACTTCACTTTTCTGTGAGGTTTGGCACTTTTATTCATTTTGCTCTTTACGAACCGCCCCAGTCGTGAAAACATGTAAATCGTCAGCGAGACAGGCACGCAGTTCACTGGTTGTGTAACCATGCAAGTCTCGCCTTTTTAGGCGCAAACTCTTTGGTGAGTCCCCACTACCTTTCACGTCGTATAGGCGATGGAACAGGTGGCCCCTCCCAAGATGCCTAATACCCCTGGGCAACCGGGAATGAACCCCAACCTTCGTTGAGATACGGCGATTTGTCGTGTCTGACGAAATCCATTTCCGGAGCTGCCTTCCCGCAAGGAAATTTAACCCTGCCCTCACCCGGGGCTCGTAATGTTTTAGGAGTTTGTCATGGATTGGCGTCACAAGGCCGTTTGTCGTGAAGAGGATCCGGAGCTGTTCTTCCCGGTCGGTAACTCCGGCCCGGCTCTCGCCCAGATTGCTAAGGCCAAGGTCGTTTGCAACCGTTGTCCCGTTACTGCTCAGTGCCTGGCCTGGGCACTTGAGACCGGCCAGGATGCAGGTGTCTGGGGCGGCATGAGCGAGGATGAGCGTCGCGCACTGAAGCGCCGTCGCAACCGCGGCCGCACCCGTCGCACTCGCACCAGCACCACGGTCTAATTAAAGGACTTACCCTCGTACCGTGTAATCTATACCGGTTGATACCTGTTTAACCCGATAGAAAGAGAGCCCAGCTATGAGCAAGCGTGGCCGTAAGCGCAAGGACCGCCGTAAGAACAAGGCTAACCACGGCAAGCGTCCGAACAGCTAAGTTGCCCTTAGTTGCAGCAGTCTTAGCCATCACCGGCTAAGACATCTCACTCCACTCCAGCACAACTCGGTATTGCACCGAGGGACGGGGTGGAGTTTTTTATGCCTCCAGCGGATACCTCAACGGGTAGCAGGTCTGAAAGTGACTAGGTTTATGACACATGAATTGAATTCACCCGCGGTTTTTTGTCATAAACCTAGTCACTTTCAACACCTTTTCGATGCCTCGTCGATACCGCATCCTCGCTTTCCGGATTAACCATCCGCCAGAACCTTACCAGCGAGTTTGGAGCCCCAACCCCACCGGAGTAACGTCTGAAAACAGAGCTTTTACAGCAGCTCCAGCTAGGTTGCTCGAAAGCAATGGGGCTATAGCTCAGTTGGTAGAGCGTCGCGTTCGCAATGCGAAGGTCAGGGGTTCGATTCCCCTTAGCTCCACAAATAGCTCCACAAAAATATCCCAGGCCACATCACCGTGACCTGGGATTTTCCCATTACGCATTACGCATTACCGTATTACGCAACATCGCATTAAGCATCAAAGGAATACGCGCCAAAAGATGACGCACCTAACCTAGCCGCCAGCAGCTACCTGCGATACTCCACCCGCGTATAGGACACACGAATCCGAGTGGTAATGCGCTGACGGAGGTCCTCAGGGGCAGGTTGCTGGCAGCACCGGCGCAGCAGCCGTCGTATAGCTTGCTCGGAACCGAACTCTTCCAAGCACTGAGGGCATTTGTGAATGTGTTCCTCGAGAAAGCGGCGTTCCTCCGAATCACACTCTCCATCCAAAAATGCGTGTAGGCGCGAGTGGACATCCTGACAGAAAGCATCTTCACAGGCGTGCCCGCGCTCTGGCGTCTGCTCCATATCTTGGCTCGACTCTCGGCTCATCGCGGAGAATCTCCCTTCTCTTCTTTCAAGAATCCACGTTCCACGGCTACGTTGTGCAACGCGTCTCGGAGCTGTTTTCTTCCACGGTGGAGCCGACTCATCACAGTTCCGATGGGCGTGCCCATGATTTCGGCGATTTCCTTGTAGGGCAATCCCTCGACATCGGCGTAGTAGACCACCATCCGGTAGTCCTCTTTGAGGCTCATCAAAGCGTCACGAATTTCCTCATCAGGAAGCTTTTCCAGCGCTTCAACCTCAGCAGAGCGCAGCCCTATCGAAGTGTGCGACGCGGTTTCCGCGATCTGTGAATCCGTGATGTCATCGGTGGCGTACTCGGCAGGACGTCGCTGCGCCTTGCGGTAGCTGTTGATGTACGCATTCGTCAGAATGCGGTAGAGCCACGCTTTCAGATTCGTGCCCGGCTTGTAGGAGCGGAAGCCCTGAAAAGCCTTGATATAGGTCTCCTGCACCAGGTCTTCGGCATCGGCGGGGTTGCGTGTCATCCGCAGCGCCGCTCCATAGAGCTGATCCAAAAGCGGCATGGCATCACGCTCAAAGCGCTGCGCAAGCTCCTCATCCGACTCATCAGTCCGGATGGCCGATGTTCCTGTCTGATCACCTGACATGCTACCTATCCTAAAACATCCGCACCCACGAGTCGGCCAGACCCCCGTCACCAGGCATTTCGTCGCGTAGCTGCACTGGTGTGCAACGATGGGAAATTATGTCGAAGAAGTCCGCCAAGAAATCCGCTGCCGCCACCCCGGCAATCGCCGTCTGTCAGAACGCCGGAATCGACTTCCACGTTCACCAATTCCCCCACGGCAGCGACAACTTCGGCGAAGAGGCCGCCTCTTGGCTACTAGAGCATCTCGGAGTCGAGCCCGAACGCATCTTCAAAACTCTCATTATCGAGCTATCCGGCAAACGCACTGGGCTGGCCATCGCCGTCGTCCCCGCCACCGGAATGCTCAACCTCAAGGCCGCCGCCGCGGCTGTCGGGGCTTCCAAGGCAACGATGGCCGACCCCCATGACGCGTCACTTGCCACCGGCTACGTTCCCGGCGGCATCTCCCCGCTTGGCGGTCGCCGCAAGCTCCCCACAGTCATTGATGAGACAGCCACTCTCGCCGACACTGTGTTTGTCTCCGGTGGTCGCCGCGGGTGGGACATCGAACTGTCACCCGCTGATCTGGTTTCGCTTTGCGACGCCACGGTCGCCGACATCGCCCGCTAACCCTGCGGCTACTCCTGCAACCTCCCCGCTGATACGGCCTTAAAACAGCTCCTCGTTGTGGCCGGGTGCTGCTCCATCGGGCCCATTCAGCAGGTGCGGCCCTTCATTCGCAACATTGCCGACGGCGCGGTTGACCGGTCGGATGGTCAGCTTGTCCACCACTTCTGCGCTGGTCATGCCAACATTTCCGTCTGCTGCCCAGGCCGAGAGATCCAACCAGTCACTGACTTCGTCGTCGGCAAGCACGCGCGGCATACGATGATGCAGATCCGCGAGCTGTCCCACGGCGTCGGTGGTGAGAATTGTGGCGGAGACGATATCGCCCCAGCGCGCCCACAGCCCCGCGACGGTGAAAAGCGGTGCGTCATCGCTGAAGCTGACGAAGTAGGGCTGGCGATTCTTCCACTCGTACCAACCGTTCATGGGGATTGCGCAGGGCAGGCTGTCCCGGAAAGTCGGTTTGGACTGCCAGGTTTCCGCACGAGCATTGAAGAAAGGTGTTGTTGGCACTTCGCGGGCCCACTGCGGAATTAAACCCCAGCGCACGGTGGCAGCAATGGTTCCTGTGCGGCCGGGGTGCTCGCGGGCAAGAGCAACTATTGGCATGGTCGGTCCGATGTTGTAGCGGGAGGTGGGCAACGGGCCGTCGGCACGCACGGGCGCCAAACCGGGAATCTCAGCCGTGGTGCTGAGCAGTTCTTCGGCGACTGTGAAATTGACGAAACGACCACACATACCAACTGATTGTGCCGTTGACTCCCCCTCTAGTCGAGGTATGGAGTGAAAGTGTTCCATAATTGGTTGTGTGTGTTCCCAAAATCAGAATTGGTCCGCCCCTACTGTAAGTGTCGACGGTGCCGAGGCCGGTCGACAGCCTTTTAGCGCCACGGTGCAGATTGCCGGCTCGAAGTCGATTACGAACCGTGCCCTTGTCATCGCGGCGATATCTTCGACACCATCGGTTATCCATGGTGCTCTGCGCTCTCGCGATACCGATCTTATGATTCGCGCACTGCAGGCTCTGGGAACTGACATCAGTGCCGACTCGACATATTCGGGTGCCCCGAACCACACGCTCCGCGTCACTCCACGCATGCTTCGCGGTGGTGTCGTGGAATGTGGTCTCGCAGGTACGGTTATGCGCTTCGTGCCACCTATCGCAGCTCTTGCGCAGGGGTCGGTGTTCTTCGAAGGCGACGTAGAAGCCAAGGCTCGCCCGATGTCGGCCGTGCTGGATGCCCTGCGCAGCCTCGGTGTGAACATCGCGGGCAATGGGCTTCCCTTCACGGTCAATCCGCAGGGTCCGAATCAGGGCAACCGCCTCGGTGACTCGGTTCAAGAGCAAGATTTGCCGGACATCGGCGGCGAAGTGGAAATTGACGCTTCGGCTTCGAGCCAGTTCGTCTCTGGTCTGTTGCTGTCAGCACCGCGCTACGGCCGTGGCCTGGTACTTCGCCCGACCGGTGAGATTCCTTCCCGCCCGCACATTGACATGACCCTGGACATGCTTCGCGAGGCCGGTGTGCAGGTCGAGGAGACCACGGCCGACACACCTGAGGGACCACGCACAACGTTCACCATTCACCCGACCGAAATGATGGGTCGTATTTGGCAGGTCGAGCCTGATCTGTCCAACGCCGCCGCCTTCCTGGCCGCTGCGGCTGTCACTGGTGGCAGCGTCACCGTGCCCGACTGGCCAGAGCACACCACGCAGCCGGGCGACCGCATCCGCGAGATCCTCACCGCTATGGGCGCTACCGTGACGTTCAACCGTCACGAAGGTGGCCACACCAGCCTCACCGTCGTGGGCCCAAAGCCGTCGGAGCTGCGCGGAATCACGATGGACATGTCCGAGGTTGGCGAGCTGACCCCCACCGTCGCGGCCATCGCCGCCTTGGCCACTACCCGCACCGAGCTGACGGGTATCGCACACCTGCGCGGTCACGAAACCAACCGTCTCGCCGCGCTCACCACGGAAATCAACCGTCTCGGCGGTCGCGCGACCGAGCTTGACGACGGCATTGCGATCGACCCCGTTCCGCTCCACGGTGGTCTCTGGCACAGCTACGCCGACCATCGAATGGCCACCGCTGGTGCCATTGTTGGCCTGCGCACGGAGGGCGTGGAAGTCGAAAATATCGGTACCACTGCTAAGACCATGCCTGGATTCGATCTGCGCTGGCTGGAGATGCTCGGACTGGCCTCCCCCAGCCCTAGTTCGTTGGAAAAGTCAGTCGAAGCTCGAATTGATGGTGTGGACAACGGAACCGAGGCAGGGAAATAACAGTGGCGGCACGCAGGCGTGGACGGCAATGGGACGAGTCCGATGTACGCATCCGCCCCGGTAAAGGGTCGCGACCACGGACGAAGGATCGCCCCCGCCACGCCGATGCCCACTGGGGCATGGTGGTGACCAAGGATCGTGGTCGTTGGGGTGTAGTCCTCGATAACAACCCTGATGTTGCAGTGACATGCATGCGTGCCCGCGAGCTCGGCCGCACCAATATCGTTGTCGGTGACCGTGTCGGTGTCGTAGGCGATGTCAGCGGCCGTGCGGGCACACTGGCCCGCATCGTCAAGCTGGCAGAGCGCAGCACGGTTTTGCGTCGCACCGCCGATGACAATGACCCGTATGAGCGCATCGTCGTGGCCAATGCCAGCCTGCTGCTCATTGTGTGCGCAGTCGCCGATCCTGAACCTCGCACCGGTTTTGTCGAACGCGCGCTGGTCGCGGCCTACGCCGGCGGTGTCCGCCCCGTGCTCTGTCTGACTAAATCCGATCTGGCCGACCCAGAGGAATTTGCCGGGGAGTTCTCGGCACTCGGAGTGGATGTCGTTGTCTGCGGTATTAATGATGACTTGGCTCCTCTGTCAGAACTCATCGATGCCCCAGGACGAGTGACAGCTTTGGTTGGGCATTCCGGCGTGGGGAAATCGACCCTCGTCAACCGGATTGTTCCCGAAGCCAACCGTGAGACCGGCGAAGTTAGTGGTGTGGGTAAGGGCCGCCATACCTCCACGCAGTCGGTGGCGCTGATGTTGCCGTCGGAAAGCGATGACGATGCGGCGTCGTGGATTATTGATACCCCGGGCATTCGTTCCTTTGGTCTGGCTCATGTGACACCGGAGACGCTGCTGGCGGCGTTTCCAGATATCCAGGCAGCGACAGATGAATGCCCACGTGGTTGCACCCATTTGGGGCCGCCCGCGGATCCAGAGTGCGCCCTCGACAAGCTGGAGGGAGTTCAGCACCGTCGAGCGATGGCCGTGCGTCGCCTGTTGAGCGCCATCAGCGACAACGAGGACTGGGAGCTGGACATTGAAAGAGACTAGCCACACCGATTCTGTGGAGACGCCCTCTGAAGCCGCGGCTGGTGCTGAGTCGGACAAAGCGGGCTCCGGACTCTACCCCGCTCCCGGCAGTTGGATTCGGCTGTGCATCTACACGCTTATCGTGGGTCTTGCGACGGGGCTCGGAGCTGCCGGGCTCGCGCTGATCATGCACGGCATCGAGTACGCGGTCTACGGGCAGCACGAGGGTGACGTAGCGGTCGTAACCGATGGCACCACTGGTTTACAGCGCTTTGTCGGAATTGTGTTGGCGGGGCTGATTGCAGGACCAATCTGGGCAGCTCTTCGCACAAAGGCGAAGCCTGTGGAAAGCGTTGAAGCGGGCATGCACGGCCGCCCCATGCCTGTGTGGTCAACTCTTGTCAATGTGTTTTTGCAGATGGCGACTGTCGCTGCAGGTGCATCCATGGGACGCGAGAATGCCCCGCGTGAGCTCGGTGCAATGGTGGCCTCGCAGATGTCGCATCGACTGCGCATCGATCCACTACACCGCCGTATTTTGGTCGCAGCAGCGGCCGGTGCCGGCCTGGGGGCGATTTATCACATCCCGTTGGCTGGAGCGGTTTTCTCGTTGGAGATTCTGCTGGGCTCGCTGAGTATTACCGCGGTGATGGTGGTGCTGGCGTGTTCAGCCATTGCCACGGTGACGTCGGGCATTGTGGTCGGCAGTAGCCCGCTCTACAGCCCAATTAATCTCTCGGACGGCTGGGGCAACCTCGGGGCAGCACTGCTCATCGGTGTTATCTGCGGTGCCATTGGCTACGCATTTCGCATTCTCAGCTCGCGGATGTCGGACAAAGCACCGACTGGCTGGCATTCTGCCTGGGCCATCCCCCTCGCATTCACACTGGTTGGTGTGATTTCACTGTGGGTTCCAGAAGTGTTGGGCAATGGCCGTATCGCTGCGACCACAGTTCTCATGGACCGCCCGCTGCTGGGTTTTGCAGTCATCCTGCTGATTGCGAAAGCTGTCGCGGTTCTCGTTACTTTCCGTTCTGGTGCCGTCGGTGGTCTCTTGACTCCCGGCTTTGCCCTTGGCGCGCTCAGCGGTTTCATCGTCGGCTGCTTCGTACAGCCATTGATGCCCTCAGTTCCGCTGAGCGACTTTGCGATTCTCGGCGCGGCGGCCTTCCTGTCGGCGTCCATGGCAGCACCACTTTTCGCACTGATCGTGACCGTGGAGTTCACCGGCCAGAATTCCTCGGCTTACTTAGCACTCTTCCTCGCTGGTGCAACTGCGACGCTGACCGTGACCATGATTCGCGCCTGGCTACGGCTCCCCCACAAGCAATCAATGCCATGGAACCGCGAACCAGCAGTCGCGGCTGCGGTTCGCAAGCGGGCCGAGGGCTAACCGCGCGCAGCAGTGTGCGTCGAGCGACCGGTGTAGGCCCGGACAATTTCCCGGACACCTGGGCGAAGACGGCGGAGCATTCGCAGGCCCGTCGCTAAGCCCTTGCGTTGCGGGGAACTGGACTGGAGCTCCGCTTCAACCTGCGGATACTTCTTGAACGCCGCCTCCGAACGTACCTCTGGGGCGTTGTCCGGGTCAGCGACTAAGAAACGATCCGGCAGCGACAACTTCAGCAGCGTGCGCTGGACCTGGAAGAACTGCTTCGGGAACGACCCCGTGTTGTATGGCAGGTCGTATTCCCGGCAGATCTGCTGAACCTGCTTCGAAATCTGCGCGAGCCTGTTGGACGGCATGTCCGGGAACAGGTGGTGCTCAATCTGGTAATTCAGATTTCCTGAGAGCACCGACAGCGCCAGCCCACCGTGGAAGTTCGCCGAGCCCAGCATTTGGCGCAAATACCACTCACTCTTGTCCTCGGTGTTGTACTGCTCCTTGGTGAAAGTCTCGGCATCATCCGGAAAGTGTCCGCAGAAGATGACCGCGTAGGCCCAAAGATTACGGGCGAGGTTGGCCATCATGTTCGCAAAGGCCACCTCACGGTAACGCGGACCCGCCATCGCCGGGAAGAGAACGTAGTCCTTGAGCACCTGGCGCCCCGACTTGTTGAGCACCTCCATGAGCTGCGGTCGGGCCTCATCCCAGGATTTCTTGCCGGCGAACACGCGCCCGAGCTCGACGTCATAGAAGGCCACTGCCCATTGGAAAAGGCTGGCCAACACCACGTTTGTCACCGGCTGCAGCAGCGTCGATGGCTTCCAACGGCGGTCACGAGTCACCCGGAGAATGCCATATCCCACATCGTTGTCCATACCGAGCACGTTGGTGTACTTGTGGTGGACAAAGTTGTGGGAGTGCTTCCACCCGCTGGATGGGCAGGAATTGTCCCACTCCCAGGTGGCCGAGTGAATCTCGGGGTCATTCATCCAGTCCCACTGACCGTGCATGGTGTTGTGTCCGATTTCGAGGTTTTCCAAAATCTTTGCCAACCCCAGCGCTGAGACGCCCGCCCATTTGAAACCCCAGTGCGCGGTGTTCTTCCACGACTTCGGCAGCATCCCCAATTTGTTCAGGGCCATGCCGGCGGTCGGCACCATCAGCAGGCCTCGACCAGTCACCTCAAGGGTGCGCTGAATGCGGATGAGCGTGCGGATGTAGCGAGCATCCTTCTGTCCCAGCGAATCGCGGTGTTGCTTTTCGATTTCCGCAAACCGACGCCCAATCTCTGCGACGTCTTCTTCGCTCAAGTGCGCATACGATGCGATATCGGAAATTGCCATGGGAAGGGTCCCAACTCCTTTAGGTAGTTTCTCCTGGTTAATGCAGGTTGAGATAGATGTGGGGCGAACTTACAGTTCGATACGCGCGTGCCCCGCCGGCGCACAGACGCACGTTCGGACCCGCTCCCCCGCCACAAACGTCGCCCCGGTGCGGATGTCCCGCGCTGCGCCGTCGGAGAGTTGCTGCACGCACGTCGCACAAATTCCCATCCGACAGCCGTACGGCAGGTCAACCCCGACGCTCTCGGCCGCCTCCAGGATGGTCGTTGCACCGTCTACGTCGATATCGCCTCGGCTGCCGAAACTCACCGTGCCGCCGACCTCCCCCGCCGCCGAGCGGTCAACGGTGAAACGTTCCGTCCGCAGCCCGGGAAACTCCGGCTCAAGGTTTTTCAGCAGTTCAACCGGACCACAGGCATAGGCGCTTGCCGACGATGCCAGCGCTCCAAAGTCAGCAATGATGTCGGTAACCGCCGCAGCGTCAATCCGCGGCTGCGTCTCGGTATTCCGGGCATGCAGGCGATACTTCAACGCGCTAGTGGCGCTGTGCTGTTCCAGCTCGCGAAGTTCGGTGACAAACACAGCTTCTGTCTCGCCGCGGTAGGAGTGAATGTGCTCGACTTCCACCGAGGCATTGCGAGCTGAAAGATCACGCAGCATCGAAATCACCGGAGTGACGCCGGAGCCTGCGGTAACAAACGCAATGCGGGCTGGGGGCGGCTCCGGAAGATGGAAATCCCCAGCCGGGGCAGCCAGGCGGACGACAGTACCCGGCTTGACATTGGCGACGAGGTGTTGGGACACGTAGCCGTCGTTGAGCGCACGGATGTTGATAGTCAGCAGCCCGTCATGAGGCCGCGGCGCATTTGTCAGCGAGTAGGAACGCCACAGGTATTTCCCCTTGACCTCTACGCCAAGTCCGATGAACTGGCCTGGCTTGAAGTCTGTTGGCATCCCCCAACCCGGACGGATTATCAACTCTGCTGAAGTAGGAGATGTGGGATTGATGGCCTCAATCTGACCGCGCAGCTCGCGACTTGACCACAGCGGATTTAGCAAATGCGTGTAGTCATCGGGCAAAAGTGGCGTGGATAAATGCTTGAATACCCGGGAAACTTTGGTCTTAAGCCCCATTTTTGGCCCTCCTGACTGTCACGGACGAACACGCAATAACGCTGTTCATCAGCAGGCATGCCCCACCCGATTCATCATTACGTGTCCGTAGGTTACTTAGACGTAGACTACGGAGCGGTAAGTTATTGGTCAAGAGAAACAAATGATTTTGACACAAATAGCGAAATTGTCATTACCCCCACCCTCGTGCGAAACACCCCCTTTGACATGGAGCTTATCCACACAAAACAATCCCGCCTTTTATACCCCCGCTGAAAACACTTGTGCCATACAAAAAAAGGGGCTGGGTTCCTAAACCCAGTCCCCTTCTTTAACGCCAAGCACGCGCTACTACAGGAAGTCGACCACCATGCCGAGCTCAGCTACGTCATACCACGCCAGCGGGATCTCCAGCGCATCGCCGACAGTGAGCTCCGCATCCTCGTCACCGAGATCTGCCTTATCGACGGCATCAATCGCAGCCTCAACCTTGCTTTCCGCCTCTTCCACATCAATGTGGAGCGCTGCAACGTCGGCAAGCGAAATTGGGCCGCCGACCTTAACCACGGCATCTCCCATATCCGACTGCGGCTCCGCCTCCACATCAACGGAAATGACCACTCGACGGTGCGGGAACTTCTCTTCTGCGGCATCGAGCAGACGGAGCGACGCACGCGCAGCCTCATCAAAGGCTACGTCTGCCAGCTCCTCATCATCGCCCTCAGTAAAAAAATCGCGCAGCGCTTCAGTGACAGCAAAGCCCCAACCACCGCGGGCGTGGAAGAGCTCATCCTCCTTAAGCGCCTCAAGCATGGAGAAAGTCGCTGGGATATAGACACGCATTAGAACTCGCCCTCGAGACCCAGCAGACCGGCAATCTCGACCACTGCGCGGTCGAACTGCTGATAGAAGACTCCCACCATGCCGTTAGAGACGGCCGCATGGATGTTCTCAATCGAATCATCTACCAACACGCAGTCCCGTGCCGGCAGTTCAATAGCCGCAGCGGCTGCATTAAAAGCCTCTGCCGAAGGCTTCTCATGGCCAATTTCACCAGAGAGCACAACTGCGTCTACCAGGCCCTCATCTTCGAGCTTGCGAATCGGATCCGCCGATGGGCCACCTGGGTCATTCGACAGGACTGCCAGGCCAACACCATTTGCACGCGCCTCTACCAGCAAATTACGCCAACGTGCCTGGTCTTCATCCGTGCCGTCAAGGACACCACAGTAATCGATAATCATTCCGCGCATGGCCTGTAGTTTATCGCATGACCTGCACGTTTGCCTTTTTTCCAGTTCAGCGTGTTAATTGGCTGTTCGTTACGCCCATTTGTAGACGACCAGAACGGCCTTGACGGAAACCGATAGGACCATTAACAGCGAAACACTCAGCCCATTTCGCGACTGCGCCTTCTCCACAATCCCCCCACGCCGGCCGTGAATTCCCCTTCACAAGCTGCACACTTAAAGCACTTGTAGGACAATGGTCTTCAGCAAGGGGGAACTTGCCAATGGAGAGTTTTTAGGGGGATTAATCCATGGCACCAACGTCTCACGTACCAAAATCTCAGACACCGATGCCTTACGCGCTGTCGCACGCCGCTGAGTACCGCTCCAGTGGCAGGGAATCCATTGAACCGGCAACGGGCTTTTCGCTTCTCCACACAATTCAACTCGGCCAGTCAGCTAATGCCGCCGCCTCTCAAACCGCAAAAGTGGCACCGACCTATAGCGGATGCTCCGCTGCCACCGGGACCGCTGTCATGACGGCATTACCGCCCGCCGCGGCCACTCCTGCTGCGAAAAAGACGCCGCAAACACCGCACGTCGTCCAGCACTGTGAGCAGAATCTGAGACAGGAGCTTGGCACGATTACTCGCCGCGTCTTCGACATCATCGCGGGTCGCAGGCGAGTCAACGATTTGCGTCGCATCAATATCGACCCGATTATTCACGCTGCGATACTCACGCTGTCGAAGAACACCAGCCTCAAGGGTGTCGCGTTGCAATCCTTCCACGCCAGCGCTTCCGCGGACGGCAAGAAGGTCGAGTTCCTGGGTAGTTGCCGTGTCGGTCCGCGCGTTCGCGCGTTCACGGGCACTTTCCGCCGCGGAACAGCAAAAACGCGGCCATGGACCATGACCGCGTTTCGGGTGCTTTAGTGCTTAGCGACGGCGCTTGCGAGCCGCCTTCCGACGCTGCGCTCGGTTGCCCTCAGACTCTTGATCCACGCGCTGCTGCTCTGCACTGCCGTCCTCGCTGGGGCCGGAGTAAGTCATCTGCTGATTTTGCTCAGCAGCTTCCGTTGGCAGAGCTGGAGCCTGGTTCTCCTGCCCCTCGGCGTTTTCCACTGCAGGCATAACCTGCTTACGGATCAGGAACAACTGACGAACCGATTCTTCCTTGATGCCGTCCATCATCGCGGTGAACATGTCGTAGCCCTCACGCTGGTACTCCACCAGCGGGTCAGCCTGGGCCATGGCGCGCAAGCCAATGCCCTCCTTGAGGTAGTCCATCTCGTAGAGGTGCTCGCGCCACTTCTGGTCCATGACGTTCAGGATGGTGAAGCGCTCGATGTTGCGCATCTGGTCGTCGCCGCCAATTGCGGAGACCGCATCCTCAAGCTGGTCGTAGCTGGCCGAGATGTCCGTGTGCAGAGCCTTGGACAGCTCATCGGCCGAGAGGTCACCCGGGGTACCGAAGTCAGAGCCATCAATAAGCTCTTGCGCCGTAAACGTCGGGCTGTAGAGCTGCTCTAGGGCATTCCACAGCTCGTCGAGGTCCCAATCCTCCACGTAACCGTCAGCGGTGGCACCGTTGACATACGCATCGACGACGTCGTCCTGCATGTCACGGACCTGAGTCTTCAAATCCTCACCTTCGAGGATGCGACGGCGCTCAGCGTAGATGACCTTACGCTGCTGGTTCATAACCTCGTCATACTTCAGAACATTCTTACGGATTTCGAAGTTCTGGCTTTCCACCTGAGCCTGAACGCTCTTAATGGAGTTGGAGACAACCTTGGAGTCAATAGGAACGTCATCCGGGACATTCAGAGTGTTCATCAGCGCTTCCATGCGCTGACCGTTGAAGCGAACCATGAGATCATCGCGCATGGACAGGTAAAAGCGGGTAACGCCCGGGTCACCCTGACGACCGGTCCGACCACGCAACTGATTATCAATACGGCGCGACTCATGGCGCTCAGTGCCCAGGACGTAGAGGCCACCGGCCTCACGTACCTTGTCAGCTTCTTCCTTCGACTGCTGACGAACACGCTCAATCTCAGCGTCCCACGCCTCTTCGTATTCTTCCGGAGTTTCCACCGGGTCCAGACCACGAGAGCGCAGATTCAGGTCAGCGATGATGTCCGGGTTACCGCCCAGCACGATGTCAGTACCACGACCGGCCATGTTAGTTGCCACGGTAACGCCTCCGAGCCGACCCGCCACTGCGACAATCTCAGCTTCCTTCTCGTGGTGCTTAGCGTTCAGCACAGAGTGAGGAATACCTTCGCGCTGCAGGAGCTTGGAAAGGTACTCGGATTTCTCGACTGACGTCGTGCCAACGAGAACTGGCTGGCCCTTTTCATGGCATTCGCGGATGTCCTCGACAACAGCGGCGAACTTTGCCTCCTGCGTCTTGTAAATCAGGTCGGGCAGATCCTCACGCTGCTTCGGGCGATTCGGCGGGATCGCCATGACGTTCAGCTTGTAAATCTGGTGCAGCTCAGCCGCTTCGGTCTCAGCCGTACCGGTCATACCGGACAGCTTGTCGTAGAGGCGGAAGTAGTTCTGGAGCGTAACGGTTGCCAGCGTCTGGTTCTCGTTTTTAATCTCCACCCCTTCCTTGGCCTCAATTGCCTGGTGCATGCCCTCGTTATAGCGACGGCCTGCCAGCACACGACCGGTGAACTCATCGACAATGAGGATCTCACCATTACGAATAATGTAATCCTTGTCGCGGGTGAACAGTTCCTTGGCCTTCAGGGCATTGTTCAGGTAACTGACCAGCGAAGAGTTTTCCGGAGCATACAGGTTGGCAATGCCCAGCTGATCCTCAACGAATTCAACACCCTCTTCACGAATACCGATGGTGCGCTTACGCTCATCGACTTCGTAGTGAATATCGCGCTTCATACGCGGCACGATCTTGGAGAACGCCAGGTACCAGTGCGGATCGCCATCTGCCGGACCGGAAATAATTAATGGGGTACGGGCCTCGTCAATCAGAATCGAGTCAACCTCATCGACGATGGCGAAGTGGTGCCCACGCTGCACCAAATCGTCGAGCGAATGCGCCATGTTATCGCGCAGGTAGTCAAAGCCGAACTCGTTGTTCGTGCCGTAGGTGATGTCGGCAGCATAGGCCTTGCGGCGCTGGTCCGGACTGAGCTCAGAGAGAATCACGGAAGTCTCAAGCCCCAGGAAGCGGTGGACTCGACCCATCCACTCCGCGTCACGCTTAGCCAGGTAGTCATTAACCGTAACGACATGAACACCCTTGCCTGCCAACGCATTGAGGTATGCGGGCAGCACACAGGTCAGGGTCTTACCTTCACCAGTACCCATCTCGGCAACGTTGCCGAAGTGCAGTGCCGCACCGCCCATAACCTGGACGCGGTAGTGCTTCTGCCCCAGCACGCGCCAGGATGCCTCGCGCGCCGTGGCGAAAGCATCCAGAAGCAAATCGTCTACATCGGCACCGTCAGCCAGCTGCTTCTTAAACTCCTCGGTCTTGGCACGGAGTTCATCGTCTGAAAGAGCTGCGTACTCGTCTTCCTTGGCGATGACCTGATCTGCAATATTGCCAAGCCTCTTGACAGCGCGGCCTTCACCAATGCGGAGCAACTTGCTGAGCGAAAACACTAAATTGGGACCTTTCCGGCCGATTCACGTCGAACTTTAATGTGCAACGGTTGATTATACGACGAACCCGCCTTCCCTTCTAAGAGAAGACGGGCTCATGTGAGCAATTACTTACCAATACACAGCTCTGCGCGGTATTGCGTGCTCTTTTTGGTGAAGACTTACTTCTCGTCTTCGTCTGCCAGCTCAATCAGACCGTAGTCGTATGCGTGACGACGGTAGACCACGGACGGACGAGAGGTTGCCTCGTTAACGAAGAGGTAGAAGTCGTGACCGACGAGCTCCATCTCAGACAAAGCATCTTCCACCGTCATCGGAGTTGCGGAGTGCTGCTTGGTACGCACAACCTGACCCGGGGTCACGTCCTCGACCAGATCCTCGTACGGATCAGCCTTTTCCGGAGCCGCTGCCTCAGCCTCTGCAACCAGCGAAGCAGTTGCCTCGCCGACGGACATCGGTGCACGGTGGCCAGAACGGCTAATCTTGCGGCGAGCCTTCACCTTACGCAGGGAGCGCTCCATCTTGCCCAGAGCAGACTCCAGTGCAGCGTAGAAGCTATCTTCCTTGGCTTCCGCACGAGCCAGGTGACCCTTGCCAGTAGCGGTGATCTGAATACGGTCAGAGCGGTCTGCACGGCGCGGATTCGGCTCGTGCTGGAGCTCCACGTGGAAGAAGGTCAAAGTCGGGTCGAGGCGCTCAATCTTCGCCAGCTTCGCCTTAACACGATCTGCGAAGTGCTCTGGAACCTCAACATTGCGCCCGGTGATGGTCACCTGAGCGTTCGGGCTGAGTACCTCGTTGTTGTCAGCAGGTGTGGACACTTGCTACCTACCTCCCGGTATGGCCACCGCCCTTCCGTGAGCGGGATTACTCACGGCGTCTACGGTGACGAGTCTTTCTGCACCCCCAGGATACAGTTCCGGGGGTAACCAATGCCACGTTCCCCTCGTTTATTTTTCGCTTGCCGACGACACCCCCTGCGTCTACGCCCGGGCGAGCACCAACACCATGTCGATGCGAATCCCCAATGACGCTGCCACCAACTCGGTTTCCGCTGCAGTGGCACCAGTGGTGGCCACATCATCAACCAGAATTACTGTCGCCTTCGCACAGCGTTGTCGCAGCTTGTCGCTAATTCCGCGCTTGAATTGCGTCAGCGGCACAATGTGGCCAGAAAGATTTCGTCTGCGTTGAGAAGCCCCCAGCTCCGCGGAATCCCGCGTGCGCCCGCCAATGCGCACCAGGGGCAATACCGAACTGGAGGGGAGCTGACTGCAAGCAAAGTCGCAGGCAATTGTTACCGGGTCCCCACCCCGTTGTCGACGGGATGACGATCTTGTCGGCGCGGGAATCAAAATGACGGGGGTAATTTCCGGGGGCATTATATGGCCATCAGAGGCCAGCCTTCGTACCGCAGCGGCGAACACGGCCCCCATGATTCGTCTGGCTTCACCACTGCCCCGTTCTTTGGCCGACAAAATGAGATGTCTCCTCGCACCCGAGTACGGACCGCAGGTCCACGCTGCTGCGCGTAACGCAGCCCGCGGTGAAAACCGCACTGGAGGTTGCTGAAGATCGTCCTTGCAACCGCGACACAGCGCCCCGGAGCAGCCGCACACCGGACAGGTTTCCGGTATCACGAGGCCGATTGCATCGCGGGTAACGTCGTAAAGCACGCGCAGAAATTCCTGCGATGACCTCCCCTGCGCCATTAATCCCCTCCCCGATTTGCGCTTATTCCACAGACACCGGAGCCATTCGACCGCGCGCACCCGGAACCTGGCGCCAGAACTGCTGCTGCCCCTCGCTGGAGATCAGCTCCATGACACCGGTGGCATCCAATGCGTAACGCTTCGACGAGGTCGCGGTAACTACAGGAATTGGCGGTGTCAGGTTGAGCTTCGGCAGAACGGAGCTGGTCGCACCGTCCGGGAAGGCACTCCACATCGGGGTGTCTCCGCTGTAACCACCCACCGTGACCGTTTGATTCGGCGACCACGTCAGCGACACCGGGGAGACGTTTTCAGGTAGCGGCAGAGCGCGCGGATGCGTCAACTTCCACGGTTTATCGTCATGCCTTTCGATTGTGGCGATATAGACTTCACCAGCGATAATCATCGCTACCTGCGTGCCTGAAGAATCGACGCGGAATTCAGAAATACCGGCGCTCGGGCGCCCCGTGCCTTCGCCGCCGTCAAGAAGGTGATTGAGCTCAGAGGTATCAACCTCCTCCTGCTGAATCCGGGATGACGTCGACTGCCGAACCAGGCGTACGACGGTTGTACCGTCCTTCACTGTCCAGACCGCCTCGGCGTCTGGCGACCATGTCGGACGGGTGAGGCTCTCGCCAGTCAGCACAGGAACCGGCTGATCTTGTATTCCGCCGAGCATCAATGTGGACTCCCCGAGGTCATACGAACCGGCACGACCGTCCACGGCCGAGCGGAACACGGCGGCAATAAGCTCGCTGCCATTGGGGTTGGTGCCCACTGCCGCGGAAAACACCGCAGTGCTGCCGCTGGCGGTCCAGCCGCGTCCCACAGGTGTGGCGTGGCCGTCAGCGATCTCGTAGATACCGCTGCGGTCGACCGTCCGCAACGGTGCGTTATCAGCCGGTAGATGATTCGGGTCGTAGAGCTGGATTGTGTCGGTGTCCTTCGTCCACGGCTCGTCGTGGCTGGCAACTAGTGGTTCGCCGTCGGCCATGAGGATCCACGGACCACGGAAATCTGCCGAATCGAGAGTCCAGATAATCTGCGCCGCGAGCATGACACGCAGTTCCTCGGAAATATCACCCAACCCGGTGATTTCGACCCTGCGACCGTCCGCGTTGGACACAGGTCCTGCCTCCACCGCAATTGAGGCATTGGGCTTGAGCACGGTGGTGACGCCCGGTCGCAGTGGTGCTGATGGGCCGTTCTTCAGCTTCGTCAACAGATTGGTCGCGCCATCGGTGACGCCACGATAGAGCCAACGACGATCTGTGACCAAATGATTACCCGCCGGGTCGAGGAAATAGACATTGCGAGGCACATTGTTTTCCAGGAATGCCTGACGCTCCATGACAACACCGTCGGGCAGCGAGGAAATGCGCCACTGCCCATCCGAACCGAGCTTCATCTCCACGGTTTCCTCATAGTCACCGGACTGGGGCTCATACGCACCATCAGTACCGAATTGACCAACGCTGCGACCTCGGGCAACGAAGGACTGTCGCGATCCTCCATCTTCCCGCTGAGCGATGAGGTTGACACCGTCGAGAATGCGGGCGCTATCTTGCGGTTTCCAACTGGCCGCAAGTTCCGGGGTCATGAAGGCACGCATAGCTTGAAAATCATCAACCGGATGCGCGGCCGCGGCGAAAAAGTCGCGCAGGACAATGTCTGCATTGACATTCGGACGTGGCTGCGGAACTTCAATACGAACCTGGGGCGGCTCAAACGGACGCAGCACCTGGGGGCTGGTGTTCCGCGGAATGGTGGTACATCCTGCGGCCGTGCCCAAAATGATCACCGAGCTAAGCGCCACTGTCTTACGCAGGACGCGACGAGCCTTTGACTGTTGCTGCGCCGTCATTTAACTATCCTCCTCTCGTGCCTGTTGGGATTCGCTATCGCTAGCCCTCTGCCCCTTACCCTGATCCTGGCTCTTGGCTTGCGGTGCATTCGATTCCGATTCCAACTCCCGTGCACCAATTTCCCGCTGGTGCGGAATCTGATCGGGCAGCGGGGGAACTTCCAGTCCGAGCGGATGCTCGCCGAAGCTCGCATCGGGCTCCAGCGGCACAGTCAGACGGAAACAGCTACCGACCGTCGGCACGCCAAATGCCTCTAGTTCCCCACCGTGCAATTGTGCGTCCTCGCGTGCGATCGCCAAGCCAAGTCCCGTACCGCCGGTGCGTCGGACACGCGAGGGGTCAGCACGCCAGAAACGGTTAAACACCAGTTCCTGCTGCTCCGGCTTTAGCCCCACACCGTGGTCAACGACCGTAAACGAAACCGCGGAATCGCTCGCCCGCACGGTGACATCCACCGGATTGCCCTCACTGTGATCAACAGCGTTGGCCATAAGATTGCGTAGCACGCGCTCGATACGACGCGAGTCGACTGTTGCCATTACCGGCTCATCGGGCAGGTGGAAGCGGATGGGCGTACCTGTCTCCTTAGCCACGACCGTTACCTGCTGATAGGCAGCATCCACGCAGCGACGAACATCGACCTTTTCTGCGGACAGGTCGGCAACGCCGGCATCGTGGCGTGAGATCTCAAGCAGGTCATTGAGAAGCATCTCAAAACGCTCAAGCTCCTCATTCATCAGCTCAGCTGCGCGACGAGTCGCTGGATCGAGATCCTCAGCGCCGTCAGCAATAAGATCGGCGGCCATACGCACCGTGGTCAGAGGTGTCCTCAACTCATGCGAAACATCGGAGGTGAACTGTCGCTGCAGACTGCCGTATTCCTCCAGCTGTCTAATCTGCGTCGACAGCGATTCGGCCATCTTGTTAAAGCTCATGGCCAGTCGCGCCATATCATCTTCACCCTGCACGACCATGCGTTCGCGCAAGTGACCGTCGGCAAAGCGCTGGGCAATCTGGGCGGCGGAACGCACTGGTGTCGTCACCTGATTGGAGAAGAACCAAGTAATACCGCCGAGAAGCGCCATGATGATTACTGTCGCACCGGCGAGCAGACCACGAACCAACTTAATAGTCGATTCCTCTGCGGCCATAGAGGTGACCAGATAGAGCTCGAGCCCATCAACCGAAGTAGAAGTGGGACTACCGATAATTAACGCCGAGTACGTATCGCCGCGGTTATCAGTGACTTGGCGTACCTGATACGCAATTTGCCCTTGTCGGACTACTTCATGCAATCGTTCTGGGACATCAGCCTTAATCGGCGATGAAGCCAACACCGTGCCTCGCGGCACCGGCGCCACGAGCAGTGGTTCATAACTTGTCAGTGGTGCAGCACCGGAACCGGCTGCACGGTTCACAAGAGCATCGCGTCCCACGTTGAGCAGAGCTTGCAGCTCGTTGGACGAAGAGTTCTCAATCGCCCGCTCCACCACTGCGCGAGCACGGTCAATTTCCTCGTCGGCAGCGGTAACCTTTGCGTCGATAAGCCGCTGGGTAACAATAGTCGCCAGCGCGAAACCGAGTACCGCAATCACCATCGCGCTCAGTACCACCACAGAGGTCAGAATGCGCGCTTGGATAGACGTGCGCCAGAGCGTAACCGCCCAGGTCACTCCCCTATTGGTGAAGTCTCGAAGCTTCGTTATTAATCGACGCAAGAATCGGCTCCCACTAAAGCTGACTGGCCTTGTTTAGTCACCCGTCTTGTACCCGACACCGCGGACGGTCAGCACAATCTGGGGGTTTTCCGGATCCAGTTCAATCTTCGAGCGCAGACGCTGAACGTGAACGTTGACGAGTCGGGTATCCGAGGTGTGCTGATATCCCCAGACCTTTTCCAACAACTCATCACGGGAAAAGACCTGCTTCGGACGGGAAGCAAGAGTGTGCAATAGGTCAAACTCCAACGGGGTCAGAGAAATCTCCTTGCCATCGCGGAACACGGCGTGACCGGGCACGTCGATAGTCAGGTCGCCGACCTCGAGGGTCTCACTCGGGCTGTCCTCTTGACGACGCAGCCGAGCGCGCACACGCGCCACGAGCTCCTTCGGCTTAAAGGGCTTCGTGACATAGTCATCCGCACCGGATTCCAGGCCGAGGACCACATCGACCGTGTCGGTCTTCGCAGTCAACATGATGATCGGCACCGCCGATGTCTCTCGCACAGTGCGACAGACATCGACACCACCCATGCCCGGCAACATGAGATCCAGCAGAATCAAATCTGGATTCTCCCGCTCTGCTGCCTTGACAGCTTCGAGGCCATCGTCGACTACTACTGTGTCGAAGCCCTCGCGCTCCATCACCATCGTGAGCATTTCGGCGATGGCCGGATCATCATCAACAACCAGGATTTTTGAGCTCATGCGTCATATTCTAAACGTAAAGCTATCTAGTTCTGTAGTTTCCGGTTGAGGTGGCTAGCGCAGGCGTGCACTGATCCATTCCACAAGACGGTCCGCCCCATCATCCCCCGTAAGCATCAACCATGGTGACTGCCACGAGCCCCCCGCGAACTTCTGGTACGCCGCCAGCGTGCGCTCCTGCAAACCCGAGTCCTTTTCGTAGGTATCCCTAGTTCGCTGCACATCAGCGGCTTCCCGATTGCGTGCGCGGTCGGCTGCCACTCCCACCGACGTGGCCAGACAGACCTGAACGTCGGGAAGCGGAAGCTGGAAATCTCCGAATTCGGTCTTCTCAATCCACTCAACGATCGCCGAATCCTGTGTGCGCGCCAGGGAGTATGCCGCATTGGATGCGACGTAGCGATCGATAATCAGAACATCGTTCTCGCGCGCTGCATCAACAATCGCTTCACGACGTTCTTTGCGGTCCAGAGCGAACAGGAGTGCCATTGCCCAAGCGGAGTCCGCGGTGTCGCCGAGCTGACCGTGCAAGGCTTGATCGGCGAAATCAGCGAAGATTGTCTGCCGGTACGCCGGAAAGGTCATCGAAGAAACGGAGTGTCCTTGACTTCGGAGTTGATTGGTAACAGCTGTGACAAGCGTGTTCTTGCCAGCACCGTCGATTCCTTCGACTGCGATAATCAAATTCTTCTCCTCGCGCACATGGCTACGGCCTAGCCTTGGCTAGAACTAGTAGCGGTAGTGCTCTGGCTTATACGGGCCCTCGACGTCAACGCCGATGTATTCGGCCTGTTCCTTGGACAGTCGGGTGAGCTCACCGCCGAGTGCCTCGACGTGAATGCGAGCGACCTTCTCATCCAGAATCTTCGGCAGACGGTGGACAGTGTTGTCGTACTTATCACCGTTGCAGTAGAGCTCAATCTGCGCGATTGTCTGGTCGGCGAAGGAGGTCGACATTACGAAGGACGGGTGTCCGGTGGCATTGCCCAGGTTGAGCAGGCGCCCCTCGGAAAGCACAATCAGAGAGCGCTCCTCGCCGTCTGCATGCGGGAAGATGTACTCGGTGACCTGCGGCTTGATTTCCACACGACGGACATCATCGCGGTGGTGCAGGCTGTGCATGTCAATCTCGTTGTCAAAGTGGCCGATGTTGCCCAGCAGCGCGTGGTTCTTCATCTGCTGCATGTGCTCGAAAGTGATGACGTCCTTGTTGCCTGTGGCGGTGATGACAATGTCGACATCTGCGATGACGCTCTCAGTAGCGACGACGTCGAAACCGTCCATCAATGCCTGCAATGCGTTAATCGGGTCGGCCTCGGTGACCTGAACGCGAGCGCCCTGCCCCGCCAGCGCCTCCGCGCAGCCCTTACCCACATCGCCGTAACCGCAAACCAGCACATTCTTGCCGCCAACCAGCATGTCGGTACCGCGGTTAATGCCGTCCAGAAGGCTGTGGCGGGTGCCGTACTTGTTATCGAACTTGGACTTGGTGACGGCATCGTTGACGTTCATGGCCGGGAATGGCAGCACGCCCTGCTCTGCGAAGTGGTAGAGGCGGTGGACACCAGTGGTGGTCTCCTCTGTGACACCCTTGACCGACTTTGCAATTCGGTGCCAACGGCCGGCATCCTTCTCCAAGCTGGCGCGAAGCATGTCCTTGAAGGCAATAAACTCGTCCGAATCCGACTCTTCTGCAGGCGGCACCAGGCCAGCATCCTCGAATTCCATACCCTTAATGACAGCCATGGTGGCGTCGCCGCCGTCGTCCAGAATCATGTTGGCATCTTCATCGCCCCAGTCAAAGATGCGGTCGAGGCACCACCAGTACTCCTCCAGCGTCTCGCCCTTCCAAGCGAAAACCGGAACACCCTGCGGATCCTCCGGAGTGCCGTTTCGCCCAACGACGACAGCCGCAGCGGCCTCATCCTGAGTGGAGAAGATGTTGCACGAGGCCCAGCGGACCTCTGCGCCCAGCGCCGTCAAGGTCTCGATGAGCACTGCGGTTTGAACCGTCATGTGAATGGAGCCGGAAATACGGGCACCGGCCAGTGGCTGCTGCTCTGCGTACTCTTCGCGCAGCGCCATTAGGCCTGGCATCTCGTGCTCAGCCAGACGAATCTGGTGACGACCGGCCTCAGCCAGGGAGAGGTCTGCAACCTTGAAATCAATGTTCTTCGAGGACATGTAACGCTTTCTCTAGATTCTTTGACGTGAGATTCTTCTTAAAGAATCACTACTGGGGACGCGAGAATTACTCTACCGCTTCGACGCAGTTTTCCAGCGCCGCCTGGTCAGACTCACTGAGTTCCCCCAGAAGACTATCGAACACCTCGGAGGCGATAGCCAACGCATCCTCCTCGCTGCCGTGTGCCTCCGAGATTCCCTCCCGAATGAAGCTGTAGTCCTCCACAATGTCACCGCCGCTAAATGGCGCACCATTCCAAATTGCAATAATCACAGCCGCCGCGAGTGCGCATGCTTTCTCATCGCTACTTTCGGAATCCACCCCAATGCGGCCAGCATCAATCAATGCACCAACGCGATCCTGCGAGTCGAGATCCTGAACCTCATCGAACAGTTCAATGACCGAATCGCTACCAAAAACCTCAGTCTCCCAGATGGACATGATAGGTGGCCACGCTCCTTTCGCGCTTCGAACCAATTGCCAGTTTTCGTCTTCGACGAGCGCTTTCCAAAGAGCGCTTTTCGACGAGCCCACGGTAATCTGGCCGCCGACCTAATAGCTGTCGCCTGCACGTACCGCTAGCCGGAAAACCGCATGTGGCCTTACCGAAGTTCTACCCGACTTTTCGCCACTTTTACAGTGCGAGAGACTTATTTAATCCCCTCAACACAATTTTCACCCTAGAGAGAAGATAACGGGCATGTTAAGTTAGTTCCCAGACTTCGTAATGTAACTGTTATCTTTTTCGTTACAGGGCGATTTCACGCATGACACGAAAGGAGTACCTACCATGGTGAAGAAGGCCTTTGGAGCTCTTCTGCTCGCAGCCCTTCCCCTGAGCGTTTCGCTCGTTGGCTGCTCCGATAGCAGTGCTGCCGAGGGGGCGAATCCGGAAAACGCCGGCTCTCAGTCGAAAATGGAGACCTCTGCTCCACTACCTCCAGTTCCTAGTGATGCCGAGCTGCAGCAGAGCACTGAATCGAATTCAGATTCCTCGCTGACTGAGACGACTGGCAGTCTGGTACCTCGTCCGACCACGCCATCGAGCACCGAGATTGTAGAGGATCCGTACCTGCCACCGCAGGCGTACATCCCGCCGACTTCCACAAACTCAAGTGCGACAACTCCGACGTCGACGACATCGACACCTCCGACGACCACGGAGACCACAGAGCCCACCTCTGACGACGTTTCTTCGCCGACGCCCAGCAAGCCGGTGCCACTGCTACCGGAAGATAACTCGGAAAAGCCGAACGACAGTCTTCCGGAAGGCGATGGTGGTGCAGCAGCTGAGCCGAAGCCGCCTTCATCGCAGGCGCAGTCCCAGTCGGGTACGCAAACCACAACTCCGTCCGAGACTCCTCAGAAGACTCCTTCGAAGGAGCCGACATCCCCGAAGGAGCCGACACCTCCGAAGGACCAGACCCCTTCGACGGAGAAGGACACCACTGGCGGCAATGGGGCTAGCAATAGCAAGATTTCCCCAATCCCGGAAAAGCCGAAGGACTCCGGATTCCTGGGAAATCTCTTCGATAACGACGAGGACTAACCCACCCGCGGGACGGTCGCGACAAAGACGGTTGCCCCGTCTTGGCGCGCAGTCAGCTCAATATCGACTGCGTCGACAGCCGGAACCCAGGCCGCATGGCCGCTGGGAACCTCAACCACGGAGTCGTCGTGACGCAACGCCACCGTGCCCGCTGTAGACAACACAACCGTGGCGGATTCTTCGTCGAGCAGAACATGTTCGCCCGGCTCCAGATCCCGCGAACGAAGGCGAAACTCGCGCACCGGCGCGTCATAGTCATTCCAGCCATCATCGGTCAGCCGCGACTGCAGCACCGGATCTGGCAGCGGTCGGAAAGAGAGCACGCGCAGTAGCTCCACGACATCGACGTGCTTAGAGGTCAGCCCTCCGCGCAGCACGTTGTCGGAGTTGGCCATGATTTCCACGCCCATGCCATTGAGGTAAGCATGCAGCTGTCCAGCACCAAGGTAGATGGCTTCGCCCGGCTGTAAGCGAAGGCGATTAAGCAGCATCGACCCCAGGACTCCCGGGTCCCCCGGATACTTTCGAGCCAATTCGCAAGTGGTCTCGGCTACTCGCGAGAACTCCTCGTCATCGCCACTGTAATCCGCGCACTTGGCAGCCACGGCCTCGACCAGCTCATCGAGGACATCCTGGGGCAACGTCAACCACGTTGTAAACAATGCCCGCAGAGCACTCTCGTCATCGGCGGCATCGAGCAGTCCCATGTAATGGTCGAGCTCCGGTACCGCCAGCGTCGCGAGCAACTCCTTCGTGCGCTCCACCGGGCGGAATCCGGCCAACGCGTCGAAGGTAGTCAGGGCGACAATAAGTTCCGGCTTGTGGTTGTTGTCCCGGTAATTTCGGAAATGTGCAGTGGCCGGAATGCCCTCCGCATTTTCGCGTGCAAATCCCTCCTGAGCTTCTGCCAAGGTGGGGTGTGCCTGCAGCGATAACGGCTCATCGGCTGCGAGCAGCTTCAACAGGAACGGCAGCCTGCCGTTGTCGGTGTCAATTGCATATCCGAGCGCAGCTGCCGGATCCTGCGCAATGAGCTCATCCAGCGGCGTGCCGGCCACCGTGGCCGATGCCAGTGCATGCGCACCAAACCACAGTTCCGCCCAGGGCTTCGATGTGGGAGCGTCCGCACCGGTGATTCTCGCCAAATGTGTACGAGACCCCCAGGGGTACGACTGCAGCACGGGGTCCAACAGCTCCATGCCCGTATCACTCCTCTAATAGTCACTTCTGGCGCGAGCACGCCAATCTCACCGAAGGCCCAAAAGCCTTCGGTGACACCCGGCGATTACGCAGAAAACGCCGCAATCGCACCAACTCTGGCTGCAGCAACACATACTTCAACCAATGGATGATGAGTCTCCGCATCGAGCGCAGGGCACTCCACACGAGCCCATCCAACCTCGCCGTAGTGGTCCCGGTAGTGGCCCACATTGTTCGGCGCAGCTAAAACAATCGCCCCCAACGGTAGCACTGTCGCCCCTTCATCCCCACCATCAATAAACGGGTCATAGAAAATATCGCGGCTTTCCTGGGGTTCTGCAGCGAGCAACGCGCCCACACTAAGAGACAATTCGCTTATCGA
The DNA here is from genome assembly GCF_001812845.1 of Corynebacterium sp. HMSC065H09. Classification (NCBI taxonomy): domain Bacteria; kingdom Bacillati; phylum Actinomycetota; class Actinomycetes; order Mycobacteriales; family Corynebacteriaceae; genus Corynebacterium; species Corynebacterium sp. HMSC065H09. The sequence goes on from NZ_KV810583.1 coordinate 53,529, forward strand.
CGACGCTGCCGAGACCACGCCTGCCTCAAGCATCTGTAACGATGCCAGTTCCGCTACCGGCGCCAGCGCCGAGGTCGTCGACACTGCAAGCATTCTGCGGCCTGCCACCCACTGCGCTACCTGCCGCGCGGGGTTAACTGTTTCATCTCGCTGCGGAGCACAGGCGGCAATATCGGCGTCCACCGCATCAGCGACTTCCTCCACTACCCCGGCCGGAGCCAGGGTGGTGGCACCGCATTCGGTGAGCGCGCTGGCGATGGCACCGACATAGGCGGTAAAGGACGCGGACTCCGCCATCGCCGGGCGCGGAACCACAACCGTATCGGGGCTACCGGCGGCACGCAGTGGCCCTTCACCGGGATCCACCACGACCGTGGCAGCACCTCGCCTATCAGCTTCAGCCAGAGCTGCCCCCAGTGGGCTGCCGGGGTTGTCGTCACAGACGATGACCAAGTCGAGGGCACCGACATAACTGGGCAACTGATGCGCAATTACCACCGGACAGCGGATATCGTCGGCAAGCGCGCGCACGGATTCGGCAGCGAGCTGCGCCCGACGATTTCCCACGAGGATGACCGCACTGCGCGGCAGTGAAAGTTGAGCAAACGCACCCCCGCGAGTCGCGGAAGCAGCAGCTCTGAGACCTGCACCGGCAGTGGCCATACGATAGAACAGGGCCTCTTGGCGCGGGTTATGGGAGGAGTCGAATGACGAGGTCATACTCCCAAGCATGCCTGAAAACGGGCGCGTGGGGTTGATTAACCGCGGATGATGCCGAGAACTTCGTCGACAAGAGCGTCGACCTCAGCACGCGTCGGAGCCTCGACGTTCAGACGCAGCAGCGGCTCCGTATTGGAGGCCCGGACGTTGAACCACGCCTTGGAGTCCGCCAGCTCAATGGTCAGGCCATCCATCCAGTCCGAGGACTCCGTGCGATCGGCAAACGCGGCCTCGATTTCCTTCTGCTTGGCCTGCTGCTCCTCGGCACTACCCAGGCGGGAGTTAATCTCACCGGAGGCCTCGTAGCGGTTGTACTCGGCCATGAATTCACTCAGCGGCTTATCCTGCTCGGCCAGTGCGGCCAGGACATGCATGGCAGCCAGCATGCCGGAGTCTGCGTTGAAGAATTCCTTGAAGTAGTAGTGCGCTGAATGCTCGCCACCAAAAACAGCACTGTGCTCGGCCATTTGCGCCTTAATAAAGGAGTGCCCAACACGGGTACGAACCGGGGTTCCGCCGTTTTCCACAATCATCTCCGGCACGACGTGCGATGTGATCAGGTTATGGATGATAGCCGCACCCGGGTTCTGCTCCAGGTAGCGGGTGGTCACCAACGCACAGATGGCCGATGGGCTGACCGGGTTGCCCTTCTCGTCGACGACGAAGCAGCGGTCAGCGTCGCCATCGAAGGCAATACCGATGTCTGCGCCCTGCTCCACCGTAAACTTCTGTAGGTCAACGAGGTTGGCGGGCTCCAATGGATTGGCCTCGTGATTCGGGAAGTTGCCGTCGAGCTCAAAGTAGAGATCAGCAACATCCATGTCTTCTCCGAGCACTGCCGGAACTGTCAGTCCCCCCATACCGTTACCGGCATCGACTGCAACCTTCAGGCGACGGCCGGAGCGAATGTCGACCAGCCCATGGAGGAACGCCGCGTAATCCTGCAGAACATCCTCACGATCAATTTCGCCCGGAGTGCCGGTGTACTCCGGAATTCCGTCGACAAGCAGATCCTTAATCTGAGCAAGCCCTGTCTCCTGCCCGATTGGGCGGGCCAGCGAACGGCACATCTTGATGCCGTTGTATTCAGCTGGGTTGTGGCTGGCAGTGAACATCGCGCCCGGGCATTCCCTTACTCCGGAGGCGAAATACAGCTCGTCCGTAGAGGTCAGGCCGAGCAGGGTGACATTGAGCCCCTGCGCTGCCGCGCCATCGGCGAAACTAGCCGCCAACTCCGGCGAGGACTCACGCATATCGTGGCCAACTACGACACGCGTTGCGCCCTCTGAACGCATGATGTGCCCAAAGGCGGCGCCGATGGCTCCGACGAGGTCCGCGTCGATGCCCTCACCGACAACACCGCGCACGTCATAGGCCTTGATGACGGCATCCAAATCGGAACGATTGTAAGTGCCCACGAAAAACCTCTCTGGGTAAGTATCAGTTTTGTGAAAAATGATACTAGCCCCAGAGAGGCTCTCACAAAGAAATGCCGCGGCAAGATGGCATGAGCTGGGGCACGGCGCCCGACCCGTTAGTCGTCCGAATCCTCCGGATCGCGAACTACATGCAGGTGACCGCGCGCGGATTTCCGCGTCGACGGGTGACGGCTGGAATCAATCTTGTAGGTCTGAGGACGGTTGTCGACCTCATCCCGCAGCACCAGGCCAGTCGCGTTGCGGCCAGCTTCACGGACGGCTTCCGCCAATGCGGTCAAATCATCATCGTCCTGGGCGGGCGTCGGCACGTCGTAACGCACGAGCTCCCAACCCAGCGGTGCGGTGATGGAACGCGCGTGCTTCTCACAGAGATCCCAGCTATGCGGTTCGGACGCGGCGGCGAGCGGCCCCACCACAGCCGTCGACTCCGCGTAGGCATACGTCAACGTAGCTACGGCAGGTTTGCCACAGCCGGGCCGGCAACAACGTCTAAAAACACTCACGGCATCAAAGTCTAGACCCTAACTTTAAGTTTCGATAGTTTTTCTCCCACTCCGGGCGTTTTTCGCTTTCCGACGCTCCCCGGGGCACCCCAGCCTTACCCAGCAAACCCGCGACATGGCCGAAAGTTGACCTCACCCACGTTGACAGGCCGACCGATTATGCTCAACAAATATGAATTCATCGGCTTATACTCCGCGCTCTTTGCGACGCTCACTGCGACGCGGTCGCGGACCTCGGGGACCTCTGCTGCCGCCGGAAGTACCTCGTTGGAAGAGCCGTTCAGAAGCTTTTGACCAGGCGGTTATTGACGCCTATGCCCCATTGGATCAGCGCTGGTCCCGACAACTGTCGCACCTGGACATCGCCATCGACACGATTCCTCGCATGCAGTTGCGCCCGGACATGTACTTCCCGGAAGAGATTGTCGCTGATGGACCTGTTCCGCTGGGACGACTTATCCCTGCTGGCATTGACCGCGTAGGCAACCCCACCCGCCCCTGCGTAGTAGTGTTCCGCCGCCCGATTGAGCGCCGTGTCTCGGGCCGAGTGGAACTGGACCAGATGCTGCAATATGTACTGATCCGCCTGGTGGCGGTATATCTGGGCATTGATCCGGTTGAGGTGGACCCTAGTTTCGACGAGAACTTCCTGTAGAAAGCTTTCTTCTAAGGAGCTCCCTAGAGAGCGGGGAAAAACTCGTTCAACGAAAAATCCCCCAGGGGTTTACCCCAAGGGAGACTGTGGCATTGCGCGCACACGAAAACTAGCCGCGCGGTTCTAGCCAATCTGCCGCTTCAAACGGCGGCGCTCACGCTCAGAGAGGCCACCCCAAATGCCGAAGCGCTCATCATGCTCGAGAGCAAACTCCAGGCATTCATCTCGCACACCACAAGCACGACAAATACGCTTTGCTTCGCGAGTGGACCCACCCTTCTCAGGGAAGAAAGCTTCTGGATCGGTCTGGGCACACAGAGCTTGCTCCTGCCAGTCCTGATCGACGGCTTCAAACAACCCCGAAAGGTCATCTGCCCACTCTGTCAACGGCCGAGGCTGGTTTTCAGAGGAGCTATCATTCACAGCGATGTCACCCGCATTCGTCTCACTATCCACAGCAGAGCCGCCATCAAACATGCTGGACTTTTCCATGCCGAGGGCCTCCTGATGGTTGTTGCTGCGGGTCTTTAAATTGGGCTTAGTGTGCGAAACACACATTTGTGATTACACACGTGTAACCCACCATCGGTCAAGCCGAATAGAGAATTTGCCCCAATACTTTTCATTGCCCCTGAAGCCCCTCCCCCCGCGTTGGGGATTAAGTTCAGGTTGAAGGATGGCCCCCGGACTCTAAACCTGCCACCTGAACTCAATCACATTCGCCACATGCCTCTCACCAGCACCTTTGGCGACACTTCGGCAATTCTAATCAGATATTGCCGACAAAAGTCTGACACGCCGAAGGCTGCAGACTAGACATCCGTCGAAAAACGTACTCCGTGATCGGGGATCTGGACACCCGGCCACACACGGATACCGTTGATCAATTCACAGCGCGCACCAACGACGGCACCCTCGCCGATAATGGCATCACTGATGACCGTCCGCGGGCCAATATCGGCGCCATCGGCAATCACAGAGCGCTCAATCACAGCACCGGCACCGATGCGTGCGCCGTCGAAGATCACCGATTGATCAATCCGAGCTCCCGCACCAATCTCCGCCCCACGTCCGACGACAGAGCCACCGTAGAGAAGAGCGCCGCCACCGACCGACGCTGATTCGTCGACAAGCGCTTCGCCGTGCTTACCCTCTAGTAGCGGTGACGGCGCGATACCGCGGACCAAATCGGAGGAGCCGCGGACGAAGTCACCCGGAGTCCCCATGTCACGCCAGTAGGCGTAATCAACGTGACCGTAGACGTTCATACCGCGGTCAAGCAGCGCTGGGAAGATTTCACGCTCAACGCTAATAGGACGACCAGCCGGAATCGATTCGATAATCTCGCGGCGGAACACGTAGATACCGGCATTAATCTGATCGGTTGGCGGATCCTGGGTCTTCTCCAGGAACTCCAGGACGCGCCCATCCTCATCGGTCGGGACACAGCCGAACGCGCGTGGATCCGGCACACGTACGAGGTGCATCGTGACGTCCGCATCCTTCTCCGCGTGAGTACCCAACACCGCACGCAAGTCGGTACCGCCGAGGACATCGCCGTTGAAAATCATCGCGGTGTCATAGCGCAGCTTGTCTAGGACGTTTCGGATACCGCCACCGGTACCCAGCGGCTCAGCTTCAAAGACATATTCAATTTCGAGACCCAAATCCGAACCATCGCCGAAGTGTTCTTCAAATACTTCAGCTCGGTAGGAGGTGCCCAATACCACGTGCTTCATACCTGCTGCACGAATGCGGCCAAGCAGATGCTCCAGGAATGGATGCCCTGCCGTGGGCAGCATCGGCTTCGGCGTATTCACGGTAAGGGGACGCAAACGCGTACCTTGCCCGCCGACCAGAATGACAGCGTCAGTCTGTTCAGCCAACGTGGCTCCCGCCTGCTGTGCAGCATCCGCTCCCGGCTGGAAGGCGGAGCCATGCCCAGCACTCGGACGAACTTCGGTAGTCATGAAATCGGTAACTTTCTTCGATGGATCATTCCAACAGTTAATTAATTCCTACGCTTTTTGACCGCGATTATGACTTTGCCACGCAGGAACAGCCCCAAACGCAATGCCAGTCGCACAGGTGCCAGCGCCGGCCCCGGCAGGCGATCTGACATAAAACGGTATGCCGACTCGTGATGGGCCTTTACGGTAATTTCCGGGTGCTTACTGGCAGAATGCCCCTGCGCGTGACGAATCTCTGCACGGGGACAGAAAACATTGCTCCAACCGGCCTTGCCCAGTCGGTCACCCAAATCCACGTCCTCCATGTACATGAAGTAGCGGGTATCAAAGCCATCAATCTGGTCGAACGCATCCCACCGCAGCAGCAGGCACGCGCCCGACAACCATCCCGCCGATCGCTCACGATCCATATCCGTGTCATCCCGGTAGCGCCGTGAGAAAGGGTTAGTAGGCCAGATATCGGCAAGCAGCGCGTGCCCGATACCGCTGACAAGTTTAGGAACCGCGCGTGCCGACGGGTACACGCTGCCATCCGCCTCGCGAATCAGCGGACCAATCGCTCCAGCTTTGGGATTGCGCTGCGCGCATTCCAACAGAACATCGATTGCGCCAGGGGCAAACACCACGTCAGGATTGACCAGCATGACGTAATCAGGATTGATTTCACCAGCACGGCGAGCCCGCCCCAGCTCCGCAATGCCACGGTTGGCGGCCGCGCCATAGCCAATGTTGCCGCCGGTGCGCAGAAGCTGAACATCCGCTCCGGTCTCCTTGGCCCGAGCTTCTTCCTTCTCCACGGAACCATCCGTCGAGCCGTTGTCGGCCATAATCAGACGCGTGGAGGCACTGGCGGCGGGGCCCAGCGAATCCACCAGCTTGCTCAGGTGCTCACCGGGCGAAAAGGTCACGGTGACCACACCGAGCGGAAGCTGCGAGGGTTGCGGGGAATTCGAGGTTTCAATCACAAACCTAGACCCTAGGTCAGGACTGCCCGCAAAGTGTCCTGCCACTCCGGAAGCGCATGTAGACCTACCTCACTCCATGCCGAACCATCCAACACGGACCAGGCCGGACGTGGGGCCGGACGTGGGAACTCACTGCTGGTACAAGCCACCACACGCTGCGGATCGTGACCGGTGAGCCGAAACACTTCGCGAGCCACCTCGAACCATGTCGCCTCACCGCTGCCCGTGACATGGAAGGTGCCGGTCGGTGCGCTGCTCGGTTCGGACAACACACGTTCGGACAACTCCCAGACAGCTCCGGCGAGATCACCGACAAATGTGGGGTTTCCGTGCTGATCGTCAACGACCTTAATAATTGCCGGATTGCCTTTGTCGTCAGTCGCCGTCTCTGCCAGACGCATCATCGTGGAAACGAAGTCCTTGGCCTCCGGCTGTGTGGGCCCCGACCAGACCCACGCCGTGCGCAAAATAGCGAAACGCGCACCCGAATCACGCACATTATTCTCCCCCACTAACTTGGTACGTCCATACATAGTCTGAGGCGCGGTGAAATCATCAACTCGCAGCGCTCGGCGCTGCCCCGTCATCTCATCGATTGCTACATCACCGAAGACATAGTCGGTGGAGATGTGAATGAGATACGCGCCTTCTTTTTTCGCCCGAGCCGCCAAGTACTTCGGTCCGAGTGCATTAATAAGGTGCGCCGAACCGGGATCGGATTCTGCGCCATCGACATCGGTCGCCGCTGCCGCGTTAATGATGATGTCGACGTCGTCAAGCAGAGGCGTTGCCTCCACAGCAGCCGAATCAGTGATATCCAACTGTGCCCGAGTGAGAGCGCGCACCTCAACACCGGCGGCAAAAGAATCACACTGAAGCGCAGTACCCAGCTGTCCCGCCGCACCAGTTATGGCGACAATGGGACGCCGCGAGTTGCTGTGGGTTGGTCCATGAGTGGCGAAATGCGAGACTGAAATTTCAGACATATTCTTCTTTATCACTATCGTAGATACGATTGACACTGTGTTGAGGTGTAACCGCACACGGTTGGACGGTTAAGGTTTATGTAGTTTCCGCAGCTGCTTACTGCGCTCCACGATGTGTGGAATGCCCACGCAGACTTGCAGCACAAATTATATTTTCGAAAAACGGTTTAAGAGGAGCCCCGGTTTGAGCAGCCACACGCCACGCGCGCGTCACGCACGCGATATTCAAGCGCCACCGTCCTCTGCAGAGAGTACAGCCCAGGCTTGGCCGCCGATGCTACGCAATGCGCTTGTGCTGCTCTCAGCCATTATCCTGGTTATTTCCGCAGTTGGCTGGTGGACACTTGGTAGAACCACCGACAACTTGGGTTCGGGTGGCGACTTCGGTCTGGGCAGTGAGAAGGACGGTGCAACCGATATTCTGCTCGTCGGCTCCGACTCTCGCACCGATGCCCAGGGCAACCCGCTGACTCCGGAAGAAGTTGAGCTTCTGCGTGCCGGCGACGAAGAAGCCACGAATACAGACACGATTATTGTGATTCGTGTTCCTGCCGATGGTTCTTCAGCGACGGCAATTTCCATTCCGCGCGATACCTATGTCCACACCAATCGCCTAGGCAACACAAAGATTAATGGCGTCTACGGCAACACAAAGCAGATGGTCGAAGAGGAACTCGCAGGAAGCGGCGCCTCGCCGGAAGACATTGAGCGTCGCTCGACCGAGGCCGGACGTAGAGCTCTAATTGAAACCATTAGCGATCTCAGCGGTATCACCGTTGACCACTACGCAGAAGTTGGCCTGCTCGGCTTCGTCCTGCTCACCGATGCCATTGGTGGTGTCGATGTATGTCTGAATGAGGCTGTCTACGACGAGTTCTCGGGTGCAGATTTCCCAGCGGGCTCACAGACGTTGAAGGGTGCCGACGCGCTCTCATTCGTCCGCCAGCGCCACGGCCTGCCCCGCGGTGACCTCGACCGAATTACTCGCCAGCAGGTCTTCATGGCCTCGTTCACCAATAAGCTGCTCGGCGCTGGCACGCTGTCTAATCCCGCGAAGCTGTCTGAACTGGGCAACGCCGTCCAGCGCTCGGTGGTGCTCGACGACAACTGGGATGTCACCGGATTTGCCACCCAGATGCAGGGCCTCAGTGGTGGCAACGTGAAGTTTGAAACTATCCCGGTGACCTCGATTGACGGTGTCGGTGACTATGGCGAGTCGGTGGTCACAATCGATAAGGGCCAGGTTCACAAGTACTTCGAGACCCTGCTGGGCACCAAGGAAGAAAAAGCTCCGGCGAAGGAAGAAGACGAAAAGAAGGCTGACCCCAACGCGGCTGAAACTACGGTCAGCGTTTACAACGCCACAGGCATTGAAGGTTTGGCCAGCGGCGTCTCAGGTTTCTTAACGGAAAAGGGCTACACCCAGGGCGAGGTCGGCAACGCTGAGTTCGCCGGCGTTGCCTCCAGCCAGATCAATGCGGCTGACCCAGAGGATCCGGCAGCGCAGGCCATCTCTGAGGCACTCGGTGGCGTACCGATTGTCCACGATCCATACCTCGATCCGCACCACATCTCAGTGACAATTGCCGGTGACTACGAAGGCCCGGGATTGACATCAGAGGGAATGGCCGCTGATTCGGGCGACGGTGCCGAACCCGCGCCTGAAGTCGAAGATGGTTCCAATGGCGATGTCATCGGCCAGGAAGGCGGGGCAATTCCGCAGGAAGATCGCCCCGCTATCGACGCCGCCGGCGTGACCTGCGTGAACTAGGCCCGTCCCTTCGGGGAGACCTCAGCGACATGTTCGATGAGGTTATATTCCTCAATTGCGGCCAAGGACTCCTTGGCCTCCTGTTCGTCCAGCACGTTCATGATGAACCCGTTCTGGACGAACACCCAATCACCTGCCACCAGCTCAGGCACGTACATTGCCGAGCATTGCCGCTTCTGCCCCGCCATATCCACCGTCGCCATCGGCAATGGACCATCGGCGATTGCCAAAACCCGGGCAGGAATTCCAAGACACATCGTGTTACTTCGTCCTCTCCACTACAGTCGGGGCATCCGCCGAACCAGGGCTGTCCGTTGTTATATTGTCCGCAGGTGCACCGGCATGTTCCTGCATCGTGAATGTCATCACTCCCGCAGGTGCCGAACTACACGGTAGGCACGGATCAGCGGCCCAAATCGACTTCTCGACCCCCGCAGTCTCCCCGCCACCGCACAGCTGCTCGGTGAGCATACGCGTCAGCCAGGGTTCATTCTGCGCAGTCGGTGTCATAATCTGACAATCCGTAATGATGCCGTCAGCTCCTGCCGTATAACGATGCACTAACAGCCCACGTGGCCCGTCAATCATCCCGACACCGCTGCGAGGTTCTTCAAAGTCAGCATTCTCAATCGCCGTCGCAGCATTCGGATTGCACACATGGTCGCCGAGCAGCTCCCCGTCGGCAAGCACCCGCTTCGCCCAGGCCACGGTGTCGGCGAGAAGCTGGCGTTGGGCGTCGCGTGGGCTGATTCCACGCTTATCGACGACAACCTGCCTGGAGACCGGCCCCACCCGGTAGAAATCGGCCTGCTCACCTTCACAGCCATCCTTGCCCAGCTCCTTCGAGGCATCAAACACCGGTCTGGGAGCGGCATCGCCCGGACGGGATTCCCGAACACGTGTAGGCCAATCAGCAGCCGGGAAAATCTGCGCTGCGGTATCGGTGTCGTGCCGCGCGACTGCCAGGTAATTTCCCAGCGGAGCCAGCTCACCGTCAGCGTCGACGACTGCGACGTCGAGACCGTCAAAAGTATCCGTCCAAGCATCAGAAGCATCGGGGGCGGCAAGAAGCTCCACTTCCTTGATTACCGCCGTCTCAGCTAGCGCCTCTAGGGCACTTTCTGCCTCAGAAACAAGCGTCTTATCCACTGCCGCGCGCACACCGCCGGGGACGGCGACATCTGGGAAATGCGACGGTGCCCCCGCTGCACGCATCAGAGCTTTTCCGGCACGCTTCATTGTCCGCGCCCCCTCGCGGTCGACGGCCACAAACTTGGTCGCTAGATTATCCAAGGTCGACCCGGCCACCAGCAGCTCTCGAATCAACTGTGCGGTTCGGGGAATGTCGGAAATCCTGTAGAGGTCCTCCACCGCCCGTACGCCTGCAAGATGATGCACAACCGGGCACAGGCCACACAGCCGCTTGGTGATATCTGGCACATCCAATGCCTGCTTGCCCACGAGCATCCCGTCGATACGCGGCAGCCCTGAAAGGTCGAAGGACACCTGTGTGATGGCACCGTTGTCATCGCGATAGACATCCAGTCGTGCCTCGAATGGGTCAACAAGCTCATCGAGCTGGATGTGCTGGGTAGCCGGAACGGATTTGGATGACATGGTCCGCCTGCGCCTCCTTCGCGCTGAGTGCTTCGCCATAATGGTATCTGTGCATGAGCTTGGATTGTTGACCAGCGTGGTGGAAAAGATTGCCGAGGTCTGCCCGGGACGTACCGTGACAAAGGTGTCAATGCGTGTGGGCGACCGCTCCGGAGTCGTCTACGATTCCCTCATCGCCGCATGGCCTGTGGCCAGTGCCGCGACGCAGTGTGAGGGCGCCGAGTTAGATGCCGAGCTCATTGTCTCGACGGTCTACTGCCCCACCTGCGAGGCCGAGCATGAAATTGATGAATTCTATGCTCTAACCTGCCCTGTCTGCGGCACCCCAACTGCGGATTTGCGGCACGGCCGCGAGTTTGAAATCTCCAGTGTTGAGGTCAACGCTGAGGGCGAGAGTTAGACGTCGCTTTCGCGCTCGTCGGCAAGCCAGCTGTCGATGAGCTCGCGCGCAACCTCAGTCGCCTCCTCAATGCCGCCAAGTGCCGTGTTGCTGAGCCCCACCACCATGTCGGCAGACTCGTAGACCACTCCCACCACACCGACGCGCTCAGGCTCCTGTCCCAGCAGTCGCGCCGCGGTGAGCAAATCCAGCAAGCCGACCTGATGCGCGGACAGCTTTGCCGCCAATAGTCTAGGGATCTGGTCACCGACGAGCTTGACGACGGTACCGGGATCCCCCGGACCAGCGAGAGCGTCGAGCAACAATAGGTTCTTGGCCTCCTGCACGATGGGCAGCAACTCCATACCGCAGGTGCCACCATCGATGTAGGCAACCGCACCCGTCCATTCGTCCCCTCGCCCGGCGAGGTTCGCAGGATCATCGAGGTTGGAGGGCGACCAGACCAGATGCGCAGAATCCCCAGCCTGCGTTGTCTGCCCCATGCCTGCAGATTCCAGTTCTGGGGCAAGACGCCTCAGCAGCTCGAGACCAATGCCGTCGTCGCCCATGACGGGGTTGCCGATGCCAAGAACCGTCACCAACGGAGTGCCAGCATCAGCACCGGTGACTGCGTCGGACACCTTATCGTTACCCAATGATTTCCTATCCAATGCGTGGAGAGTCAACCGGTTGCGTGCCGCGCGGTAGCCAGACAGAGCCACCAATCATCGAGGACAGACCACCGTGGTTGTGCACCGCATCGGAGCGGATGACCAGGTAGACGTGAATGATGGCGAAGAGCCAAATCAGGTACATGATGATTGTGTGAATCAGGCGGAAGTAGCCGATGCCAATCCAGTGCGTCGGCATAGCCAGCAGCTGGAAGAACCAGTTGGACTGATCCATCATCGCGTATAGCGACAAGCCTGTGAGCATCTGAATGAAACACATCACATAAATGCCGGTGTACGCCAGCTGCTGCAGCGGATTGTGAGCGAAGTAGAACGGCCCTTCCTTGCGCAGGAAGAGGTAGTACTGCATCGTGTGCCAGAGGTCTTTAACATCCTGCTTGTTATAAATCGGCCATAGCGCACGCCATCGTGTTTGTCGGTCGTGGGTAACAAACAGCAGAATGACACGCCATAGCCCCACCGCGATCCATAGGAATCCGGCTAAGAAGTGCGCGAAACGGACATATCCCATCGCGAATCCCGCGGCCGAGCCGTCATAGGTGCGCTCAGTCAAATAGGGCTGCATGATGTACCAGCCAGTAAAGGTCATCACCAACATCAGCGCCAGGTTCAACCAATGTTGAACGCGCAGCGCCCATCCCCACAGGTGAACCTCGACCCACGAACCGGAGCCCTTCTTGTTCTCCGCAATGGCCTCGTCGAGTTTCCGCAGCCCCATTGCCACGAATCCTTCGAAGATGAACTCTCCGATGATATTTCCGTCTTTGTCAATGGGAGCAAGCGCGACGCCCATGCTGCGGTGCCCGCGACCATGGTGCATGTTCGCGTTACGACGAAGTAGAACGCCTTCCTCACGGGACATCGTGGATGCCTCAACGACCGCATTCAATTCACCGCGCATGATGGCGACATCGACCGTTTGATCCGCAATGTTGAGGCCGTGCACCTTGGCAATGGAGTAACGGCGGTCAGGCGTCGCCGGGTCGTAGGAATCCGGGGTCAGTTTCATCAGTGGCGTGCCGTCGAGGTGGAAAAGATCGTCACGACGACGACGCAAGCTGACCTTTAGCGCAAGGTCGACAGGATCGCGGGAGTCGTCCGGGACAATTGCTGCGGCCTGAATGACCTCGGATGGCGACAACCAGTGGCTGGTGTGTGCGTCAATAACCGCAATAACCAGGGGGTTGCCCTTGGAATCTTTTAGTCGCAGTTCCGGATTTTCACTCACTGGGGGTGTCATGCCGTCGTCACCTTAAACATTTCCTGACCAGCCGGATCCAAAATGTGGACTGCGCAGGCCATACATGGATCGAAGGAATGAATCGTGCGAAGTGGTTCAAGCGGCTGCTCGGGATCAACCAGCGGATGTGTGCCATCGCCAGCCAGCGCGTGCTCGTATGGGCCAAGCTGCCCCTTCGAGTCACGGCCACCGGCCAGCCACGTGGTGGGAACCACGGCTTGGTAGTTGGTCACCTTGCCATTTTCAATTTTGACCCAGTGGCTGAGCATGCCACGAGCGACCTCGAGGAAGCCCACGCCCTGGCACTTTTCCGGCCACGTGGTCGGCTCCCAACGGCTGTTGTCGAAGACATCGATGTCGCCGTTCTTCAGGGCCTCAACGAACTCCGGGAAAATGTGATCTGCCAAGTAATTGGCGGTGGTCACAGACTCCACAGCACGTGCGTAGGTGCGTCCCGCAGTGGAGTTCATCTGCTCAATGCGCAGGTCGAGCTTATCCATGACCTCGTCGACCAGGCGCATTGTCTCCGGCTCCTTCTGCAGGTATGCCAACAGCACACGAGCAACCGGGCCAACTTGAACAGCGCGACCGTCGTAACGCGGCGCCTTCGACCAGGTGTACTTTTCATTGTCCGACAACCACTCGTACGGCGGCTTCGGGCCGGTGTAGTTCACAGTTGTTTCGCCGTCATACGGCTTGAGGCCGACATCATCGCCGGCTTCCTGCGTATACCAGGCGGAGTTGATGAATTCCTCGATCTTTTCCGGCTGGAATGGGTGGAGCTTGGTGTAGTCACCGTCGAGAATGACACCGGGCTTGATGTCTGGATGCACGGTCTGGACACGGGACTTAGCCGGGTCGCCGGAGTAAGTGGCGCCGGCCATGCCTACCGCCAGGAAGCTGTCGGAGGAGCGACCGATGTCGAAGTAGTCCTTGTAAACGCTCATGATGGCGACTGCATCTGGGTAGAAGCAGTCATTGACGAACTCCACAATCTCGTCGATCCAGGACTTGATCTGATCAATGCCGACTTGGTTGACCGTCTCAGAGCGTTCCGGGTCGATGGAGCACGCCATGCCTCCGACCAGGAAGTTCGGGTGTGGATTCTTACCGCCGAAGACGGTGTTAATGCGGATGATAGAGCGCTGGAAAGCCAAGGCGTCGAGGTAGTGCGACACTGCCATCAGGTTGGCCTCAGGCGGCAAGCGGTAGTCCTCATGTCCCCAGTAGCCGCCGGTGAAGATGGACAGCTGGCCGGAGTCCACAATGCCCTGCACGGTCTCCTTGACCCGGGCGAAGGTTTCTTCGTTGTTGCCCTTCCACGTCGAGCCGATCGACTGCGCGAACTCAACGGTCTTCTTCGGATCTGCCTCGAGAGCCTTCGTGACATCAATCCAGTCCAGACCGTGAAGATGGTAGAAGTGCACGACGTGGTCGTGAATCTCCTGCGAGCCAATCACCAGGTCGCGAATACGACGTGCCTGCGGGGGCGGTGTCGAGCCAATGGCATCTTCGACAGCGGCAATGGACGCCACCGAGTGAGTACCCGTGCACACACCACAGATACGACCAACGAATGCCCAGACATCGCGAGGATCGCGGTTTTTCACAATGGTTTCGATACCGCGGAACTGAGTAGTCTCACTCCACGCGGTTTTGATCTGGTCTCCCTCGCGTTCCAGCTCAATGCGAAGGTGTCCCTCGATTCGGGTAATCGGGTCGATTACAACTTTTTCCGTAGCCATGTCCTATGCCCCCTTAGTTGTCCTTCGAATCGGATGCTGTCTCGCTCTGCGTGCCTGGTGCGTTTGAAGGAAGGTCGACCATCGGTGGCTTCCGGCCTTCCACACCACCAAACGCAGCCAACACCTTTTCTTCGCCGTTGGAGCGCCTTATCTTCAGTTCCTTCACCAGTGTGAGTCCGCCATGGACCGCGGCACCTGCGGCAGTGGCAGCCAGCAGTCCAACGCCGACCGTGTTCACGCTGGACTCCACTCCAATACCCGGGATTCCCGGCAGCTTGTCGTAGAACGGAGTGAACTGGTCGAAGAAGTCCTTCTCAGTACAGCCAATACATGGGTGACCAGCACCAATTGGCCAACCGGACTTAAGGTTCCACTGCACGATTGGGCATGGGCTAAACGTGGATGGCCCCTTACAGCCGACCTCGTAAAGGCACCAGCCGTTTCGTGCGCCTTCGTCGTCGAAGGTTTTCACGAACTGACCGGCATCGTAATGCGCGCGACGCGGGCAGGAGTCGTGAATACGCTGGTCATAGGCAAACTTTGGCCGCCCCTCAGCGTCGACCTCCGGTGTCTTGCCATAAGTGAGTACGTACGTCAGGGTGGCCGTAATCACCTCACCAATCGGCGGACAACCAGAGACGTTAATCACCGGCTTGTCCTTGATAATCTCATCGACACCCTTGGCACCGGTCGGATTCGGCTTAGCAGCCTGGACAGAACCCCAGACTGCGCAGGCACCAACGGCCAGGATTGCCGTGGCCTTCTCAGCAGCCTCGAGCAGCACCTGTTCTGCCGACTTACCGCCAATGGTGCAGTACGCACCGTTCTCGCCGGTCGGAATCGAGCCATTGACCACCAGAATGTGATCCTCGGCATTCATGTCGTCCAAAGCCTTTTCAGCCGCATGCCCGGACGGTGCCATGAGCAGCTCGTTGTAGTCCATCGAAACCAGGTTCAGCACCACATCTTCAGCAGTGGTGCCTCCGGAACGCAATACGGATTCCATACATCCGGTACATTCCTGCAACTGCAGCCAAGCCACCTTCGGCTTCTTTACAGCCGAGAGCTTATCTGCGATTTCCTCCGCCGAGGGAGTCAGTGACTGCGCCGCAGCCTCACCGACATTCGGAGTTCCGGCGGCAAAAATTGCCGCCATAGTGCCACAAAACTTCATGAAACTGCGCCGTGAGACACCAGCTCTAGCGAGGTTTTCGCCGAGGGTCCCTTCCTGCCAATTCGCGCCACTAATCATTTTTTCGCTGCGCCTTCTGCTTAGTTATTAGGAATATTGGTTTCGAGGTTTTACAACTACCAAGGCCCATTGCCTATACATGGCCAAGTATAGCGACCTAAGAACAACCTGAATAATGGTGCTGCGCTGCGGTTATAACAAAATAATATGCAAGATAAATGTTGCGTAAATATAGCTCCAGGTACAGGTAGTGAACGTGAAAAACCGCCGCAGATTACAGCGGGATATCACCTATCCCCCACTAAGGTGGAGCGAAGCGAGGGGGGGGTAACGGGGCCGTCGTCAAGCATGCCGTGACGCCCCCATTGCTTCACGACGGCCCCCGGCGCGCGCTTAATCAACCAGCGCAGGGTTGACCCAACGGAGCCATTCGTCGATGCCCTCCCCGGTCTTAGCGGAGACCTCAATCACCTTCACGCCTGGATTGACCTTTTCCAGGTTGGCGCGGAAGAGCTCCATGTCGAAGTCAAGGTACGGGGCAAGGTCCATCTTGTTGATAACCACCACCTGTACAGAGCGGAACATCACCGGGTACTTGACCGGCTTATCCTCCCCCTCGGTGATGGAGTAGACCATTGCCTTGCGAGTCTCGCCGACCTCAAACTCAGCCGGACAGACAAGGTTTCCCACATTTTCAATCATGACCAGGTCAAGCGTGGCCAAATCCAGCCCCTCGAGCGCGCGGGAGACCATCGGGGCGTCCAAGTGGCATTCACCACCGAATCCGTTGCCCGTGTTCAGCAGCGAAATCTGTGCCCCGTAACCCTCCAGGCGGTCGGCATCGAGAGCCGTCTCAATATCACCCTCGATAATGCCGACGCGCAGCTTTCCCTGCGCAGCCGCCAGTGTCTTCTCCAACAGCGCAGTCTTGCCTGAGCCCGGGGAGCTCATCAGGTTGATGGCTTCCACGCCATGTTCAGCAAGCAGCTCGCGATTATGCTCCGCGCGATGGTCGTTTTCGCTGAAGATGTCCTCGAGGATGGTCACGCGTTCCACGCCGGTTTCATAACCCGAATGGTCGCCGTGGCTAGTGTCATCGGGATCGGCGAGATGAACGTGGTCATGGCCGTGATGGTGGTCATGGTCGTGGTCATGATGATGGTGGTGATGGTGGTGTGCGTCATCGCCGTCATGCCGGTGGAAACGTCCCATGATAAAACCGTCTTTCCTACTTGTGCGTGTCGACGTCGATGTCGACGATTGTGAACTCTTCCCCCGAGATTACGCGTCCTGGCTTTCCGCACGTGGGGCACAGCAGGCCATCGAGTGGCCCCACCTGTTCGCGATGCCCGTGCGCGCATTCGACAACCGCAGGTACCCAGTCAATATCCAATTTCGCGTCCCCCAAACCGGTATCGTGACTGACGAAATCCCACGCGTATGAAAGGGTTTCTGGCACAACCTGCCGTAGAGCGCCTATCCGCAGGTGCACAGTGCGTACAGTTCGACCTTCGGCTGCTCTCGTGACAACCTTCGCTAACTGCATGCTCAACGCTACTTCGTGCACAATCTCCAAACTAGCAGTGCGAACGGACCCGAGCCGCTTACGTAAAGTTGAATGCATGGAAAAGGCAGGCGCGACCGGAGCGGGGATGGGTACGAGCATTCAACGCATTCGCTGGCGTATCGAAGGTATCGTCCAGGGGGTCGGATTCCGCCCTTTTGTCGCCACCATCGCCCGGCGCGCGGGTCTCGTCGGCTTCTGTGGCAACGATGAGCAGGGCGTATTCATCGAGGTAGAAGGCCCACCGGACGCCCTCGCTGCCTTCCGCAGCCAGCTTTTCACCGAACTGCCGGCGCTTGCCCGCATCATCAATCACTCCGCCGAGCACATCGCGACACTGGGCCATGAGCGCGAGTTCACCATCGTGCCCTCTCGCCACAGCTACTCCGGCCGCGCACTGCTTCCGCCCGACACTGCACTGTGCCCGGACTGCCGCCGTGAGTTTTTCGACCCTACCAACCCGCGCTACCTCTACCCTTTCATCTCCTGCACCAACTGCGGACCGCGCCTGTCCATCATCACTGAACTGCCCTACGACCGCCCGCGCACCACTATGGCGGCCTTTCCGATGTGCACCCCGTGCGAGCGCGAGTACACCGACCCTACCGACCGCCGCTATCACGCTCAGCCAATCAGCTGCTTCGACTGTGGCCCGCGTCTGAGCTGGCACGATGCAGGCGGCACCACCACCGCCACCTCCCGCGAGGAGGTTCTCGCGCTCTTTCGTCGCGCACACGCACTGCTTGACGACGGCGCCCTGCTCGCCGTCAAAGGTATTGGTGGTTTTCACCTGGTCTGCGATGCCACCAATGACGCTGCCTGCGAGAAACTACGGATGCGCAAACGTCGACCCGACAAACCGTTGGCGGTAATGGCCCCCACTGTTGACACCGCTGCCCAACTGGTTGAGTTAACTGAGCAGGAGAAGCGTTTCCTCGACTCCCCTGAGGCACCGATTGTGATTGCACCGAAGCAGCGGTCGGGGCCGCTTTCCAATCTCATCGCACCGGGCCTCGACAGCTTCGGGATTATGCTTCCGTACTCAGGCATTCACCTGCTGCTTTGCGATCGCCCGCTCGTGGTCACCAGCGGCAACCTCAGTGGCGAGCCCGTCTGTACCGACAATGCCGACGCGCTGAAGAAGCTCGGTCACATCGCCGACGCTTTCATCCTCCACGACCGCGAAATCCACGTACCCGTTGAAGATTCGGTTTTCATCGGCACCGCCCCATCGCGCCGGTCCCGCGGCTTCGCTCCCGTCCCCGTTTCAATCACGCCCACCGATTCTCGTAGCCACACTGGCCCTGGCCCTGGCACTGGCCCTGGCACTGGCCCTGGCACCAGCACCCGGAGCACGTCCCAACCCACCATTTTCGCGACCGGCGGAGAGCTGAAGAACACTTTTGCTATCGCGCATGGGGACCTCGCTCACGTCTCCGCGCACATTGGCGACATGGGGTCGTGGGCCAGCCAGAAGGCCTACCAGAGAGCAGTTGAACAGCTCCTTTCCATGCGCGACGCGACCCCGGATCTTGTCGTCTGCGATCTTCATCCGGGCTACGCCACTACCGCCTTCGCCGAACGCTTCGCCGCCGAGCACGACATCGAGCTGCTCGCGGTTCAGCACCACTTCGCACACGCGCTTTCGCTACTCGCCGAGCACCGTCTCCTTTCCCTGAACGCGGGCCGTGCCGTCGTCGCCACCCTCGACGGCACCGGCTACGGCACTGATGGCACCATCTGGGGCGGCGAGATCCTCACGCTCAGTCGCAGTTCCGCAAACTGGGAACGCACCTGGCACTGCCCCTCTTTCCCGTTGGTCGGTGGAGATCGCGCCGTCACGCACCCGTGGCGGCTCGCCCTCGGTCTCGCTCATGCTTGGGGGCTTGACGACGACCACCTCCTGCGCAATCTCTCCAACGAGCGCGAAGTAGCCCTGGTTAAAAGCCAGTTGGCGACGGGAGTTGGCACAGTGCAAACTTCTTCTCTCGGCCGCATATTCGATGCCGCCGCAGCACTGCTGCTTCCTCGCTGGCGCGGTGGCGGAGCCATCAGCTACGAGGCGCAAGCGGCCATGGAGTTGGAGGCAGCGGCGACTCGCTACGTGAGGTCACATGCGGAAGCGCTTGGAGCGGTCAGTTCAGAGACCAAGCCAGTGCCCTTCCAGGACGCCATTCGGGAGGCGGTAGCATCGCCTGACGCTGAGCAGGCCGCATTTGTGTTTCACGGTGGGGTCGCGGGTGTCGTCGGCAAGCGATTGGTGCAGGCTGCGGAGGAAGCCGGCACCGATGTTGTCGGCGTCAGCGGGGGTTGCGCGAATAATGCGCTGTTGATGGAGCTGCTGCGGCGCGAAGTTGCAGCTGAGGGCTTTACTCTGTTGCAGCATCAAATTGTGCCACCGGGCGATGGCGGCTTGAGTCTTGGTCAGGCGGTGGCCGGCCGCCTGCTGGCGGCAACGGGCATGGATGTCTAGCAGATGCGCGGCAGCGGGTCGCCGACCAACATGTCCACCATGCGGGTGCCACCGAATCCGGTGACCAGTACCACGGAAGCGGCGGGCTCGTCCTCGATGGAGCCGATATCACAAGCCTCGGAAGCCCCGGCTGCGTGGAGCGCACTGAGCGCTGCCTCGGATTGCCCGGCGGGGACAACGGCGACGAAGGTGCCTTCATTGGCGACGTAGAGCGGATCTATGCCGAGCATGTCACAGGCGCCACGGGTCATTTCACGGACCGCAATGGAATCGTCGTCAAGTACGACACCAAGACCGGTGCCACGGGCGAGCTCGTTGGCGACCGTGCCGAGGCCGCCACGAGTGGCATCGCGCATCCAACGAGTGCCGGGGGCAGCTTCAAGTAGTGCCTCGACCAGGCCGTTGACGGCACGGGTATCGGACTCGATAGGCGCGGCCAGAGCCAAGTCGCCGCGGGCGAGCATGACGGCCATGCCGTGATCGGCGATTGGACCGGAGACGAGGATGCGGTCTCCGGCCTCGATGTTTGCGTAGACAGATCCTTTCGTAGCGGCACCGGCGTAGTCGCCGCGGACCACGCCCATCCCGGCCGTGGTGATGTAGACCTGGTCACCTGCGCCCTTCGGCACAACCTTGGTGTCGCCGGCGACGATGCTCACCCCTGCGGCATCGGCAGCGACGCGCATACTCGCCACAATGCGGCGCAGAGTCGCAATCTCCAGCCCCTCTTCCAGAATGAACGATGCGGTCAGCGCCAGGGGCCTGGCTCCAGCTACCGCCAGATCGTTAATCGTGCCGTTGACGGCCAAATCCCCGATGTCGCCGCCCGGGAACTCGATGGGATTGACCACATAGGAGTCGGTGGACATTGCCAACCGCGCCCCACCATGTGCAGAAGCTGCCGCAGCCTCGACGACGGCTTCGGCAGCGAACAGCCCGGAGTCGCCACCCTGCCCTAAAACTTCATTGCCATAGGCGTCGAAAAAGACCTGTTCAACCAGAGCTGCGGAGGCCTTTCCACCGGAGCCGTGTTGCAAGGTGACGTAATCGTCGAGAAGCCTGAACGGACGTGCCCGAACGCGACCAATATTGGTGTTTACCTTGGCTTCGTTGGTGTTCAGACGATTCTTCGGCTGCATGCTCACTATCCCTAACTTCACAGCTGGTGGCGGACAAAACTGCTTGCGTCACTCGTCCTTCGAAAACGAGGTTCGCTGCCTCTGATGGTAGTCTCGATAAGTATTGCAAACGAGGAGAAGCGTATGTGTCTTGGTGTCCCTGCCGTCATCACAGAAGTCCACGATGCTGCCCGTGCAACAGTGGAAATTGGTGGCGTCGCACGCATGATTTCCACCGATTTACTTGTTGACGAGAACCTCACCGCCGGTGACTGGGTTCTCGTACATGTCGGTTTCGCCATGAGCAAGATCGACGAGGAAGAAGCCAGACTTTCGCTCCAGCAAATCAAACAGCTAGGCGGCGACACTTACGAGGATGAGCTGGAATCCTTCTCATCGTCACAGATCAACTGAGGGGCTGGACGGCACCATGAAATACGTTGACGAATTCCGCGATCCCGCCGCTGCGAAGAAGCTGCTCGCACGCATTGAACGCGAGGCCACCAAGCTGGAGAAGCCCATCGCGCTGATGGAAGTCTGTGGCGGGCACACGCACACCATTTACCGTTACGGCTTGGAAAACCTCCTACCCGAAAACATCGAGCTGATCCACGGGCCCGGCTGCCCCGTCTGCGTCATCCCCATGGGTCGCGTCGACGATGCCATTTGGCTGGCACAGCAGGAAGACGTCATTTTCACGACCTTCGGCGACATGATGCGTGTGCCGGGGTCCGAAACGTCGCTGATGCAGGCACGTGCGCGCGGCGCCGATGTGCGTTTTGTCTACTCGCCTCTCGACGCGCTGAAGATCGCCACCGACAACCCCGATAAGCAGGTCGTTTTCTTCGCCGTCGGGTTCGAGACCACCGCCCCGTCGACTGCCGTGACCGTTGAGGCCGCACGCCGGCAGGGCGTGGAAAACTTCTCCGTGTTTTCCAACCACGTACTTATCGAGCCGCCGCTGCGCGCCATCGTCAACGGCGGCGAAACCAAGGTTGATGGGTTTATCGGCCCAGGCCACGTGGCCACCACCACCGGCACGGACGCTTTCGAGTTCCTGCCGCGCGAGTTCAATCTGCCAGTGGCGGTCACCGGTTTTGAGCCATTGGATGTGCTCCAGGCCGTCGTCATGCTGCTAGATCAATTCGTCAGCGGCGACGTTGCTGCCGGTAAGTCGCGGGTGGACAACCAGTACGCGCGCGTCGTTCGCTCCTCCGGCAACACCACCGCGCAGAAACTTATGGACCGCGTCTTTTCCCTCCGCGACACCTTCGAGTGGCGTGGCCTCGGCTGGATTGAAAACTCCGGCCTCGGCATCTCTGAGGAATACGCGGTATTCGACGCCGAGCGCCGTTTCCAGGTGCCGGGGCGCCGTATCCCAGATCCCGTGACCTGCGAATGCGGCTCTGTGCTCACCGGCCACATCAAGCCCTGGCAGTGCGCGGTCTTCGGCACCGCCTGCACCCCGGCGACCCCCATCGGCACCTGCATGGTCTCCCCCGAAGGCGCGTGTGCGGCGTACTACAACTTCGGCCGCATCGATCGGAAGGTCACCGAGAACCTGGCGAAATCCCGCCGCTAGTTACTCCGTCATTCCCGCACGCGCGAGCGCTGCCACCGCCTGCTTTACGACGGGCGCGTCAATCATCTCGCCATCGAGCTGAAAGGCGCCAGTGTGCGTACCTGCGTGATCGATAATCTTCCGGGCGCGGGCGAGCGTTGCTTCCGACGGCTTATATGCCTTGCGCACCGGCGGCACCATCGCCGGGTGGATGCAGGCCGTAGCCAGGAAACCACAGCCCACGGCATCGAGAGCCTCTAGGTACTGGCCGCGCTCATCGCGAAAGTCAGTATGAACGGCATCAATGGCGGCAATACCCGCTGCAGCTGCATGCACCTGAACGAGTGCACGAGCCAATCGCTGCGGATCGCGGTAGTGGCGGCGAGGGTTTTCATCCACACTCTGACGCGAGGACGCCCCACCGAGTTCGGCGGTCAGGTCTTCGGCACCCCAGAACAGACCCACAACGTCCGGGTGCGTGGCAATCTGCTGGATATTAATCATGGCCTGCGGGGTTTCAATCATCGCGATGATCTTCAACCCTTCGAGCTCTGCGGGAATGGAGTCTCGAATCTTGGGCACCATGACGATGTCGTAGTCACATGTACGGGCAAAGGCGACATCCTCCGCGAAGGTCGGAGTCCCAGGACCGGTAATCCGAAGAATAGTCACCTCCGGGTCGAGCGGATTGTTGATGATGTTCGCACGTGCCTGCTCGTGATTGTCAACGGCAGCGCCATCCTCCAGGTCAATAATGACCATGTCCGATCGTTCAGCAGCTTTCTGGAAACGTTCCGGACGGTCAGCCGGGGCGAAGAGTAGCGCCGGGCCAGAGGGAAGCCAAGGGAAGGTCTGTTCACCATCGAGGGAGCTAAAGCCTGTCATAGCTCCTAACCTAATTGAAAACTCGAATCACCTTCGCGCAGGCTCCCCCAGGAGACAACAAAACCCGCGTTGTGGGGTCCATAGAGTGGAAACCACCACGCGGGTTTGCTGAGTTTTTAACCTATGCGATTAGTCGCGGTACAGCAGCAGCGCGTCGCCCTGACCGCCGCCACCACACAGGGACACACCAGCGCGACCCGAACCGCGACGGTTCAGCTCCATCGCAGCGGTCAGAGTCAGGCGGGCACCGGAGCAGCCAATCGGGTGGCCGAGGGCAATCGCGCCACCGTGGATGTTGGTCTTTTCCAGCGGGTAGTCCAGCTCACGCAGGGACTTGACGGCCACCGCACCAAATGCCTCGTTGATCTCGATGAAGTCAAGCTCCTGCGCGTCCCACTCAGCGCGACGCAGAGCCTCCTTCAAAGAGTCCGCCGGCTGAGCGTGCAGGGAGTTATCCGGACCTGCGGTCTGGCCGGCCTTGCCCACAACTGCGAGGTAGTCTAGGCCGTGCTTCTCTGCGTAGGCACGCGATGCCAGCACAACTGCTGCGGCACCGTCGGAAATCGGCGAGGAGTTACCGGCAGTGATGGTGCCGTTTTCCTTCAGGAAGACCGGACGCAGCTTAGCCAGGGTCTCCACAGTGGTCTCCGGGCGAATGCCCTGGTCGGTGTCGACAACTACCGGGTCACCCTTGCGCTGCGGAATCTCGATTGGAGCGATTTCCTGCGCGAAAATACCGTCTTCCTGCGCCTTAGCCGCACGCTGGTGAGAAGCGGCCGCAACCTCGTCCTGCTGCTCGCGGCTAATGCCGAGGTCGCTGTTCGGACCGTCGGTAAGCGTACCCATGGACACACCATCGAAGGAGTCGACCAGACCGTCGCGCTCCAAGGTGTCCTCCAGCTTCAGCGCACCGAAGGACTTGCCCTGACGAACACCGCGTGCAACGTGCGGAGCGTGCGTCATGGACTCCTGACCACCTGCAACAACGACGTCTGCATCACCGAGACGAATCAAGCGAGCGGCGTGAATGACAGCGTTTAGGCCCGAGAGGCAGACCTTGTTAACGATCTCAGCAGTCGTATTCCATGGCAGACCCGCCTTAATGGCGACCTGTCGAGCCGGGTTCTGGCCAGCACCTGCGAGAATCACCTGGCCCAGAACGACGTGCTGAACCTCTTCCGGGGCAACGCCGGAACGCTGGACAGCGTGCTTGACAGCATGAGCGCCAAGTTCGACGGAAGTAAGCGGTGCCAGCTGACCGAGCAGCTTGCCCTGCGGGGTGCGGGCACCAGCGAGGATAACGACATCATTCGGGCTGGGAGCTGGAAGGTTACTCATGGATGGATTCTCCTAAGTCAAAACTGATGAGTGTGGACTGACCATGATTGCTGCGTATTTAATTCTCGAGGTCAACCACGTATGCGGCTTCGGTGTTGGCCTCGATATCTGCCAGCGTCACCCCAGGTGCCAGCCTGCGTAGCACCAGGTGATCATCAGCGACATCGAAGCTTCCCAGGTTGCTAATAATCCTTTTCACTACTTTTGCACCTGTGAGGGGCAGTTCGCAGGCTTTTACCAATTTTGGTTTGCCATCTTTGGAAACATGATCGGTCAAAACCACCACTCGAGGGGTACCGGCGACCAAGTCCATCGCACCGCCCATGCCCTTGACCATCTTTCCCGGAATCATCCAATTGGCCAGGTCACCGCACTGGCTCACCTCCATCGCACCCAACACGGCCATTTTCACGGCACCGCCGCGAATCATGCCGAAACTGGTGGCGGAGTCGAAGATTGCCGCGCCCGGCACCAATGTCACGGTCTGCTTCCCCGCATTGATGAGGTCAGCATCCTCTTCGCCTTCATATGGGAAGGCACCCATTCCCAGAATTCCGTTTTCACTCTGCAGCAGAACGCGCACGCCTTCGGGAATATGGTTTGCCACCAGTGTCGGAATGCCGATACCCAGATTCACATAGTCGCCATCGCGCAGCTCTTCAGCGGCCTGCTGTGCCATCTCGTCACGGCTCCAGCCCTTGTCCATAATTGTCTTCGCAGGTGCCATTTAAATCTCCTCCCCTGCTGCCGCGTCACCGGCATCGTGGCTGGAATCGGTATTGCGTGGCCGAGTTGTGCGCTTTTCAATGAGCTTCTCGCGTCCGTCACCGCGAACGATGTGCTGGATATACACACCCGGAGTCATCACCAGATCCGGGTCGATCTCGCCGCGGCCAAGCAAGTACTCCACCTCTGCAACGGTCACCTTGCCGGATGCTGCGCACAGCGGGTTGAAGTTCTGCGCGGTCCGGCGATAGACAAGGTTGCCGTCAATATCGCCGTGGTAGGCGTGCACCAGGCCGATGTCGGCAACGATGCCACGCTCCTGCACGTAGGTCTGTCCGTCGAAGTCGGCGTGGGGCTTGCCCTCTGCAACGAGCGTGCCGACGCCGGTTGCGGTGTAGAACGCGGGAATACCTGCGCCACCTGCGCGAAGACGCTCTGCCAGAGTGCCCTGTGGGGTGAACTCCACCTCGATTTCTCCTTCGAGGTACTGGCGAGCAAACTCCTTGTTCTCGCCGACGTAGGAGGCCACTACCTTTGCCACCTGCTTGTTCTCCAGCAGAATGCCGAGCCCAGTACCGTCAATGCCCATGTTGTTGGACACGATGGTGAGGTCTTTTGCCCCGGAGTCGCGCACGCCCTCGATGAGGGTATATGGCACACCGCAAAGGCCGAAACCGCCGACTGCCAGGGTCATTCCATCAGTGACGAGGCCTGCGACAAGCTCGCGACCGGTCTGATCAGTTGTTTTTGACATTGTTCTACACCCAGCCCAGGATTCGCGGAGCCATCTCACGCATCTCAACCTTGCGAACCTTGCCCGACGCGGTCATCGGAAACTCCTCGACGACGTGGACGTAGCGCGGAATCTTGTGACGCGACAGCTTGCCGTGGGCAAAGGCCGCCACGTCCTCAGCGGTGAGGTCTTCCACATCGTCGTGCAGAATTACCCATGCCATGATTTCTTCGCCATACTTGTCATCCGGCACGCCGATGACCTGTGCATCGACAACAGCCGGGTGAGTGAACAGGAACTCTTCAATCTCGCGCGGGTAGATGTTCTCACCACCGCGGATGAGCATGTCCTTGATACGTCCGGTGATGGACAGGTAGCCCTCGTCGTCAAGCACACCCAAGTCGCCGGTGTGCATCCAGCCGTCGGCGTCGATGGCCTCGGCAGTCTTTTCCGGGTGCTCCCAGTACTCCTTCATAACGGAGTAACCGCGAACGACAACCTCGCCCTGTTCGCCTCGCGGCAGCGTCTCACCCGTTTCTTCACAAATGATGCGGGCTTCCAAGTGCGGCATAATCTGGCCGACGGTGTTGACGCGCTTTTCCAGAGGAGAATCTGCGCGGGTCTGGAAGGACACCGGCGAGGTCTCCGTCATGCCGTAACAGATGGCAATCTCGCGCATATTGAGTTTATCCATCACATCACGCATGGTCTTCGACGGGCACGAGGTACCTGCCATCACTCCTGTGCGCAGGAGCGACAGGTCGTAGGGGGATCCGTATTCCTCCTGATCATGAGCTTCTTCAAGCTCATTGATGAACATCGTCGGCACGCCGTAGAGGCTGGTGGCCTTGGCCGAGTGCACAGCCTTGAGTGTTTCACGCGCCTTAAACGACGGGGCCGGGATGACAATAGCGGCACCGTGGGTGAAGGCGGCGAAGGTGCCAATCACCATGCCGAAGGTGTGGAAGAACGGCACCGGCACACAGATGCGGTCGGTCTCGGTGTAGCCCAACAGCTCACCGATGAAGTATCCATTGTTCAGCAGGTTGCGGTGCGTTAGCGTAGCGCCCTTGGGAAAGCCTGTCGTGCCCGAGGTGAACTGGATGTTGATTGGATCATCCGGCTTCAGCTGGGAGGTGTACTCGCTCAGGTCGTCGATTTCGCTGTGCATGTGCTCGTACCATTCGGACGAACCGAAGTAAATGACCTTGTCCAAGCGCACACCGCGCTGCTTGGAGGCCTCAATCAGCATGGTTCGGTAATCGGAGTCCTTGTAGCGGCGAGCGGCAAACACCATACGCACACCTGCCTTTTCCAGCACGTAGTTCAGTTCGTGCTGGCGGTAAGCCGGGTTGATGTTGACCAGCACCAGGCCGATGTGGTGGCAGGCGTACTGCACCACGGTCCACTCCCAGCGGTTGGTGGACCAAATGCCGATGCGGTCTCCTGGACGGTAGCCCTCCCGGATGAAAGCGCTGGCCAGGCGCAGAACCCGGTTATAGAAACGCTCAAAGGTAAAGGAGACATCCGCGTAGACGTCAACGACGGCGTCGCGGGAAGGAAATTTCTCCACAATCGCACGCAGGTTCTCACCGAGAGTCTCATCGCGAAGTGGAGCGGCACCTTGCTCGACACCGGCGCCGAACACGTGGCTCATCTTGTTGCCATCAGCATCGACAACATCCTTGCCGTATGGTGCCGGCACAGTGGTGAAGCCCTCCGGCAGCTTCGAAGGATCAGCAGTGCGCTGTTCTGCGTGGTTCTTCAATGTCGCGGTCATGGGGAGATCTCCTTGGTTTAAGTGACTCCGCATAGTGCGGAGTGTGAGAGGGAATTGTGTTCTTTAGGGGGGGGATAAATCAGTGGTAGTTACCGGCTGTGGGACTAACCGGTTACAGCGGCTCGCCGAGCAATGGCTTCTGCTTGACGGAAGAGCGGCGCATCCACCATCTGGCCGTCAAAGCTGAAGGCACCGGTGTTCTTTTCCGCTTCCGCCAAGAGCCGACGCGCCCAATCAATCTCCTCGTCGCTGGGGCGGTAAGCCTTGCGGATTGTCGGGACCTGACCGGGGTGGATACAGACGGTGGCGGCAAATCCCAACGCAGCGGCATCTGCGGCCTCCGCAGCTAGCCCATTTGCGTCGGAGATATTGACGTAGATGGAATCCAGACTGGCCTTACCGTGCGCCGCTGCAGCCAGGTGAACGTGGCTGCGGGTATGTACCGCCACACTGCGGTAGCTACCCGCATGGATACGGCCCGGCGCGAGTGCAGCCTCTGCTTCGCTAAAGCGTGATGACGTTCCCGCCAATCCCGCCACCAGGTCCTCTGCGCCCCAGAACAGTGCAACGACACCATCGGCCTGCGCCAGCTCTTCGGCGCGCATGACCCCAAGCGGAGTTTCAATAAGGGCAATGACCTGGGTCTTCTCCCCCAGTGCCGCTACCAACTCATCCACTTGCTGAGCCGAGGAAGCCTTGGGCAGCATCACCTGGCGGAAAGCGGTGCCACGCAGCATGTCAATATCCGCTGCGTAGTCCTCAACCTCCGGTGGATTGACACGCACAATCGTGCGGGCCGGGTCGAGGTCACAGGAGGCGATATCCTCGCGGGCAGCCTCACGGTTTTCTGCGCGACAGCCGTCCTCCAGGTCCAGAATCACCATGTCGGCACGGTCAGCAGCTTTAGCGAATCGTTCCGGCCTGTCTGCCGGCGCAAACAGAATTGCAGGGCCCAGCGGCTGCCAGGATTTATGCGTAGACATGAGCCACTCACTTCCCCGCTGAAGCTGCGTTCTCGGAGCCGTCGTCAAGCGAAGTCGGTGCGCATTGGACGAGCGTGGACCGGACGGCGCGGCAGACGATCGTGCCGTCCTGATTGCGACCGATGTGCTCGAGCTCGACAATGCCCTGGTTGGGGCGAGACTTGGACCGACGCTTGTTACGGCAGACGGTCTCTGCATACAGGGTGTCGCCGTGGAACATCGGTGCGGGAAACGCCACTTCGGTGAAGCCGAGGTTGGCGACGATGGTGCCGAGCGTCAGCTGCCCGACGGACAGCCCGACAACCGTCGACAGCGTCCACATGGAGTTGACCAGACGCTCGCCGCCGAATCCCGGCTGCTGGCTCGACCAGTGCGCATCCAGATGCAGTGGCTGGGTGTTCATGGTCAGCGTCGTGAAGAGGACGTCATCGGTTTCAGTGACGGTTCGCCCCGGACGGTGCAGGTAGCGCGCGCCGACCTCGTACTCTTCGAACCACAGTCCGCGCTGGACGACGTCGTGGGTGACTTCGGTTGCGTTGTTGTCAGCCATTTTTACAGCCCCAATCCACGTGCGATCAGCATGAGCTGAACTTCGGTGGTGCCCTCGCCAATCTCCAGAATCTTGGAGTCGCGGTAGTGACGTGCCACGCGGTACTCGTTCATGAATCCGTAGCCACCGAAAATCTGTGTCGCGTCGCGCGCGTTGTCCATCGCTGCCTCGGAGGCGATCATCTTGGCGATGTACGCTTCACGACGGAAATCTGCGCCCGCGGCCATCTTTGCGGCTGCGTCGTACCACGCCATGCGTGCGGCATGCGCACGCGCTTCCATTCGTGCGATCTTGAAGGAAACAGCCTGATACTCGCCAATTGCACGGCCCATGGACTGACGTTCCTTGGCGTGACGGACCGACTCATCGACACAGCCCTGGGCGGCACCGGTGGCAAGCGCTGCAATCGCGACTCGGCCCTCCGCCAAGATGGACAGGAAGTTAGCGAAGCCGCGTCCACGGGTGCCCAGCAGGTTCTCCTGGGGGACGCGGACATCGGTGAAGGTCAGTGGGTGGGTGTCGGAGGCATTCCAACCGACCTTGTCGTAAGCCGGTTCCGCGACAAAGCCCTCCGTGCCACTCGGGACGATGATGGTAGAAATCTCCTTCTTTCCATCGTCCTTCTGGCCGGTGACTGCGGTGACAGTAACCAGCGAAGTAATATCCGTGCCGGAGTTGGTGATGAACTGCTTGGCACCGTTGATGACGAAATCATCGCCGTCTTCACGGGCGTTGGTGCGGGTGGCACCGGCGTCGGAACCTGCATCCGGCTCGGTGAGACCAAAACCGGCGAGCTTCTTACCAGCAGTCAGCTCGGGCAGGTAGGTCTCCTTCTGCTTGTCATTGCCGAAGTGGAAGATCGGCATGGCACCTAGGCCAACGCCCGCTTCCAGGGTGATAGCGACCGACTGATCGACCTTAGCCAGCTCCTCCAGAGCGATACCGAAGGACAGGTAGTCGCCGCCCATGCCACCGACTTCCTCAGGGAATGGCAGACCGAACAGGCCCATTTCTCCCATCTGCGAGACAATCTCGTACGGGAAGGTGTGGTTGCGGTCGTGCTCGGCGGAAACCGGATCGACAACTTCGTTGGCAAATTCGCGAACTACTTTCTGCAGTTCCACGTATTCGTCGTCGAGGATGGCGGTTGCAATCTTGGTGCTTTCGGACATGATGAGTGCTCCTTAAAGATTTTGTAGGTGTAGGACCTGATTGGTGCGTTTTGTGTGGGCTTTTATTCTTCGGCTTCGGCCACGGTGATGACGGCCAGCTGCTGGTCACCGGCGACCTGATCGCCCGGCGCGACGGTGAAGCTAACCTCACCTGCAATTTCGGCAGTGAGAGTGTGCTCCATCTTCATGGCCTCCATGACCAACAGAGCCTCACCAGCTTCGACGCGGGCTCCCTCCTCCACCGCCAACGCGATAATCGCGCCGGGCATCGGAGCTTGGATGACGCCAGAGCCGCCTGCATCGGCTTCGGCACCGGTGGTGACTACCTCGGTGCGGGGCAATACCCAGGTGCCGTGGGCACCGGCGACGACGTACTCTTCGTGGTTCGCCGACCCCGCATTGTCGATGGTCTCGACCAGGAAGTGCTGTGCGACTCCGTCGCGGACGATGCGCAGATGTTCCCCGTCGCGAAAGACCGAAACTTTGTAATTTCGCGGTTCTGGAACGTCGATATCTTCGTTCTCCGCTTCGGCCGACAGACCTGCGACTACGTCACCGACAACGACGTCAGCACTCGCCGGGGTGCCCACAATCGAGATCAGACGCGAGTCCTCCCCTGCCCCAAAGCGAATGCGCTGCGCGGCAGGCGCACTGGCACGCCAGCCATCCGGGGTCAGCCACGGTGAGTCGGTGGCTTGTTCAAAGCGGGAAGTCAGCCAGTCCATCGCAGCGGCGAGGTAGACATCGTCCGGTGTTTCGGAGGTGGCGAAGCCTTCCGCCACGCGGTCGAGCAGACCGGTATCAAGATCGCCGGCGCGAACCTCGGGGACGTTCAGCAGGTAGCGACAAAAGTCGATATTGACTCCGACACCTGCGACAACGGTGTCTCCGAGCGCTCGGTCCAACCGCTCGAGCGCCTGCTCACGGTTTTCCCCATGGGAGATGATCTTCATCAACATCGGGTCATAGAGAGATGAGACCTCGGAACCGTCGACAATGCCGGAATCCACCCGGATTCCCGCCCCGCTCGGCTCGACGACACGTGTGACCGTGCCACCGGTGGGCAGGAATCCCGCCGCCGGGTCTTCGGCATACACGCGAGCTTCAATCGAGTGACCGGTGAGAGTTACATCTTCCTGAGCAACCGGCAGTGGGCGTCCCGAGGCAATGTCAACCTGCAGCGCCACCAGATCCAGGCCGGTGACCTGCTCAGTCACGGGGTGCTCAACCTGCAGGCGCGTATTCATCTCCATGAAGAAGAACGACGACGGGTCCTTCGCCGGCACAATGAACTCCACCGTGCCCGCGCCGACGTAGCCGACCGAGCGGGCCGCGTCACAGGCCGCTTCACCAATTGCGCTGCGCGTTTCCTCATCCAGCAGAGGGCTCGGTGCTTCCTCGATGACCTTCTGATGGCGTCGCTGCAGCGAGCACTCACGCTCGCCCAAGTGGATTACATTGCCGTGTTTATCTGCGAGAATCTGCACCTCGATATGCCGCGGGGTGTCGACGAAGTGCTCGATGAACAGGGAGTCATCGCCGAAGGCACCCGCCGCTTCACGACGGGCCGTCGCGAGCGCAGCCGGCAGGTCAGCAGCGTTTTCCACGCGGTGCATCCCCTTGCCGCCACCGCCTGCCGACGGCTTAATCAGTACCGGAAAGCCAATCGATGGGGCTGCCTCAATGAGGTCCTCGTCGCTAAGCCCGGGGCGAGACAGACCCGGCACGGTGGGAACATCGCGGGCTTCGACGGCAGCGCGGGCGGAGATTTTGTCACCCATGGTGTTGATGGCGCTGGCCGGTGGGCCGATGAATTCAATACCTGCTTCCTCACAGGCGGTCGCGAAGTCAGCGTTTTCAGACAGAAAGCCGTAACCGGGGTGGATTCCGTCCGCGTCGCAGCGGCGAGCGGCATCGATGATCTTGTCGATGACCAGGTAGGACTCGCGTGCCGGAGATGGGCCAATGTGGATGGCCATATCCGCCATGCGTACGTGAGGGGCGTCGGCATCGGCATCCGAGTAGACCGCGACGGAGCGAATTCCGTTGTCACGAAGGGTTCGAATAATGCGGCAGGCAATCTCCCCGCGGTTTGCGACCAATACGGTACTCAGGCTGCCGCCAGCTGCGTGGGGCTGCGTGTTGTGCGCTGTCATGTGCCCTGTGTTTCCTTTCCAGAAAATGCGGTGTCGAGAGTTTTTAGCTGGTTACTACATGCGGAAGACGCCGAAGCCCTGTTCATCCAGGGGCGCGCCACTTGCCACATCGAGGGCCATGCCAAGAATTCGGCGGGTATCTGCGGGATCGATGACACCGTCATCCCACAGGCGAGCCGATGAGTAATAGCAGTGCGACTGGCGCTCAAACTGCTCGCGGATCGGAGCTTCAAACTCCTCCTGCTCTTCCTGCGACCAGCTCTCACCTGAGCGTTCAATCTGGTTGCGACGAACCGTCGACAGCGTCATCGCCGCCTGTGGACCGCCCATGACGGAAATGCGAGCATTCGGCCACATCCAGAGGAAGCGCGGCGAATATGCGCGACCGCACATGGAGTAGTTGCCGGCGCCGAAGGCACCACCGATGACTACGGTGAACTTGGGCACGCGGGTGGTAGCCACGGCGTTGACCATCTTGGCGCCGTGCTTTGCGATACCGCCGGCCTCGTATTCGCGACCAACCATGAAGCCCGTGGTGTTCTGCAGGAATACCAGTGGGATGCCGCGCTGATCACACAGCTCGATGAAGTGCGCGCCCTTCTGCGCAGATTCCGCGAAGAGAATGCCGTTGTTGGCGATAATGCCGACGCGGTGGCCGTGGATGCGGGCGAAAGCAGTGACCAGGGTCGTACCAAATTCGGCCTTAAACTCCTGGTATTGACCTCCATCCACAATAATTTCAATAACCTCGTGAACGTCGTAAGGCACTTTGGCATCGACGGGGACGACATCGTAAAGATCGGTCTGGTTGCGAGTCGGCGAGACGGTGGATTCTGTGTCCCACGGAACTTCCGGGTCCTTGGGGAGCGTTGCGACGATATCGCGGACACGACGCAGTGCGTCGGCATCGTTAACCGCGAGGTGGTCAGTAACGCCGGAGGTCTTGGAGTGCAGTTCGCCGCCACCGAGTTCCTCTGGTGTGACATCTTCACCAGTTGCAGCCTTAACCAGTGGCGGGCCTGCCAGGAAGATGGTGCCCTGGTTTTTCACAATGACCGCTTCATCGCTCATCGCCGGCACATAGGCGCCACCGGCGGTACAGGATCCCATCACGGCGGCAATCTGCGGAATCCCGCGAGCGGAAAGGTTGGCCTGGTTGTAGAAAATGCGACCGAAATGATCGCGATCAGGGAAAACTTCATCCTGGTTGAGAAGCATGGCCCCACCGGAGTCGACCAAGTAAATGCACGGCAGGTGGTTAAGGCTGGCGATCTCCTGTGCGCGCAGGTGCTTCTTGACAGTCAACGGGTAGTACGTACCACCAGAGACGGTTGCGTCATTGGCTACAACCAGGCAGCGACGACCTTCGATGATGCCAATGCCGGCGATGACGCCAGCAGCCGGAACCTTGCCGCCATACATTTCGTGGGCCGCTAGCGGTGCGACCTCAAGGAAAGGGCTGCCGGGGTCAAGCAGTTGGTTGATGCGCTGACGTGGCAGCAGCTTACCGCGGGAAATATGGCGAGCACGGGCACGTTCGGAACCACCGCGTGCTGTTGTGCTAAGCAGCTCTTTGAGCTCTGCGACGAGCTCTTCGTGGCGCTGTCGGTTGGTCAATGCTGGAGCGTGAGTCATGGGCGAAATACTTTCCGTTAATGACTATTAACTTTCTTGACGAAAAGATTAATGTGACCCCAGTCACCTCACAACAAATTTTGTTTCTTAGACCACACTTTCACCCCCGGAAGTCTTTTATGCAGCTTGAAATACACACCTCTCCCCGAGGTCGCAACATGTTTCCAATAGAGATTTATGTTTCCCCTAGAAATCTGTTTCGGGGGTGAATTCAACTGAATGTGAGCGCCCTGCACCGCACAACAAAGCCGCCTGACCTCACACTGCTGAGCACAGTGAGGCCAGACGGCAGAAGAATGAATACGGATTATTGGTTGTTAATGCCCAGCGCAGCGAGGGCCATCTCAAAGGCATTTTCCCTTGTCGCCTCGGGGCCCGCCCATTTGAGCACATGCCTGGAAGAGTTAATCAACCCAGCGGTGAGCTGGACTTTAAGCTGCGCCTCGTCGGAGGTGAGTTCGGGCTGTAGTTCACGCAGAGCGTCCACCCATAAGACCATGTAAAGACGCTGCAAGGAACGCACTTTTGCGCTCTGCTCTGGCGCCAGATTTCCCCCTTCGCGCTCTTGGACACGAATGCGATCGGGCTCCGTGACTGCAAAATGCACGTGATGCGCAAGGAGGCCCCGAAGAGTCTCCTCTGGCTCCCAATCATTGCTCTTTGCTCGATCGAGAACTGCTCGCGCACCATCGACAAGTCGGATAGAAATATCGATGAGGATCTGCGCCAACAGCTCTTCCTTGCCGCTGAAGTAACGGTAAAGAGCTGGGCCAGAAATGCCGACAGCGGAGCCAACATCCTCCAACCGAGTCTGATGAAACCCTCGGTCGGCCAGGATCGCAGCAGCAGCGGAGAGAATCTCTGCTTCTCGACGCCGTCGCGCTTCGGTTCTACGTGACATAAGCCCTTATGTTAAACGCATTGGAGCCATTTCGTCTGCATAATTATCACCAGCGCCTGCCCTCAGCGTGTGTTCACATAGACCACGGCTCGACAACAGACACACATCCTCGCCCACAGGTCCCCACACGTCCGGGTAGAGAAAAACCGCCGAGGTGACAGTTAGCACCGCGGCGGTTAGCCCCTAATCCAGTAAGGAATTAGTGGAAGAAGTGACGAGTACCTGTCATGTACATGGTGACGCCAGCTTCCTTGGCAGCAGCTATGACCTCTTCGTCACGGATGGAACCACCTGGCTGGACAACTGCCTTCACACCGGCATCAATCAGGACCTGCAGACCGTCAGCGAACGGGAAGAAGGCATCGGACGCAGCGTAGGCCCCCTGAGTACGGTTTTCTCCGTCGGCAAGCGTATTTGCGCGCTCAACGGCGAGCTTTGCGGAGTCCACGCGGTTGACCTGGCCCATGCCGACGCCGACGGTGGCGTTGTTCTTGGACAGCAGGATGGCGTTGGACTTCACAGCGCGGACGGAGCGCCATGCAAACTCGAGCTCAGCCAGCTCTTCAGCATTCAATGCCTCGCCGGTGGCCAGCTCCCAGTTCTCCGGCTTATCACCCTCTGCCTGGTAAGTATCCGGATCCTGGGTGAGCAGACCACCCGAGATAAACTTGTTCTCGGTGGTCGGTGCTTCGTACTCGGCGACGAGAATACGCAGATTCTTCTTGGCCTTCAGCACCTCAACGGCACCGTCTTCGTAGGACGGAGCGACGATGACCTCGGTGAAGATGTCCTTGACCTGTTCGGCCATCTCAACGGAGACCTCGCGGTTGACGGCAATGACACCGCCGAATGCGGACATCGGGTCACATGCGTGAGCTGCGCGGTGAGCTGCGGCGATGGACTCATCCGAGACTGCGATGCCGCACGGGTTAGCGTGCTTGATGATTGCCACACACGGGCGCTCGTGATCCCAGGCGGCACGCCATGCGGCGTCGGCATCCTGGTAGTTGTTGTACGACATCTCCTTGCCGTTCAGCTGCTTGGCGTTTGCCAGCCCCTTGGTACCAATGCGGGTCAGAGTTGCCGACTGGTGAGAGTTCTCGCCGTAGCGCAGCGGAGTCGGAGTGGATCCCTCAGCGCCACCGAGCTGCTCAACAAACCAGTTGGACACAGCTGCGTCGTAATCAGCGGTGTGCAGGAATGCGTCGCGAGCGAACTCACGGCGCTGCTCGAGGGTGAAGCCGCCTTCCTTCACGGCGGTAGCGACATCGCCGTAACGAGCCGGGTCGACGACGATGGCAACCGACGGGTGGTTCTTCGCCGCAGCGCGAACCATCGACGGGCCTCCAATGTCGATCTGCTCCACGCATTCGTCGTAGGAAGCGCCCGAGGCAACGGTCTCCCGGAACGGGTACAGGTTAACGACAACGAGCTGGAAAGCCTCCACACCGAGCTCCTTCAGCTGAGCCAGGTGGTCTTCCTTGCGGGTATCAGCCAGAATGCCGGCGTGAACACGCGGGTGCAGCGTCTTCACGCGGCCCTCGAGGCACTCCGGGAAACCAGTGAGATCCTCAACCGGGGTCACAGGCACGCCAGCTGCAGCAATCTTGCCAGCCGTGGAACCGGTGGAAACGATTTCCACGCCAGCCTCGTGCAGGTCGCGAGCCAGCTCCTCGAGCCCAGTCTTGTCGTAGACGCTAATCAGAGCGCGCTTGATCGGTTTACGCTGCGTGTTGTCGTTGGTCATTTCAGATAAGCCTTTCGTCCGTCACGCTCAATTCCGTGATCGGCAATCGAGTGCAATACATCAACCAGGAGTCGGCGTTCGACAACCTTGATTCGTTCGTGCAGGGTCTCCACCGTGTCGTCGTCCTCGACGGCCACTGGCTGTTGCGCCAGAATCGGCCCGGTGTCCACTCCATTATCAACGATATGCACGGTCGTGCCGGTGACCTTCACCCCGTAGTCAAGTGCATCCGGTACCGCACGCGCCCCTGGGAAGGACGGCAGCAGCGCTGGGTGCGTATTAATGATGCGATTGCTGTAGGCCTCCACAAATGATGGCCCCAGAATGCGCATGAAACCCGCCGAGACAACGATATCCGGCGAAAAACTGTTCACGGCCTCTAAAACACGAATATCCCAACCTTCTCGGTCCTTCTTTGCCTCAGCATCGAAAGGCACCCGAAAAGTTGGGATATTGAGGTTTTGAGCCCTCTCCAGCGCCGGACAATCCTTGTCCGAACCAACCGCGACAATCTGAACCTTTTCAGCGTCCAGCAGTTCCAGCATCGACTGCAAAAGGGAGCCCAGGCCAGAGGCCAGGACTACGATGCGGAGCTGCTTGCTGGAGGAATTATTGTGCGAAATTTCTGCGACGGGCTGTGCTTCAGTCACGGCGTTTAGCTTACCCAGCCCGGCAGAGACCCCAAATTCCGCTCCCCCTAAGTTGGCTTAGCTCTTTTGGCTTGACGACGGTTCCCCGTCGCCGCCTTCCTCCGAGTCTTCGGTGTCCTCATCGGATTCGTCCTCGTCGGTCGCATCTACTTCGCCCGATGCTTCTCCGCCTGCGGCGCTTTCTGAATCCTCTTCAGAGTCGTCCGATTCCTCAGCGTCTTCTGAAGTGTCTTCAGACTCAGCACCGGACTCTGATTCCTCCTCTGTGTCGGACTCGGCTTCGTCTTCGGAGGTCGCTACGACTTCCCCGTCGACAATCTCCTCCGACTCCTCCGAACCGCTCCCGTCATTGTCGGACTTATCGGCGTCGCCGGCATCCTCAGCCTCAGCATGACCGTTTCCATCTCCCGCAGGCTTCGGCGGGAACTTCTCGGCGGCCACTTCCGAGACTCCCTTGTCCCTACCAAGTGACGGCACACCGGTCATCGCAACAACCACGATGGCCCCCGGAACAACCAGCCACATCGAGCCGAGCAGTCCAGTCAGCCACCAGGAGGCACCGGCCCACCCAAAGATGCCAACCTCACCGCCGAGCAGCCAAGCCAGCCCCATGAGGAAGATGATCGACCACACGGCAGCGAGAACGACGACCAGGTAGGGCTGCTTCGGTGCAGATTTCTTCAGGAATGCCACGACGCGCCAAGCCGCAACGGCTGGCGGTAGCACAATCAGCACTCCGAAAGCCCAGTGCACCAGCGACTGAGGCATGGCAGCCAAAATCGGCAGCGGTGGCAGCTGAGCCGGGTGCACTGCGAACAGCCCAGCCTCCGCTGGCCCAAACGTCGATTTTCCGCCCACCAGCACACCGACAGCACCGAAGGCCACATTTGGCAGGTACAGCAGCGAGAGGCCGCTGACCGCAACACTTTCACCGACGGTATCCGTGATTGCAAATGTCTCTGCCAGCAACTCTCGATGCCAAATCAGCGAAACGAGTGTCACCACAACACCGGCCAGCCACAGCCATGCCACGTAGCTGCCCGCCAGACGGGCCGACCCGAGCAACCACTCCGGCAGCTTCCGGCGCAGCAGTAGTGCACGCAGCAACCGCTGCCCCATTCCCAGCACCAAGGCCACGAGATTTACAAGCAGCGCGGCTGCAATCGCAAGGCCGAAACTAGGGGTCTGAACGCGGGGAAACACCTTCGACGCGTCGTAAAGCATGAGCCACGCGATGATGGTGAGAACAATGGGCGTGCCCAGATACGCGCCGACCAACGCGCGGACATCCTTGATGCTGATGCGGTCAGCGACTTCGCGGCGTACACGCCAGGCGATGAACAACACCATCAGCACCGCGGGCAGTGCTGGTGTGAGCCCCAGCGTCGTGCCGTTAAAACGGAACGGCGCGAGGTTAAAGATCATCCACATCGACGCGATACTCGCTGGAAGCGGAGACATTCCAGCGCCACTGACGATGACGCCAATCAGAGCTACCGAGATGATGAACAGCAATACGACGCCGTAAGAACCGGCAACAGACAGCCCAAACCGGCGTGTACGAGGCGAGTTAATGAAACGACGGAACCCCGAGGGACGCCCCTTGCGTGACGACGTTCCGGAGCCCCCCGCTTTCATCTTCGTCGTGGCGGCTCGATTGCTGTCGGCACCGACGCTGCGCGCACCGCCAGTCTGACCGGCCTGCGTATTCTGCCATGCGCGGGCAGTGCGCTCGCTGCGGACGCTACGGGAACCCCCGCCGCTGCCACCGGCACCGGTGCGGCTTCGCCGATTTCGATCGCTACCGGAGGAACCTCTCCGCGAATCCGCGCCTTTCACAGTGACATCGTCCTTCCCGCGTCTAATCATTGACAGCTGATTGCCCACCTATATAGATAGGGTGCCACGCAAGGGTGCGTCACAGCCATGGCCATATAGTGCCATACATACAACGCCTCTTTGTTTAGGCATTGCAGAGTCTAATTTGAAGGTACGGATCCCAGGACGGACGGTATCCGTTGAGTCCGATCTCCTTTTGCCCCCTCCCCCCCCCAAAGTGGCTTCACCTTTGGTTTCCATTTGTCAACGCCGATGGGTTACTTTTTGCCACCCCCGCGACCACACCCTTAGTTCACCCGGAAACTACTTGCCGATCCCCCTACCCAGCCCCTCGATTAAGGGGCATCCGCCATAAATCCCCTGGCAACACACCGGTTGCGCTTCACCGGATCCGTGATACAAGACAACAGCCCCACGGCCACAGCACGGCCCTATTGAACTGAAACTGACGAATCAGCGAACAAGTTCTCTAAAAACAAGTTGCTTGCCCTATATCGAACCGTTATTATCGCAGAAGTTAGATAACAGTTGGGTTACAAAGAGTTTCGTTGGCAGGGAGATTGAAGTGACGTTTTTCAATGCTCGTCGCGGAGGCGGAAAGCACCGCAAGGTAGAGGTTTCCGCAACTTCTCGCGCAGCACTGGTCGCACTGTCCGCATCGACGATCGCTTCCTCCAACGCGGTCGCCCACGCAGCTGAGACCGAGAATAAGGCTCCGGAGAACTCAGCTTCGACTCAGACCCGCGCTGCTCAGCCGAAGAACAACGCTCCGATGGTGCTGGCCTCCAGCTCCTTCAATCCGAGCACTAACCTCAGCGACCACCTCGCTACGGCGTTGCAGTACAACCAGGAGCGCGTTGCTCGCGACCAGGCTGCCCGCGCTCCGAAACTCTCCATCCCGACCGTGGGGCTGCTGACCTCACCGTTCGGCTCACGCTGGGGAACCTTCCACTACGGTGTCGACCTGGCTAACGTCACCAACACCCCAATCATGTCCGTCATGGACGGCACTGTTATCGATGCAGGCCCGGCTCAGGGCTACGGCCAGTGGATTCGCGTTCGCCATGACGACGGCTCTGTTTCCGTCTACGGCCACATCGAGTCCATCTACGTTGCTGTCGGAGAAGCTGTCCGAGCTGGTCAGGTCATCGCCGGTATGGGCAACCGCGGCTTCTCCACCGGTACGCACCTCCACTTCGAGATCCACCCGGATGGCACCACTCCGGTCGACCCGGTGACCTGGTTCATCCAGCGTGGTCTGAACCTGAACTAATCAGGTATCGGCACAGGTACGAGCAAGCCTGGCCGCTCTGCGAAGGCCCTACCTGTGCACCGGCCCCTGTTTGACCGCGGCTGCAAGCCTCCCCTGATTAAATTTTTCAGAAACCGGCATCGCCGCCGGTACTGGGGCTTTACTCTTGGCACATGGCAGAGACTCAAACATTCCGCATGTGGAAGAAGTTGGCTGCGACTCCAGTCGTCGGCAAGCGTCTATTTTCCTTAACCGCCGCATTGACGGCGCCATATTTCCGCACAATCTGTCCCAAGCTAGAGACGATGCAGCCTGGACTGGCGGTAGCGCGCATGCCCGCTTGGTGGGGCGTGCGTAATCACATTAAGTCCGTGCATGCGATTGCTGCGTGTAACCTCGCTGAATTCGCGATGGGCATGCTCTGTGAGGCCAGCGTACCGACAACGCATCGCTGGGTTCCAAAGGGCATGACGACGAACTACAAGCGCATCTCCGTTGGTGGCCTGACGGCTGTGGCCAAGGCTGAGTTGCCGGACTTCTCCACCATCACACCGGAGACTGGTGGGGTAGATTTTCCCGTCCACATCGTGCTGACCGATGCCAACGGCACCGAAGTACAAGATGCCACCATCAACTGCTGGGTGACAGCGAAGAAGCCTAAGTAGCCTCCACGCGATAGTGGCACGTGCACGGCCGCGGGTAGGGACGGCCAGTCGGGCGGTGGTTGTTCTTTTACAACTTCTCCATGGGCACGCCGCCGATAAGCATCATGCGGACCTTACCTGCGGATCCAAAGTCAATCATCGCAGTTGCCCGGGGCGCGGCCCCTTGGACCTCAAGCACAGTGCCTAAGCCGTACTTGTCGTGAACAACCTTGTCACCGGGCTCTAGGTGCAAGACCTGATTCTTCTTTCGGGATGACGCACCAGAGTTAGAGGATCCACCAGAGCCGAAGCCCGAGCTGGAACCGAAGCCCGACGAGGCACCATGGCCACGACCAAACGCGCTGCCCGCGCCGTAGCCACCAGAACCAAAACCACCAGAACCGGCGCCCCAGCTGCGAGCCGGAGCCTCGCGCAGCCAATCGATCAGGTCGCTTGGGACTTCCCCCAGGAAACGTGAAGGCGGATTATTCTGCGGCGAACCCCACGAGGACCGAGTCACAGCGCGCGTGAGATACAGCTGCTTGCGAGCTCGGGTAATACCCACATAGGCCAGACGTCGCTCTTCAGCCAGCTCCTTCGGATCGCCCAGGGCGCGCAGGTGCGGGAACAGTCCGTCTTCCCAGCCAATGAGAAATACCACCGGAAACTCCAGGCCCTTAGCCGTATGTAGCGTCATCAACGTCACTACACCGGTGTCATCATCCGGAATCTGATCCGCATCGGCCACCAGAGAAACTCGCTCGAGGAATGCCTGCAGACTTCCCGGTTCCGCTTCCCCATCGTTGTCGAAGTCGGCCGCGAAATCACGCGCGAGGTCATTCGCGATTCCAGATTCCACCTCGGACTCGCCACTAGTATCAGCACCGCTTTCAGCATCAGCTGCAGCGCCAGAGCCTTCATTTACATCAGCGCTAATATCCACCGACGACATCATCCGCGCCTCTGCAGAGAACTCCCGCGCAACGCTGACGAGCTCATTGAGGTTGTCCAGGCGCGTGGCATCTTGCGGATCATTGGAGCGCTCGAGCTCCGACTTGTACCCACTGCGATCAATAATCGCGTTGACCAAATCACCGATATCGGCCAGTTCACCGGATGCCATATCCGCCGCCAAGCCATCAATCATCTCGACGAACGCCGCCATCGCGTTTCGACTCCGCGCCGCCACCGCCGGAACCTTACCCTCCGCTACGGCACGTAGCGCCGTGCCGAACGAGCACCTCTCGTCCTCGGCATAGAGCGACACATGAGCCACCGCACGGTCACCGATTCCGCGGCGCGGCGTATTGATAATGCGACGCAGCGAAACATCATCGTCGAAGTTCTCAATAACGCGCAGGTAGGCGACAATATCGCGTACTTCCTTACGCTCATAGAACCTGGTGCCACCAACCACCGTGTACGGAACGCCCATACGAATGAAGACATCCTCTAGCGCACGGGAGGAATTATTGGTGCGGTAGAAAATCGCCACATCTGAATACGAGTACGGCCCGTAGTCGACCAATTGCTCAATCTCGTTAGCGATAAACCGAGCCTCATCGTGCTCATTGTCCGCCACGTAGCCCTTGATCTTGCCGCCCTCACCGAGATCGGTCCACAGCTTCTTCTCCCGGCGGTTCTCATTGCGCGCAATCAACGCATTGGCCGCCGACAGAATCGTCTGCGTCGAGCGATAGTTTTGCTCCAGCAGAATCGACGTGGCCTCCGGATAGTCCTTCTCAAACTCCTCAATATTGCGAATAGTCGCACCACGGAAGGCATAAATGGACTGGTCCGAATCGCCCACCACACACAGCTCACTCGGAGGCACATCTCCACCGGGCTTGCCGACGAGCGTCGAGACCAAAACATACTGCGCATGGTTGGTGTCCTGGTATTCGTCCACCAACACATGCCGGAAACGGCGACGGTAATACTCTGCAACCTGCGGGTGATTGGTGAAAATCCGAACGACCTCACCGATTAGATCGTCAAAGTCCACGGCATTAGCCGCCCGTAGCCTGGTCTGGTACTCCAGGTAAACCCGTGCAACGACGTCATCAAAAGGATTGCGCGTCGTCGACGCGTCCGCGAGGGCCTTCTCCGGGTCAATCAACTCATTCTTGAGATTGGAGATACGCGACGAGAGCACGCGGCCGGTGAACTTCTTGGCATCCAGGTCCATGTCCTTAGCGATAATGGACAGCAAACGCCGGGAGTCGTCCGAATCATAAATAGAGAAATTGGAATTAAGCCCCGGTACTAGCGCATGCTGCATGCGCAGTATGCGCACACACATGGAGTGGAACGTGGACCCCCACATACGCCGCGCCTGGTCACCGACCAGTCCCGCCACACGCTCGCGCATCTCGGCTGCGGCCTTATTGGTAAAGGTAATAGCCAAAATTTGGCTTGGCAGGACCCCACGCGCACCGATCAGGTATGCAATCCTGCGCGTCAGCACAGATGTCTTTCCTGAACCCGCTCCAGCCACAATCAACAGTGGTGAACCAATGTGCTCCACTGCTTGGCGCTGCTGCGGATTAAGCCCCTCTAGCAGCGACTCTGAATCAAAACTGGGCTCGAAGCCACCGCCAAAACCGCCGCCAAAGCTGGCAGCGTCACTCGGTGCGCTATTGCTACCAGCGCTGGCGAAGTGGCCGAACCCACCACGGCCAGGCGTAGCACCGCCCGCCTCACCGTGGTTCGAACCAGCATGGCTATCGCCACTACGTCCATCGTCAGCATTGAAGGACCCGAACAGCATTCCAGTTTCATTTCCCATGATGGCTACTACAGTAGCCGAGCCCCCGGATTGGACTGTTCGAATCCTTTGGCACAATAAGAACTATGAGCGAAAACCCTGCGGACACTCGCGCCGCACACACCGACAACACCGACGGCGCCGAGCACAGCCAGCAGGCGGCGGCAGTATCCCCTTTTGAAGTCCGCACCCCCACCGGTACCGATGACCCGTTGAGCTCCGCGGAGATCGAACAGTACCGCAAGGAAATCAACCGCCTTGACGGGCTGATTATCGATGCCATTCAACGCCGCACCGCAATCAGTAAGGCCGTCGGCAAAACCCGCCTGGGATCTGGCGGCACGCGTCTCGTGCACGGCCGAGAGGTGCAGATCATCAACGAGTTCCGCGACGCACTTGGCCCAGAGGGCCCGGC
Organism: Corynebacterium sp. HMSC065H09; assembly: GCF_001812845.1. Taxonomy (NCBI): domain Bacteria; kingdom Bacillati; phylum Actinomycetota; class Actinomycetes; order Mycobacteriales; family Corynebacteriaceae; genus Corynebacterium; species Corynebacterium sp. HMSC065H09. The sequence continues at coordinate 98,292 of NZ_KV810583.1, forward strand.
AATCGCGTCGGCGCTGCTGCGCATGGGACGCGGTCGCCTGGGCTAACCCTCGCCAGCTACCTGTCCTGCTAGCCTTCCAGGGAAATCAGCTTTTCCTCTAGGAACTCATTGATACCGGTGAAGCCGCCCTCACGGCCAAGAACGGACTGCTTGACACCACCGAACGGCGCCGACGGGTCCGACAGCGAGCCCTTATTGACCGCAACCATGCCGGACTCCAATGCCTCTGCCGCACCAAGTGCCTTGGTCAGGTTCTCACTGAACACATACGCCGCCAGACCAAAGATGGTGTCATTTGCCTGCTCAATCGCACGGCCATCGTCCGTGAAGGTCGTCACCGCAACCACCGGACCGAAAATCTCTTCTCGGACAATATCCGCATCCTCGGGCACATCAGTCAGAACTGTGGGCTCGAAGAAGTAGCCGTCGGAAAGCGCGCCGCCGAGATCTGGGATCTTGCCGCCGCACTCTACCTTCGCACCGCGCTTGACCGCATCGTCAACCAGATCACGAACCTTTTCCTGTTGATCACGCAGCGCGAGTGGCCCAAGGTCCGTCGCCGGATCGGTACCCTCGCCCAACTTCAGCTCCGCAAAACGCTTGACGACGCCTTCGACGAACGCATCCTTCTTGGATTCATGAACAATAAAGCGATTCGGGGCGATACACACCTGGCCGCCATTGCGGAGCTTGGCGTCACTGACTGCCTGCACAGCCTTATCAACATCACCATCAGAGAGAATGACAAACGGAGCATTTCCGCCGAGTTCAAGGGAGACTTTCATCGAAGTTTCCGCGGCCTTCGCAGCGAGCATCTGGCCAACTTCGGTGGAACCGGTGAAGGTGAACTTGCGCAGGCGGTCATCGGAAAGCAGGGCTGAGACATTGGATGAGTGCCCCGTCGGCAACACGGAAACGACACCTGCGGGAACACCGGCCTCGACAAGAAGTTTGCCCAGGTAGAGCATGGTCAGCGGAGTCTTGGACGCGGGCTTAATAATGACCGGGCAACCGGCGGCCAGTGCCGGGGCAATCTTGCGAGTCCCCATAGCCAGCGGGAAATTCCACGGCGTAATAGCCAAAGCCGGGCCGACCGGCTGCTTAATCACCGCGACGCGCGAGGTCCCGCTCGGAGAAATTCGGTAATCGCCGGAGATACGCACGGCCTCCTCAGCGAACCAACGAAAAAACTCGCCACCGTAGCCGACCTCAGCCTTGGAATCCGGCAACGCACGGCCCATTTCCAGGGACTGCAGCTGGGCCAACTTGTCTGCATCCCGACGGATGAGTTCAAAAGCGCGGTAAAGAATCTCGCTGCGCTTGCGGGGCGGGGTTGCCTTCCACTCCTTCTGAGCTGCGACGGCGTCGTCAAGCGCCTGCCTGGCGTCCTCCTCTGTGGCGGAAGCGACCTGGACCAGCGGCTTATCTGTCGCGGGGTTAACGACATCGAAGGTCTCGCCATTCGACGCGGGACGGAACTCGCCGCCGAGGAGAAGGCCTGTGGGGACGTCTTTGAGGATGTTGTCGTAATCAGGGGTGAAATCAGTCATATTTTCCAGGGTAGGTGCCTTTGCTGAAGCGGGCTAGGGGCTCGTAGATGGCGGATAGCCGATGGATGGTCGGTGCATAGGCGAAGCATAGGCACCGCGGAATCTAGTTGCTGGCAGATTGCGGTCACGCCTGGTCGCATCCTGCCGCCCGGCGAGAGCGCCAAAACGTAACTAGTCTGGGGATGTATAAAGTGCATTTCGTCAAAAATCACCTGGGAGCAGGAATGACTGTAGATATCACTGGAACCGAGCAGTGGGCTCAGCTGGCTAAGCGCGTGGACAATGTTCGCGCCACCTCGCTGCGTGAGCTCTTCACAAATGAAGAAGGCCGCGCTGAGAAGCTGACTTTCGATGCTGGCACTCTCCACGTTGACCTCTCCAAGAACTTGATGTGCCTCGACGGTTTTGCCGAGCTGGTTGAACTTGCTCGCGCCGCTGGTATCGAGGAAGCACGCGAAAAGATGTTCCGCGGTGACAAGATCAACACCACTGAAAACCGCTCCGTGCTGCACACAGCGCTGCGCCTGCCAGCAGAGGAAAATTTGACCGTCGGCGACCAGGATGTCGCTGCCGACGTGCATGAGGTGCTCGGCCGCATGCGCGACTTTGCTCGCAGCCTCCGCAGTGGAGACTGGCTGGGATACACGGGTCACACCATTAAGACTGTGGTCAACATCGGCATCGGTGGCTCCGACTTGGGCCCGGCAATGGTGACCAAGGCGCTGCGCACCTACGCCTCTGCCGGCATTGATGCCCGCTTCGTCTCCAACGTTGACCCGTCTGATCTGCAGGCAGTTCTGGATGAGGTCGATCCGGAGTCCACGCTGTTTATCGTCGCTTCCAAGACCTTCACCACTCAGGAGACGCTCTCCAACGCTCACGCAGCTCGCCGCTGGCTTATCCAGCAGCTGGGTAGCGAAGAAGCCGTCGCCAAGCACTTCGTTGCCGTTTCCACGAATGCCGAAAAGGTCGCCGAATTCGGCATCGACACTGAGAACATGTTTGGCTTCTGGGACTGGGTCGGCGGCCGCTACTCCGTCGACTCCGCCATCGGCCTGTCCATCATGGCCGTCGTTGGTCCGATGGACTTCATGCGCTTCCTGCAGGGCTTCCGCGCAATGGATGAGCACTTCCTCAACGCTCCGCTGGAGCAGAACGTGCCAGTGCTGATGGGCATGCTGAACGTCTGGTACTCAAACTTCCTCGACGCTCAGTCGCATGCCGTGCTACCCTACTCTGAAGACCTCTCCCGGTTCCCGGCGTACCTTCAACAGCTCACCATGGAATCGAACGGTAAATCCGTGCGTACCGACGGCAAGAGGGTGGACTACAACACCGGAGAAATCTTCTGGGGTGAGCCGGGAACGAACGGCCAGCACGCTTTCTTCCAGCTCCTTCACCAGGGAACTCGCCTGGTTCCGGCTGATTTCATCGGCTTTGCCCGTCCACGCCAGGATCTGCCGACGGCATCCGGCGAAGGTTCTATGCACGACCTGCTGATGAGTAACTTCTTCGCACAGACCAAGGTGCTGGCCTTCGGTAAGACCGCAGAAGAAATTCGCGCAGAGGGCGTTGACGAGGAACTCGTAGAGCACAAGGTCATGCCTGGTAACCGTCCGACCACGACCATCATGGCCGAGGAACTGACCCCGGACGCTGTGGGTGCACTGATTGCACTCTACGAGCACATCACCTTCGTCGAGGGCATTGTTTGGGGCTTGAACTCCTTCGACCAGTGGGGTGTCGAGTTGGGCAAGCAGCAGGCCGGCGACCTGCTGCCTGCGGTCACTGGTGAAGTAGCACCGGATTCTGGCGATGCTTCCACCGATGCGCTGCTGACGTGGTACCGCGACAAGCGCTAACGGCCCTGAGATAGCTGGCTAACTAGCTAACAGCCCGCCCTCGGCTTCTCGCTGCGGGCGGGCTGTTGTTATTTGTATCCCTCTAAATCTTCACCGCATAGCCGTCCACACGGTAGCCCTTCACAATGTCCTTGCCGAATGGGAAGCAGGTCACCGGAATCATCTTGACGTTGGCCACCGCCAGTGGAATTCCAACGATGGTGACAGCCTGCGCCGCCGCAGTCATGATGTGACCGATGGCCAGCCACAGACCGGCGATGAGGAACCAGATTACATTCATCACACCGGCGCTAACGGCACCGACCGCGCCCCGTCCGGAACGCTCCACCACGGAGCGTCCGAACGGCCACAGTGCATAAGAAGCCATGCGGAACGAGGCCACGCCAGCGGGAATTGTGACAATCAAAATACAGGCAAGAACGCCGAAGAAAATGTAGCCCAAAGCAAGCCACAGGCCACCGAACAACAGCCAAATGATATTCAGCAAGGTCTTCATGCCACTTAAGTGTAGTCAGGATGCGTAGTGGGCACCTGGAGTTAGCGCAGCTCACCTAACGCCTGCGCAAAGTGAGGCATTAAGCCCATAGGGCCACTCGGTTGCGGTGAGGATGGGGCGCGGCATCCCGTCGCAAAGCGGGGTTGGGAAAAAGTGAATAGTATCTAAGTCATGTCTGCCTACATTGAAGATGATGTTCTTGCCTATCGACTTGCCGTGGGCGCCAGTGAAATTCTCAAGGGTGTCCGCAACGTAGGCCTGCTGCGTGGCCGCATTCTGGGAGATGCCGGCGACGCACTGGCACAGGAGTGGATTGCCCGCGTACTGGAGCAGCACCGTCCGGACGACGGACTGCTGTCGGAGGAAGCCGCGGATAACCGTGAGCGCCTGGACTCAAAGCGGGTGTGGATTATTGACCCACTCGATGGCACGCGTGAGTTCGCTTCGGGCCGCCAGGACTGGGCAGTTCATGTCGCTCTGGTAGAGGACGGTCAGCCGACCCACGCTGCTGTTGGTCTGCCGGATCACGGCCAGGTTTTCCACACGGGTGAGGCCAAGGCTGTCCAGGGGCCGTGTGCGGGCAAGATTGTCGTATCGCGTACTCGCCCACCGGCTGTGGCGAAGTACGTCGCTGACAAGCTGGGCATGGAGCTGGTAGAGATGGGCTCCGCTGGTGCGAAGGCAATGCACGTACTGCTCGGTGACTACGACGCCTACATCCACGACGGTGGTCAGTACGAGTGGGACTCGGCAGCGCCGGTTGGCGTCGCTAAGTCCGCAGGACTTTTCGTCAGCCGCCTAGACGGCTCCGCGCCGACCTACAATAATGTCGATACTTTCCTGCCGGATATGCTGTTCTGCCGACCGGACCTGTCGGAGGAGATTCTGGCAGCGGTGAAGGAATTCAAGAATCAAGAGCAGAAGTAGGTAAGCTAGGGCGGCTATGACCGACTCCACTGACATCACGACACAGGCTCATCAGGGCATTCAGACTCCGTACGAGGATTTGCTGCGCGAAATTCTCGCTGACGGAGCAGCTAAATCAGACCGCACAGGCACGGGCACTCGCTCAGTGTTCGGCCGCCAGCTGCGCTTTGATCTGAGCGAGGGCTTCCCACTGATCACCACTAAGAAGGTGCACCTGAAGTCCATCGTGTACGAGCTGCTGTGGTTCCTCCGCGGCGATTCAAACGTCCAGTGGCTCCAGGACCGCGGAGTGACTATTTGGGACGAGTGGGCAGACGACAACGGCGACCTCGGCCCGGTCTATGGCGTGCAATGGCGCTCCTGGCCCACTCCGGATGGGCACCACATCGACCAGATTGCACAGGCGCTGGAGACTTTGAAGTCCAACCCGGATAGCCGCCGCAACATCGTCAGCGCCTGGAATGTCTCCGAGATTTCCAATATGGCGCTGCCACCATGCCATCTGCTGTTCCAGTTCTACGTCGCAGATGGCAAGCTCAGCTGCCAGCTCTACCAGCGCAGCGCGGACATGTTCCTGGGCGTACCATTTAACATCGCTTCCTATGCACTGTTGACGCACATGATGGCGCAGCAGGCGGGCTTGGACGTTGGTGAGTTCATCTGGACCGGTGGTGATTGCCACATCTACGACAACCACATTGAACAGTGCGAACTGCAGGTCTCCCGTGAGCCACGCCCCTACCCCACGCTGAAGCTTCGGAAGGCCGACAGCATTTTCGACTACGCTTACGAGGACATCGAGGTCATCGGCTACGACCCGCATCCTCTGATTCGCGGTCAGGTGGCTGTCTAAGTCAGCGAAAGGTGAGTGTAAACATGAACGAGTCCACCGCTTCCACCAGCGCAAGGCCCCCGTTTGTAGGGATGATTTGGGCGCAGTCTCGGGCCGGCATTATCGGCGACGGCGCGACTATGCCCTGGCATCTGCCTGAAGATCTTCAGCATTTCAAAACAACGACGATGGGCGCACCGGTCATCATGGGGCGTCGCACGTGGGACTCGCTGAATCCCAAGTTCCGTCCACTCCCGGGTCGTCGAAACATCGTCCTTTCGCGCTCCGTGTCCGATTTCCCCGGCGCTGAATCCGCAGCCAGCCTCGAAGCGGCACTCGCAGCCGTCGCCGACGAGCCCGCAGCATGGATTCTCGGGGGCGGACGTGTCTATCGCGATGCACTTTCGCTTGCCGACGAATGCGTGGTCACCGACATTGATACTGATGTCAATGTCCCGGTACCGGTCATGGCTCCCGACCTCTACGACTGGGTTCGTGTCGAGGATGGCCCGTGGCAGACGTCAACGACCGGCCTACGCTACCGCTTCTGCACGTGGCGGCGTCTAGAGGATTAGCTTCCTTTAAAAGCCTCGGAAGGAAAGCCTCCGAAGAGCATCTGGGAAGGGTTCCGAGCAAGGCTCTGAGGTGGGGCTACTGCCCGGCGGACGTATTGCGCAATGGAATATCGGCCTTGGTCCGCGCGTTGGACTAAGTATGACTGATGTGAAGACTCCACAGACCACCGAACACGTGACCATTTACGCTGCGGCCTGGTGCCCTTTCTGCCAGAACCTCATTGCTGGCCTGAAGGAAAACGGCACTCCGTTTGAGGCTTGGGACGTCGAAAAGCACGACGACCTTTCGAAGTGGGTTGAGTCCGTCAATGACGGCAACCGCGTTGTGCCGACTGTGCTGTACTCCGATGGCGAGCACGCCACGAATCCGTCTGTGGAGGAAGTCACCGCTAAGTACGCTGAACTCTCCAGCAAGTAAGCGCAGCATAAGCGCATCGGTACGTTCTTATTGCACAGCCAAAAAGCCGAGCCCCACTTTCGGGGCTCGGCTTGTTTTATTTACGAGTGCGGCCGGTCATGCTGCCAGTCGCGATACCAGCATTAGTCCAGATCGTCGTGTGCCATCAGCTGACGAGCAGCCTCAGTAATCGAGCCAGACAGCGACGGGTAGACAGAGAAGGAGCTTGCCAGGTCATCGACGGTGAGCTGGTTGGAGACACACACAGCAATTGGCAGAATCAGCTCCGAGGCGGTCGGAGCGACCACCACACCACCGATAATCATGCCGGAATTCTTACGGCAGAACAGCTTGACGAAGCCGTGGCGCAGCGAGCGCATCTTCGCACGCGGGTTACCTGCCAGCGGGAAAACCTCAACACGAGCGGAGACCTCACCGGACTCAATCTGAGCCTGGGAGACACCAACAGTCGCAATCTCCGGGCGGGTGAACACTGCCGAGGAAACGGTGCGCAGGCGAATTGGCGAAACACCTTCACCGAGGGCGTGGTACATCGCAATACGACCCTGCATAGCTGCAACGGAAGCCAGCGGGAACAAGTCGGTGCAGTCACCGGCAGCGTAGATACCCGGCACGTTGGTGCGGGAAACACGGTCAACGTGAATGTGGCCAGACGGGGTCATTTTCACACCACTTGCGTCCAGACCCATATCCGCAGTGTTCGGAATCGATCCGACGGTCATCAACGCGTGGGAGCCGAAGACCTCACGGCCGTCGGAAGTGACGACGCGAACGCCGCCGTCCTCAGTGCGTTCGACAAGATCACAGCGGGCGTTCTTCACAACGTCCACACCGCGCTCCAGCAGGACCTCCTCCAGGGCATCTGCAGCGTCAGCATCCTCGTGCGGCAGGATGCGGTCACGCGAAGCGACCATGGTGACCTTGACGCCCAACTCGGTGAACGAGGATACGAACTCAGCACCGGTAACACCAGAACCGACCACAATGAGGTGCTCTGGCAGCTCCTCCAGTTCGTAAACCTGACGCCAGGTCAAAATACGGTCACCATCAGGAATCGCACCCGGCAGAATACGTGGGGACGCACCGGTGCTGACCAGCACCAGGTCGGCTTCAAGAGTGACCTCGCCGCCCTCGAGCAAGTCGACGGTGACGTAGTGAGTTACACGGCCCGGGTCGTGGTCATCGAGGCGACCGCGGCCCTGCAGCATCTTGATGCCCTCACGCTCCATCTGCGCGCGAACATCGTCGGACTGCTGCTGAGCCAGGCGCTTAACGCGCTCGTTGACCGCAGTGAAGTCGATTTTGCGCTGGGAAAAGTCCGGACGCAGACCCATCTCGTCCGCACGACGCATATCGGTACGAACGCCCGTCGCCGCGATGAAGGCCTTAGAGGGAACGCAATCCCACAGGACGGAAGAACCGCCCATCCCGGCATCCTCAACCACAGTGACTTCAGCACCGTACTTGGCGCCAACCAGCGCTGCTTCGTAGCCGGCTGGGCCGCCGCCAATGATTACGATCCTCTGTGCCACAAATCCTCCAAAGTTGCCGTGGATATCACAATGTAACTACCGCGGGAGGCATTTTCCCCGCTTTGCCCCCATAGTCTAACGGACAGTCATGGTTGACTGCGCGCCGTCCTCATAGCGAGCAACAATGCCAGCGAAGAGTTTCACACCAACGCCCAGGCAACGCTCGTCCACGATTAGGTCATCTCGGTGCAAATCGTGCTTGTCTCCACGACCGGACCAGCAGCCCAGACGAGCCATCGCGCCCGGGACATGCTCGAGATACCAACCGAAGTCCTCGCCACCGGACGACTGTGGGGCCTGAATGACAGCATTCTCGTCCACTCGTCGCACCGCTTCCGCAATCAGGGCGGTGCAGTATTCGTCGTTAAGCACAGGCGGCACGCCACGCTCGTAGTTGATGGTGCAATCAGCGCCGGTCGGGGCGAGGACCTGTTCAATCAGTTCACGCACCAGTGGATCGATGTCGCGCCAGGTCTTGATGTCCGCGGTGCGCAGGGTGCCGCTGACGCTGCCTTCCGACGGAATCGCGTTGTGTGCATACCCGGAGTGAACGGAGCCGAACGTGAGCACGGTGCCAGTGCGTGGGTCGACGCGTCGTGACAGCAAGCCCGGCAAATCTACAATCAATTTACCCAGCGCATAGACAACATCGGCCGTCATCTGCGGACGGGAAGTATGCCCGCCCGGGCCATGCACCTGAATCTCCAACGTGTCGGCCGCAGAGGTGATGGCACCTGTTCGAACGCCGACGTGACCGACGCGCAGCTTCGGCTCACAGTGGACGGCAAAAATACGCTCAACGCCATTGAGCGCACCGGCAGCGATAACCTCGGGTGCACCGCCAACCATGACCTCCTCGGCGGGTTGGAAAATGAAACGCAGCGGCGTCGGCAACGTGTGCTTCTCGTGGTACTCAGCCATAGCCAGAGCCGTCGCGAGCGTAATCGTGGTGTGAAAATCATGCCCGCAGGCGTGCATGACGCCATCGTTGGTGCTGGCAAACTCCAGCCCCGTGGTCTCTGTAATTGGAAGCGCGTCTATATCGCCGCGGAAAGCGAGACGCCCCGGCAATTCACCTCCGGCTTCGCTACCGGCGAGTTCATCTTCACCAATGTCGACCATCAAGCCGGTGTTGGGAAACAGCACTGGTTTCAGCCCTGCAGCACGCAGCTTCTCCTCCACAAAAGCCGTGGTGGCGTGCTCCATGTGAGATAGCTCTGGGTGCGCATGAAGATGCCGCCGCCACTCGAGAATCTCGTTCGCGTGCTCGGCCCACCAGTGCTTAATAAACTCCTCAATCACAATTCTCCAGTGTAAGCGCTCCACCGACAGGCCGTAACAAGAGGCCTACCGACGACTGCGCCAGCGACAGCAGTGGCCGGCAAGCGTTTGAATATCAGCGCCAGACGTACACATGACCAGGGGCCACTTCTTTCACTTTGACCCCTTCAATTATCAGATGTTTCACATTTTGAGGAAGTCTGCGATGATATTAGGCATGTCCGGCAATGGCACACCTAAGTCTCTCAGCATCCCCATCATCATCGTGGCCACCGCACTCGTGGTCGTCATCGGCATCGCCATCGGCCTGTCGCTGAACAATAGTGATGAGCCCCAGCGTCCGGAGGTCCCCTCCTCCTCGCAGCCGACGTCGCCCAGTTCGACACCGCCGTCCTCGACGAGTTCGACTTCTACGAGCAAGACGACCACCACGACGACAACTACGTCGAAGTCCTCCGAGACGTCGTCAAGCACGCCGAGCACTTCGACATCGTCCTCGTCGTCAAGCACGCCGAGCACCACGTCTTCGCCATCCACGACGACGAGCTCTGAGCCGACAACAGCTCCGGAGGGACAGGACTTCGGCACTGGCCGCTCCGACTTGGACGGCCTGGGCTTCGTGGGCAGCTCCGCACGCTGCGACAACGGTGACCGCGCCTTTGCTGTTATCGCCGCTGAACAGGGAATTAAGGCTGCTGCTTGTGAGACGCGCTCCGGCGAGAAGTACTACCGCTCGGATACACCACAGGGTTCCGGATCGATGGACATCATCGTCGATGAGGGCGACCGCGTTGTTGCACAAAACGGCTCGTACAAGTACCAGATGTCCCCCGACGGAGTTCTTGTGACCAAGGACAACGAGGTCGTCAAGAAGTACGCGGCAGAAGCCTGGGGAACTGCCTAAGAGATTAATTTAAAGATCAATGTTGCGGGGACCGTAGAGACGGTCGCCCGCATCTCCCAACCCCGGCACAATGTAGGCATCCTCGTTAAGATCCGGGTCCACCACAGTGGTGACAAGACGCACCGGGAAACCGGATTCCTTCAAGGCGTCGACACCCTGCTGTGCAGAAATGATGCACACGGCCGTGATGTTGTCCGCTCCGCGATCCGCCAACAGCTTCAGGGCATGCAGCAGTGAACCGCCGGTTGCCAGCATCGGGTCGACCAGGAAGACAGTGCGCCCGGACAGATCCTCCGGCAGCGCCTCGAGGTACGGCACCGGCTCATGAGTTTCCTCATTACGAGCCAAGCCAATAAAGCCCACCTGCGCATCCGGAATCATCGACAGCGACGGATCGATCATGCCAAGCCCCGCACGAATGACGGGAACAATAATCGGCGGATCCTGCAGACGGTAACCCGGCGCGGTAGTGATTGGGGTCTGAACATCGAAGTTATCGACGGGCAGCTCCCGGCTTGCCTCGTAAATCAGCATTGCGCCCAGATCGGCGAGTGCCGCACGGAAGCCCGCGTTATCAGTGCGCGCGTCGCGCAGAATGGTCAAACGTGACTGTGCCAAGGGATGGTTGACAACGGTAATCTCCATGCCTTCCAAAATACATTGCTTTGCTTTTGCCGCTCTGGTGCCGGCATCGCAAGTTTCTGAAAACGCGTTCCCAAAAAAGATGGAACCGAATCGGCCTTTTTCGCGCCTAACAATACGAGGGCTTTTTACTGCGCCCCATTTGCGTAAGCCCGCTTACTACCAAACCACTTGCCGCTCAGCCGCCGTCCGAACCCCGCTAGCCGTTCAGCCACAGCACTGAGTGTTGAACCACACGCGAATTTCCTAGAGAGGCCGTCAACATTGTCCCGTCCATCACCACACAGTTCCCACAGCCAATCGTTTCTCTCTCCGACCACTAGCGGGAATGACTCAGTCTTTACGCTGGCGCCAGAGCTTATTTCTGCCGATGCCACGCGCCTTGACGCGTTGTCGCAGCAGGTCAGCGGCGCTGACTTGGGCATCAGCGCACTGCTCTCGCTTGGCGACGTCCCGTTTGCTGGGCCCTTCTGTCACGCTGCAGCCACTGCTCTACAGCGCCAGCATGAGCATGTAGCTGAGCTGAATGAGTACGGCACCAGCGCTGCTCGTGCACTGAACGCTCTTGTCTCTGCGGTGTCCACTGCTGAAGATGCCGGCGCATATGCGCTGCAGTCCATCTCACCGAAAATGGGAGCCGTTGCAACTCGCGGAATGGGCGGTGCGTGATGCTTCCCACCAATCTACTTACGGAGGTCCCCACCGCGATTGCACAACAGCTAAGTCCTGCCATCGCACCCGCACTGGCAGGACTTGCCGGGGCCGCAATACCCGCCGCGAGTACCGCCTGGCGCTCAGTGGCAGATTCCGTTGACCGCAACTGGGGCGATGGTGCTGGTTCCGGAGCAGGGGCCGCGGGAACAAGTCTCAAACGGGCTGCAAATGCGGCAGCCGACTTGGAAACTCGCGCCGGAACCATTGACAGTGACATTGCCAAGGGGCTGGCCTCAGTAATGTCAGCGGCCACTGATTTGGCCCGGATCGCCATGGATTTTGTCACTTCCGCCATGGGCTCGTTGACTGCGACGGCTGCGGGGCCCGCTGGTCTCGCCGCGACCGGCGCCAGCCTAGCCTCAGCGGCCAGTTCCGCGATCTCCCAGGCCATTGCGCGGCTCATGAAACTAGAGCAAGAACTGCGACCTCTGGTGCAGTCGCTGATACAGCAAGCGAGTACCGCGGTGGACACCCCTACCCCACCTCACTCGGCACAGTTGGAGGCCCCAGGTACCACTCAAGCCGCCCTCGCTTCTACGTCTACGAACACCCCAGGATCGGCTAGCGCTACCGACGCTGCAGATGGTTCGGAGGCGTCGTCCGATTCGGGCAGCGCGCCGGTACCTGCGGATGCTGGAGCTGGCGCGCCCACACCAGAGGCCCAAGCTGCGGTGAAGGCTGCACTCAGTGCCGTCGGAACGCCCTATGGTTGGGGCGGAAATACTCCGGGGCAGGCGCTCGATTGTTCAGGCTTAACGCACTGGGCCTACGGGCAAGCTGGTGTTGATATTCCCCGCACGGCAGAAGCACAGGCCGTCGGCAGACAGGTGAGCCAGGATGAACTGCTACCTGGCGATCTTGCAGTGTGGGACGGCCATGTCGCCATGGTTATCGGTGACGGAAAGATGGTCGAAGCGGGCGATCCGGTGCAGGTAAACCCCGTGCGTACGACCAACATCGGCATGCCGTTTAAGGGGTTCTACCGTCCGACCGGATAGTGCGGTGGGTATCTGCGTCGTAAAACTTCTAAGATAGGAATACGCAAACTTGCCACCCGTGGGGGCGCTGCAGGTATGACAATTTTTGAGTTTTAATAATCACCAACAAGCAGAAGGGCTGCGACGAAAACTATGGCCAGGAAAGGCATCGTTCCTATCGAACTCGAGCTGACCTCGGGCACCTTTTACACGTTGTGGGCTCCAAGCTGGCGTGAGGGTGGCTCCGAGTGGCAGGCTCTGCTCGGCCGCGGTGATGACATCTATTTGTTCTCATCGGCGGCAAAGCTCCTGGCTTTCCTACAGTCGGATGCTCCTCACGACTTCACGCAGCACCCCAGCTGGCGCAACTTCAACCAGCAGCTACCGGGAGCGGCCATCGCGGCACCGCGCCACCGCTATGACCTGATTGGACTGCCAGAGATCCTGGCCGGCCGAGCCGACTACGACCATGTTTCGCGCGCTGATCGCATTCTTGCCATCACTCGCTCAATTGGTGCGATCGCGGATCTCACTCCAATCAACCAGATGTTCGCCTCTCACTCTGTCCTGGCTGCCACGCAAAATGGTGCTGATCACTTCCAGGGCAGTGGCACCGCTCAGTGGTCGGCTATCGGCAATGTCATCTTGACCAACTGGGACAGCTGCATTGACGCTATCGACGCCATCGGCGCAAATACTCCGAGCATCGATGAAGAGTCCGAAACCACTGCTGCAGCCGCATTAAAGGAAGCGGAGGCCGCGGAGCGTGAGCGTCGTGAAGCAGCAGAGAAGAAGCGCGAAGAGGAAAAGAAGTCCGCAGAGGAGACCGCCGGCGATCCGTACGATCAGACAGTGTGGGCCAACGCTGGCATCGACCCGATCAAGATCTCCATCGCTGGCCGCACGCTCTACACCTTGCGTTGTTACATGGGGCGTCGCCCGCTATTCCTGGGCAGCGCCGGTGAGATTCACACGTTCTCACAGCCCCGCACGATGGTGCGTTGGCTGCTGGAGCACAAGCATCACGACATGTCGGCGCTGACGACGTGGGATGAAATCATCACCGCGGCCAACGCAGGTGAACTGGAGGCCGTGGTGCACGAGGACAATGAGTACTCGTTTACCGGCCTGGCCGAGGACATTGAAAAGGGCCCGAACGCCGTGGACACCGCCCAGCTCGCCCGCGCGTACGAGCTACTCGCAGACGCCGCTGACTGGGCTGGAGATGATGCCGTGAACGAAGTACTGGCGGGCAACCAGCAGCTGCAGTGGCTGCTGAACTTCCTGCTGGACACCGGAGAAATGTCCGAGCCAGTTCCGCCTTACGACGATGAGGCCGAGGGCTGGAGGCAGCTGGAGAAGGACTTGGCCGCTCGGTTCACGACCAAGATCTAGCTCCTCCCAGCAAAGCTGGCCGGCGCTGGCTAGTCCAGCGTCAGGTTCAGCTCATCTTCGGCACCGAAACCCGCACCGTTGACATCAGTTTCGATGTCCTCGTCGCTGTTGTCGATAAGCTGCAGGTAAGCGGGGTAAATAATGGTGTCCATGATGTGCTCGCGGGTCGGCAGATCCACGAATGCATTGTTTAGCGCGTTCGAGGTCAGTTCGAACAGCTCGCTGTAGCCGTAACCGAAGTTCTCCACCAACTCCATGCACTCCCGGGTCATGGAAGTCGCGCCAATCAGACGGTTATCCGTGTTGACCGTGCAGGCGAAACTCATATCGTCGAGAAGCGAGAACGGGTGATCCGCAACGCTGTCACAAACACCAGTCTGAACGTTGGAGGTCGGGCAGATTTCCAGCGGAATCTGGCGGTCACGAATAGCGGAGGCAACCTCCTGGCATTCGATGCCCTCGAGGGAAGCACCGAAGTCCTCGTAGATGCGTACGCCGTGACCCAGGCGGCGAGCACCTTGCACGACAGCATCCTGCAACGAATCGACACCGGCGTCTTCACCTGCGTGAATGGTGACCGGAATGAGGTTTTCCCGCAGCATGGTGAATGCTTCGGCATGGTTAGCCGGTGGGAAGCCGTTTTCCGGTCCAGCGATGTCAAAACCGACAACGTACCCGTCGGAGTTCTTCCTGTAGTTGTCGATGACCAGCTGTGCGACTTCCTTGGAATTGTCATTCTGGCGCATCGCACAGACCAGCAGACGTGCGGTGATGTGCTTTCCCTCAGCGGCGGCATGGGCTTCACCCTGCGCCAGGCCTTCGACCAGTGCGTCGATGACAGCCTGCATATCCAGGCCCTTTTCCAAATGGTTTTCCGGAGCCAGGCGCAGCTCAGCGTAGACGACGTTGTCGGCGGCCAGATCCTCGACGGCCTCACGCGCAACGCGCGTCAGCGACTCAGCGGTCTGCATGACGGCGCAGGTGTGCGCGAAGGCGGTCAGGTAGCTCGGCAACGAGCCAGAGTTGCCGGTGTCAATGAACCACTTCTCCAGTTCATCCACGTCGGTGGTGGGCAACTGATCGGTGTAACCGCAGTCCGCGGCCAGGTCGATAACGGTCTGCGGGCGCAGGCCGCCATCGAGGTGATCGTGAAGCAGTACCTTGGGCAGGCTGGCGACAACCTTGCGCATCTCATCGAGATTCGATGCCGAAGACTGTGTGTCCAGAGACTGAGCATCACTGTGCAAAGAATTAGTCATAATGGCCAGACTATCGGTACTGTGCCCTCCGCTTCTACTTCACTGCCGGTGAATCGTAATTCTGCTTTGTACAAAGGCTTCCGCTCCCCCGTTTTCCCCCATCCACACATGACGAATACGTCATTTCGGGTGACGTTTTGCTACCCTTATTTCATCATGTTTCCCTCTCGCCGCTTCTCATCTGCCGTTACGCTGCTAGCTACCAGCGCTCTGCTTCTGCCGAGCACCGCCCCCGCAGCCATGGCGCAGAGCACCTCGCTTACCGACGACGCCCCGATTGTCGGTCCCGAACCTGATATCCGTGACACGGAGGGCTGCCCCTACAAGACCCTTCCACCAGCACCAGTGGATTCCTCTGAGGTTCCGGCTCCCGGCGAAACATCTCCCGCTCCACTTCCGGTTCCTCAAAAGCCGGCTGGAGGTAGCAAGATGTCCGCCTGCGGCATTGTCAGCGGTGAGGGGTTTGACGTTCCGAAGGACCTCTCCGCCTCTGCATGGACGGTGTTCGATTTGAAATCCGGCGATGTCCTTGCGGCGAAGGACCCGCACGGCCGCTACCGTCCGGCATCGATTATTAAGGTGCTGCTGGCGATGGAGGCAATCGAGAATTTGAAGCTCGACACTCCAGTCAAGGCGACCTTCGAGGACGCGAACATGGAGGGCTCTCGTGTCGGCATCGTCGAGGACGTGAACTACTCGGTAGAAACGCTCCTGACTGGTCTGTTGCTTAACTCCGGCAACGACACCGGCCACGCCTTGGCCCGCGAACTTGGTGGCATGGACAAGACCACCGAGAAGGTCAATGCCCTGGCAAAGAAGTTGGGGGCGACGGATACGCGAGTGGTCAACCCGACTGGTCTCGATGCTCCGGGACAGATGACGTCCGCATACGACATGTCACTGTTCTTCCAGCACGCATTCAACAATGAGACCTATCGCAAGCTCTCGGCCACCCGCCTGGCCACTATCCCCGGAGACAAGGCTCTCGAGGTAGATGACTTCGAAATCGCCAACGACAATCAGCTGATTGCCCAGGACTACCCCGGCGCCCTTGGAGGCAAGACCGGTTTTACCGACGATGCCCGTCACACCTTCGCTGGGGTGGCTGAGCGCGATGGCCGTCGTCTCGGCGTCATCGTTCTCGACGTCACTGTGGAGGATTCACCGCGCCCCTGGGAGCAGGCGGCATCGCTTCTCGACGCCGGCTTCGCGGCACCGCAGGACAGCTCTGTCGGTGTCCTCGAAGCGGAAGCGACTGAGGATAAGTTGGTAGAAAAATTGCCCGATATCCTGGACAACGAGTCAACAGGAACAGGGCTAAAAATTACTGTCAGCGCTGCCATCGTAGGTGTCATCGCATTGATTGCGATGGTCACCTACCGCTTCGGCAGACGCGATCGCGGCTAATTATTTCGAACCGAGCAGGCGGTTCAATCCGGACGGATTGGCCGCTTCCGCACGGACGTTAATGACAGCAGGAGCAGGTGCATCCAGCTCCTCGTCGGCAAGCGCTTCTTCGGTCGTCGCGGTCCAGGCAGTGGCATACATAGTGATGCGCCAGATGAGGTAGAAAACGACCATCAAACCGATGACCGGACCGAAAACTGCACCGGCCGGGTTCGACAGGGCGTTGGAGAAGAAAACGCTACCGAGCTGCTTGACAACCTCAAGGCCAATCGCACCGATAATCGCACCCTTTGCCGCAGAGCGGAACGGGGCGCCCCCGCGTGGCAGAAAAGCGAGCATCCAGAAGAACAGCAGCCAGTTGGCGACGAGACCAATGGCGATGGCAATCAATCCCGCAATAATTGTGATTCCCGGGACATGAGCCAGACCAATCTTGTCCAGCAGGGACTGGGTCAGTCCGGAAGAGCCGGCTGCGGTGACAGCGAAGGTCAGCAGGATCATAACCAGCATGCCCAGCAGACGCAGCAGGTCGCGAACCTTTCCCACCACGAAGTTGCTAGCGCCCAGCGGGCGCTTCCACAGCTGTGTCACTGCGTTGGAGAGGTTGCCCATCCAACCAAGACCCGACCACAGGGTGGCAATGAAACCGACGGTGAAGACGCCACCTGCCTGATCGATCGCACCTTCGATAATTGCGTTGATGGTGTCGCCCATCGACCCATCGATGGAGTCGGTGATAGCGGACTGGATTTGCTCAAGCAGCTGCTCATTGCCACGCAACACAAGCGCGAGGATGGCAAATGCCGTCATGATTAGGGGGAAAATCGACAGCACGGAGAAGTACGTGACAGCGGCGGCAAAAAAGTTACCGCCCTGCTCGGAGTAGCGCTCCTGCATCCGCATAACGTGATCGAACCACGCCCACTTTTCGCGGAGGCGGTCGATTGCGCTCGGTTCATCGGCGTGTACACGCTCGATGCCATAGCGGTCCGTTCTCTTCGGATCTTTTTGAGTAGAGGTTGCCATGTCCCCTACCTTAACGTGCCAGCTTTCGGTACGGAGACTGAAGCGCAGAGTCTACAGCTGAATTACCGGTTGGCAGCCTTCAGGAACCCGACGCGCTCGTACACATCTGCAAGTGTCTTGGCGGCAACTTCACGGGCACGGTCAGCGCCTTCGGCCAGGATTCGTTCCAACTCACCGCGATCAGCCATGAGCTCCTCATAGCGAGCACGCAGTGGCGTGGTGAATGCTTCCAGCGCATCTGCGGTATCAGCCTTCAGCTGGCCGTAGCCTGCGCCTTCGTAGCCGGCAACGAGCTCGTCGACAGGCTTGTCGGTCAACGCCGACTGAATGACCAGCAGGTTGGATACGCCCGGCTTGTTCTCACGGTCGAAACGAATTTCGCCATCGTTGTCGGTAACGGCCGAGCGAATGCGCTTGGCAGAGACCTTTGGGTCGTCCAACAGATTAATAATGCCCTTCGGGTTTGCACCCGACTTGCTCATCTTCGAGGTCGGACCCTGCAAGTCATAAATCTTGGCGGAGCCTTCCATGATGTGCGGATCCGGCACAACGAACGTTTTCTTGTAGCGGGAGTTGAAGCGCTGCGCCAGGTTACGCGTCAGCTCGAGGTGCTGGCGTTGGTCCTCGCCCACCGGCACCAGCTGTGGGCGGTAGAGCAGAATGTCGGCGGCCATCAGCATCGGGTACGCAAACAAACCAGCGGAGGTGTGTTCCGCGCCCTGACGAGAGGACTTGTCCTTAAACTGCGTCATACGGCTGGCTTCACCAAAGCCAGTCAAGCAGGTCAGCACCCATCCGAGCTCCGCGTGCTCGGGCACATGCGACTGCACGAACAGCACCGACTTCTCCGGATCAATACCAAGTGCAATCAGCTGTGCGGCACCTGCGATAGTGCGCTGACGCAGCTCCTTCGGATTCTGCTCGACAGTGATGGCGTGCAGGTCTGGAATGAAGTAGTAAGCGTCGAAGTCATCCTGCAGATTAATCCAGTTCTTCAATGCTCCCAGGTAGTTGCCCAGGTGGTAGGAATCTGCGGTCGGCTGAATGCCGGACAGAACGCGCTGCTTACGAGCACTCGGTGCAGGATTAGTTGCTTCAGGACCCTTGCTTTCACTCATAGCCAATAAGTTTAGCGCGAGCTTCATAGTGGAGAGTCGGCGACGTACCCATTTCGACGACATCGCAGGCTTTACAGGAACGCCAATCCTTAATATCCGGTCTTTAAATCGACGTCGACTACCGGGAAAGCGACCACCAAAAACTAGTCCTGACGGCCCTTGTACCCTTGCTCCACAAGCATTCGATCGGATAGCAATTTGACGGTTCGCGCTGCAGCGGCTGGCGATTCCTCGGGGTACAGTGCGCGCACCAGCGTGACAGCCGGGCGGATGCCGTGTTCAGAGAGAACACGTCGAACACGCTCGCGCTCCCCCTGGGTCAACTCCAGTGGAGCTACGGGAGGCCTGCGGGTGTAGGACACGACCATGACGACTCCCAGCAGAACAATGAGTCCGAGGGAAATCCACAGTGGCCACGCGTAGGCAAAAGACAGCACGATAAACGCAACGATGACACCGGAAGTCACGACCACCGGGACATTGACAGCAGTACCAGGATCGTTCTGCAGGCTCCGTGCGATGGCTTCCAAATCGGCCATCTGGTGCCGCTTGTTATCTCTCTCGCCGTTTTTCACTGTGAATGTCCTCTCCTTTCCGGGTCCGCACCGAGCTCGCTTCAAGTCTCGCGCAAATTCGCGCTTGGGCTTTACAGCAGCTGAAGTCCCATCAGCCCTTCTTCAAATCTTAGGCGCTCGCGTCCCAAGTGCCGAACTAACCCACAGGTATTATTGGACTAATTCAATTCTCTTATCCGTCAGGAGTCCCATGCTCGCTGCCATTGCGGTTGCCGTCTTCATCCTGCTGATCCCAGGCACAGTTCTCGGTTGGGTCAGTGGGCTACGTCCCACGCTCGCGTTGGCATCTGCCGGCCCATTAACGATGGGTGTGATCGGTTTTTCCGCATGGTCGTCTCACGCGCTTGGGCTGGATTACACCTGGCTCTTCGTGGCCGGCATGTGGGCATGGTTCTGTGCCATTGGCTATCTGGTGCGCAGATTCATCCCCCGGGCAACGCCCGAAGACGGCTTCGATTCCGGCGTTGTCACCGCGATGATTGTCGCCGGGGTCACGGTAGTCGGCTCGATGCGCGCCATGCTCGTGCTTAACGACGTCCCCGGTGGCCCCGGCGCTATCCGCGAGGCCTGGGATATGCTCTGGCATACCAACTTCCTCCGGTTCATTGACGAGCATGCAATAGCCTCGCCCACCGCGGCCGGTGACCTGATGAATCAGGAGACCGGAGCCGAAATGTTCTACCCCACCGGCTGGCATGCCGTGGCGGGGCTGCTGCCCGGCTCGGTTTTCCTCGATTCCAACGTGTTTGCGTTCTTGGCCCCGGCGCTGCTTCTGCCCGCAGCAACTGCGGTGCTAGCCCGCACCGCAGTTGGCCCTAAGTGGGCGGCCTATGCCGGTCCCGCAGCTGCCGTCGCGACGCTGATGCTTCCGGAGATTTGGGTGGCTCTTTGGCGCACATCCTCCATGCCGTATCTGCTCGCGGTGGCCACTTTGCCGATCGCTGCGGCTTTGACCATGCGGGGCTATATTGTCCCCGCTACGCTTGCCCTGGTCGGCACGTTTATCACCCACCCGGCCGGCGCAATTGCTGCTGTGCTCTTTGTTGGCTTGTGGTTGATCACCCAACCGAGTGTCAGTGGCCTCGCTCGCACACTAATTATCGGAGCGCTCTCACTGGTGATGACTCTCCCGGCAGCATTGTCCGCTAGCGGGCAAGGTGAATCCGTTGCGGGCTTTACCGGCCAAATTGAGATTTCCCGCTCCGAATCACTGTGGCGGACTCTTATCGGGTTTTCCCGCTATGCTGACGAGCCCATCTTTTCCCAGACTGTTCTGGTTCTTGTGCTCATCGGCCTGGTGGTGGCGCTGGTCTCTCGCCTACCAGACAGCCCGTGGGCGCCGTGGCCGGCACTGGCTTTCGGGCTGCTCTTTGTGGTGTCCGATAGTGCGCAGTCCCGTTGGGATGAGCCGTTCGGCACCTATCTGAAGTTTATTGGCACTTTCTTCTACGACATGCCGTACCGTATGCAGGCGGTTATGGGAATTCTGCGCGCAGTGCTGGTCGGCTACGCAGTCGCGGCTGCCGTTGTCGCGATTGTGGCTGCGGCGCAGTGGATCGTCGCAAAGCGAAATCAGCCGGTCAAGTCGTGGAATCCTGCGCTGGCGATGGGGCTCGTAGCGGCACTGGCGATTGTGCCTGCGACCTGGGTGAGTGGGCCTGCTCAGCGCGAGGCAATTCGTGGAAGTTTCGGAAGCACGTTTGTGACCGCTGCGGACATGGAAGCTATTGATTGGCTGTCCGAGCAGCCGCATGCGTTTGAGGGGCATATCCTCAATGACCGTCGTGACGGTTCTGCGTGGATGTACGCCATCGCTGGACTGCCGACGCTGTTCCGCCATTTCTCCTTCTCCGACAAAACTGCCGAGGCAAGCAAGAAGCTGCCGACAAACGTTGACTTGCTGGGCTCACATCCGGAATTCGATGCCATGGCGAAAAAACTGGGCGTGCATTACATCATTAGTTCTCCGCCAGGTGTGAACACGGATGGCACGGAGGCGCTGTCGATGCGTTCCTGGGCATGGCACGCGCCGGGGCTCACGCCCGTGTATCACGACGGTTCTGTGATGATTTTCGCGGTCAACAAGATGTTTTCACCTGAAGAGTTGCACGCTGTTGTCAACAGTTCCCCACACCGCCCGGCGCGCCCCAATCCGCTGTGGATGCCTCCGCGCCAGCCGATCGTCCCCTCCCCCGACGAGGCTGCCGATCCGCTCGCCGGCGCGCATATCACCGTCGACTCTCGCCGCGGGGCCATCGAGACTATCAACGCTGACCTGCCTCGCGCACTGCGTTTGAGTGGGGATACTTCCGCTCACATCGACAGCATCGTGCAACGTGCCAACGAGAAGCTCCGTCAGCGCGGCGCAATCGTTGGCGCGCATTCGCTTGCCGACGGCACGGAGAGCGCAGCCACCGTAATTGTCGGTCGCTCATCAGAGGACCAGACCCTTTCTGGGGATAACATCGGCGATCGTGGTTTTTCGGTATCCGCTGTGGTGGAGTCCCTCGAGCCAAAGGACGATGACCCTGCTGACTGGCAGCTGGCGGCAGGTGTGCGTGACGGAATGGTGTTCCGAGGTTTCAATCCGCACAGCAGTTACAGCACAAACGGGGTGCCAACAGAGTTTCGTACCGGTCTGGCGCCGGCAGTGGCGGTGAACCAGAGTTCGCGGTCGCATGCGCCGACGGTTGCGCTATCGCTGGGAGCGGTGGGCGCTGAAAAACTCACCCGCGATTTGGCCGACCCGGCTATGCAGGACAAATGGGCCGACGCCATCGTTGACGGCATTGCCTCCATGTTGCGGCAGAACCGACATCTCGTAACCGCTCCCGAGCCGGAGTTGATCCCAGAATTCGCTGGAGTCGGAGCATACTAGTCCGCGGCCTAGGCGCGTGCCGAGTCTAGGCGTACTCCACGATCACCGGCGCGTGGTCCGTCCAGCGAAGATCGTAGGCGGCAGGCTTGTCCACCACCGAGCTGACGGCACGCTTGAGCATTGGTTCGGTTGCCGCCTGGTAGTCGATGCGCCAGCCGGCATCTGTATCGAACGCCTTACCGCGGTAGGTCCACCAGGACCAAGGGCCGTCGGCCTCTGGGTGAAGACGGCGGGTGACATCAAACCACACCGGATCTGCATTGGGCGCCGGGGCCTCCCACACGGAACCATCGGAGAAGGCACCGGATTCCAGCTCCTTGTCGCTGGCCTGAACCTGCGAATCCTGGGGAACCTCATCGGGCCAGCAGCCGAAGACCGAGTCCATCCAGGCGCGCTCCTGTGGCAGGAAGCCGCTCTTGCGGCGGTTGGTCTTCCAGTTCTTCAAATCCTGTTCGCGGTGACAGATGTTCCAGTCGCCGCCGATAACTGCGTGGTGACCGTCGCGCCCCTTGGCACCCAGTTCCGCCAGGTAATCAGAGAAGGCATCGAGGAAGCGGTACTTCTCATCCTGCTTCTCACTAAGCGCGGCACCGGACGGCAGGTAGAGGCTGGCAATCTGGACATCCGCGTCCAGGCCGGTATCCGCTGCCGGGGCAACCCCACTGATAAACCGACCGGATTCTTCGAACTCCTCCGAGCCGATGCCCACCTGGACGTCGTTAAGCGGAAAGCGCGAGAGAATGCCCACCCCGGCGCGCCCCTTGGCACCCAGGTTTTCAGCGCCGACCCAATGCCATCCGGCATCGAAAGCGGGCGCGAGGGCCTTGCGTGCCTGGTCGTCGGTGGCGCGGACTTCCTGCAGCAAAACGACATCGGAACTGGTGTGCTTCAGCCACTCCAACAGTCCGAGGTTGGTTTCGCTGCGCTCTTTGACGGCGGCGCGGATGCCGTTGACATTGATTGTCGCGATTGTAAGGCTCATGCCCTCATACGTTACCTATGCGTGCGCTACGCCTTGTAGACCTCTAGCGCAGTTCGATGCGCTCGGACTTCTTCGCCTGTGAGCGGCGGTACAGAACAATGGTCGGCAGAGCGATGAAGATAGCCAGCATCGCCAACGTTGCGCCGCCCAAAGCCGGTGCGCGGTAGCCATAACCGGAAGCGATGACCCAACCACCGAGCGCGGCTCCGAATGCGTTGGCCATGTTCAATGCGGCCTGGTTGAGAGCTGCCGCCAGCGTCTGTGCGCGACCTGCGACATCCATCAGACGGGTCTGCAGATTCGGTACCAATACCGATCCCAGCAGACCGATAAGGAGGAAGTTGATCGTGCCCAGCACAGCATTCTGCGAGGTGAAGTAGAAAGCACTGAGCATGATTACCATCAGCACCAGCGCAACCATGATGCCCCACTCCCCGATGCGGTCGGAGAGCCATCCGCCAATGTAGGTACCGACTACCATGCCGATGCCGTAGGCCATCAGCACAATCCAGATGTGGTTTTCGCTCATGCCCGCTTCGCGAGTCATGGTCCAAGTGATATAGGTGTAGACCGCGAACATTCCGCCGAAACCAACGGTGCCGATTGCGACGGTCAGCAGCACCTGCGGTGTCACCAGGGCGGAGAGCTCATCCATCGGACGCGTCTTCGGCATACGGTTCATATGCGGCACAGCGAACCACAGCGAAACAAGTGCAATCAGGCCGATGACCGCTACAAACGCGAAGGCACTGCGCCAACCGTACATCTGCCCCAGCACCTGCGCGGCCGGCACACCTATCACAGTCGCCACCGACAGCCCCACGCCCGACAGGGCCACCATCTTTCCACGCTGCCCTGGCTTAGCCAGGGAGGCCGCCACCAGAGCAGCCACCGAGAAATACGCACCGTGCGGCAAACCGGCAATGAAGCGGGAGACCATGACAGCTTCGAAAGACCCCAGTGTGCCTGCCCATACCGTGGCACCATTGCCGATGGTAAATGCCGCCATCAGCAGCAGTAGCATGCGCCTGCGCGGAATCGAACCGGTCAGCACGGTAATCAGCGGTGCGCCCACGACAACACCGAGGGCGTACATCGAAATCATGCGCCCCGCGGCATCCTCATCGCGTCCGAAGGCGTCAGCGATGTAAGGCAGCAGGCCCATGGCCACAAACTCAGTAACGCCGATGCCGAATGCACCGACCGACAGAGCCACAATCACCAAGATTCGGCGTAGATCAGAGATGTCGTCCTGCACCGGAACAGGACGGCGATGCGAGCTAAACGCTCCCACACGACGTGCACGCGGTTTGTGATCGTCGTTGTGGGTTGTTACTTCGCTTGACGACGTCATTGCGACCGTCTCCTTTTCTCTTCTTACGCCAGTTGGTGGGCTCTCAGTTCCCCTCGATTTTCGACCCAAGACGGGCTCGCAAAACCGCGAGGGGAGCCGAAAGGGAAAAATGAGACTCTACTCCGCAACACAAAAATTTCGCTATTCAATCCGTCTGTTCCCCGGGTATTTGTGCGCGGAATAACATCTACAGCCATTGGCGGTAGTCACTCACTCACGTTCTTCTAATACATTGTGCAATCGGCATTGTTTGCCGAGGGCTACCAATGCCCTCCGAGCGCCACGGACTTCCTACCATCGAGCGCTCCGGGTCTTCGATGCTGCCGTACTAGCTACCGGGTAAATTGTTTGAAAAGATATTTCGAACTGCAATACCGATAGGATCTTGAGCCGCTATGGGCGACCGCTATAACCTCTACGAGTCTCTGAAGCTGGATAGCGCAGCCAGCACCGAAGAGCTCCATGCAAACCTTTCTAGTCAGCTCTCTGAACTGCGGGATGCTGGTGTCTCGGAGTACTCCGGCGAGTTCCAGGAGAAGCTCACTGCGCTGCAAGTGCTAGGCGATGAGGGACGTCGTCGCGAATACGACGCTTTGCTGGCCGATGAGAACGCCACCATCACCATCGCGACGCTGCGCGGGCTGGCAAATCGCCCGGTACCCACTGCGCAGGAATCCTCGTTCCAGACACAAGCCCAGCAAGCACAGTGGTCCGCCCCAACTCAAACCAGTCCTGCGACAGTAACCACCACGGTGACCACGGATGTACCACCGCTGCCTGCAAACGCCACACTGCAGAACATGTGGCAGCGCATGCCACTCATCCCCCGAATCACTACCGGCTTGGTCAGTTTTTCAACTCTGATTGGCATCATCGCAGTTCTGTACGCAATCACGCTCGGCATCCAGGGCGCCAACGATCTCGGCAGCCTAGAGTCATCATTGGGGGGCACTTGGGATGACATCGGCTACATCATGGGCGCTGCAGCCGCCCTCGTTCTTGTTCCACTCCTGTTACTGCTGGGAATGATGCTTGTCACCTTGACCGCATACTGGATTCACTCCATCCTCCGCGGTGAAGACTCGACGGCACCAATCTTTTTCTGCGTCACCGTGGCACCACTGGCGTTGGCTATGACCATCATCCCCCTCCTGTTCTTGAGCTCCTGGGTGGATGTAGTCCTCTTCCTCGCAGGTGCCATGCTGATCGCGGCTTGCGTTCTTATGTTCCTCAAGGACATGCGCGCATGGTTCCGCGGCCAGAAACTGGTCAGGACTACCCAGTCGGCGCCGGGGCAGGGCTATGCTCCGCAGTACCCCCAGTCTCAGAACACTCAGGGCTACCAGTTCGGCCAGAACAATCCTCCGAACAATACACAGAACTAACTAGGCTGCCCTGAACAACCGCGCCGGCGTGCACGACACCCCAGCGCGGTTTTTCGTATTTGAAGGGTTTGAGCGCGGGGGCCGTCGTAAAGCGAAAAATGGAATGAAAAGCGGCGAATAAGCGACAAATAATTGCGCATTTCGTGACTTACCTCACATAATTGCGTTATCCATATCACTATCACTGTTTTTGCGCTATGCCCCGACACAACCCAAGATTCAAAACTGGGTTATCGTGGAACAAAACAGATAGGAGACATGAATTATGGCGACAATTATTTGGACCCGTACTGACGAAGCCCCTCTGCTGGCGAGCTACTCGCTGAAGCCAATCGTGGAGGCATTTGCAAGCCAGGCTGGTGTCAATGTTGAAACCCGCGACATCTCCCTCGCAGGCCGCATTCTGGCTCAGTTCCCGGAGCGTCTTTCGGACGAACAGAAGGTAGAGGATGCGCTGGCAGCCCTGGGCAAGCTGGTCAAGGAGCCGGACGCCAACATCATCAAGCTGCCGAATATCTCTGCATCCGTCCCGCAGATTAAGCGCGCTGTCGCAGAGCTGCAGGAAAAGGGCTATGACATTCCGAAGTACAAGTCGCAGCCGGAAGGCGACGAGGAGACCGCCGACCGCGCCAAGTTCGACAAGGTCAAGGGCTCTGCCGTTAACCCGGTACTGCGTGAGGGCAACTCCGACCGCCGCGCTCCGGAGCCGGTGAAGAACTACGCCCGCAAGCACCCGCACCGCATGGGCGCTTGGTCTGCAGACTCCAAGACCAACGTCGCCACCATGGCCTCCAACGACTTCCGCCACAACGAGAAGTCCGTTGTCATGCCGGAAGATGACAAGCTGACCTACCAGCTCGAGGCTAACGACGGCCAGATCATCACCCTGAAGAAGGACATGCCGGTCCTCAAGGGCGAGATTATTGACGGCACGGGCATGAACGTCCACATCCTGGACAACTTCCTGCGCGCTCAGATTCGTCGCGCACAGCGCGAGAACATCCTGTTCTCCGTCCACTTGAAGGCCACCATGATGAAGGTCTCCGACCCGCTGATCTTCGGCGAGGTTGTCAAGGCCTTCCTGCCATCTGTTTTCCCGAAGTTCGAGTCCAAGCTGGCTGCCGCCAACCTGACTCCGGACAACGGCCTGGGCGCCATGCTCGATGGTCTACACAAGCTTGACGACGCTACTGCGGCGGCCGTCAAGTCCGCTATCGAGAAGGACCTGAAGGAAGGTCCGGCCCTTTACATGGTCAACTCCGATAAGGGCATCACCAACCTCCACGTTCCGTCTGACGTCATCGTTGACGCTTCCATGCCGGCCCTGATCCGCAACGGCGGCAAGGGCTGGGGTCCGGATGGTGAGGAGCGCGACACCCTCGCAGTCATCCCGGACTCCTCCTACGCAGGCGTCTACCAGGCTGTTATCGAGGACTGCCGCGCCAATGGCGCTTTCGACCCGGCCACCATGGGCTCTGTCCCGAACGTCGGCCTGATGGCTCAGAAGGCTGAGGAGTACGGCTCCCACGACAAGACTTTCCAGATTCCGGTTGACGGTGTCCTGCAGGTCATCAACTCCGCTGGCGAGGTTCTGATTGAGCACCACGTCGCCGAGGGTGACATCTGGCGCTCCTGCCAGACCAAGGACGCCCCAATCCGCGACTGGGTGAAGCTGGCCGTTAACCGCGCTCGTATCACTGGCGACCCTGCAGTGTTCTGGCTGGACCCGCAGCGTGCGCACGACAACAACCTGATCAGCAAGGTCAACGAGTACCTGGCAGACCACGACACCGAGGGTCTGGATATCCGCATCATGGATCCGGTGTCCGCTACCAAGTTCTCCCTCGAGCGCATCCGCCGCGGCGAGAACACCATTTCCGTAACCGGTAACGTTCTGCGTGACTACCTCACCGACCTGTTCCCGATCATGGAGCTGGGCACCTCCGCCAAGATGCTGTCGGTCGTGCCGCTGATGGCCGGGGGCGGCCTGTTCGAGACCGGCGCAGGCGGTTCCGCACCGAAGCACGTCCAGCAGGTTCAGGAAGAAAACCACCTGCGCTGGGACTCCCTGGGTGAGTTCCTGGCACTGGCCGAGTCCCTGCGCTACGCCGCTGAGCATGACGACGACCCACGTCCGCGCGTCCTGGCTGAGGCCCTGGATAAGGCAACCGCTACCCTGCTCGACGAGGGCAAGTCGCCGTCCCGCAAGGCTGGCGAAATCGACAACCGCGGCTCCCACTTCTACCTGGCTCTCTACTGGGCACAGGAGCTGGCCAAGCAGGACGAGAACTCCGAGCTGAAGGAAGCTTTCGCCCCGGTTGCTAAGGCTCTCACGGAGAAGGAAGAGTCCATCGCCAAGACCCTGATTGATGCTCAGGGTTCCCCAGCTGATCTGGGTGGCTACTTCCTGCCGGACGATGAGAAGACCTCCGCAGTTATGCGTCCGTCCGCTGAGTTCAACGAGATCATCGACGGCCTGAAGAAGTAGGACTAGCTGCTTGCTCCTGGCTGGCCTAGTTGGCCCAGGCTGGCCTAGGCCGACCGCCGGTTTCGGGCGATAGCCCCTCGCTCATGTTGCATTTGATGCACATGGCGCGAGGGGCTTTTTCTATGCCCTGACTTCCTTAACGGTCTTGACAGTATCCAGTGCTTTTCGGCGCTTTACGGTACCCTTCACCCATACTCAGTCCCCTGTTTGGCTCACCTCGACACTCGGCACCGCAGTGCCTCACCCCATGAGTTACTGACTACCTTTATGACACTTTTGTCCAAAAAATTGCCTGGTAGGGTCAGGCGGTCATTGCATCATGGATA